>JAISBF010000027.1 GCA_031266335.1 Verrucomicrobiales bacterium
ACGCCGAGGATGCCGAGCAGGAAACCGAAGTCGCCGAGGCGGTTGACGATGAACGCCTTCTTCGCCGCCTCCGCCGCTGACGGTCGCTCGAACCAAAAGCCGATGAGCAAGTACGAGCTGAGGCCGACCAGTTCCCAGAAGATGAACATCATCACCAGATTGTCCGCGAGCACGATGCCGAGCATGGAGAACATGAACAGCGAGAGCTTGGCGAAGAAGCGCGCGACGCCTGGGTCGTCCTTCATGTAGCCCCAGGCGAAGATGTGGATGCACAGCCCGACGCCGCTGACGACGAGCAGCATCAGCGTCGAGAGATGGTCGGTCAGACCGCCGAGAGTCACTGTCAGTGCGCCCGGCACATCCAGCCAGGTCACCGCCGGCAGCGGCACCTGGCCGTCGGCGAGGTAAATTTTCACTGCCGCGACGAACGACAGCGCACAGGCCAGAATCGACACCGACACCGAGACTTTTTTCATCGGGTGCAGCACCAGCGTAATCAGCACGGCGGACACCAGCGGAGCAAGCAAGACAACCCAGTTCATAAACTTAAAACTTCAGCGAGGTCAAATCCCCCGTGTTGGTGGTTTGTTTCAGGCGATACAGCGCCACCATCAGCGCCAGGCCGACCGCCACTTCCGCCGCCGCCACGGTAATGATGAAAAACACCATGACCTGCCCGTCCAGATTCGGCGCGGCGCCGAACCGGCTGAACGCCACCAGCGCGAGATTGGCGGCGTTCAACATCAGCTCCAATCCCATGTAAATCACGATGATATTCCGGCGCAGCATCACCCCGATCAGGCCGATCATGAACAACACCCCGCTCAGCGCCAGATAATGATTCAGGGTGATTTGCGTAACCGGTTCCATCACTTGGCCTCCTTTTTGCCCAGCACAATCACGCCGACCGTCGCCACCAGCAGCAAGACCCCCGTCACTTCAAACGGCAGTACATACTTGGCAAACAGCAATTCGCCGATCCGGCCCGCGTCCATCGGCGGCGCCGGCTGCGCCCAGGACAACACCTCGCCGCCGCGCGGCACCACCGTCAGCGCCGTGCCCAAAAAACAACCGAACGCCGCGGCAATCAGCACCGCCACCGTCAGCCGCGCGTACGGCACCGGGCGTTTTTCCTCGGTTTTAAGATCCAGCAGCATGATGATGAACAAAAACAGCACCATCACCGCGCCCGCGTACACGATGATTTGCGCCATCATCAGGAACGATGAGCCGAGCGTGAGAAACAAAATCCCCAGCAGCACGAAGCCCGCTGCCAGTGACAGGGCGCTGGCCACGGGATTGCGCTGTAAAATCACTGACCATGCGGCCACTATCAGCCCTATTGCCAAAATCCAGAACGTCAACGGTTCGAGCATCATAAAATTCAAAGTTCAAAAATCAAAATGCAAAGTTGCAATTCAAAATGCAAAAGTCGCTGACGCGGTATGACCTAGGCGCCAGCCTGGTTTTGACTTTTGCGCTGTGGTTTTGCGATTTGAGCTTTGAGTTTTGCATTACTTCCCTTCCCACTTCTTGATCGGCCGCCGGACCACCCCGCCCATCTCATACAACTTCCGCTTGTTATGCAGCAAACTGTTGCGGCTGTAATCCGTCAAAATATGATAATCCTTGTTGAGAAAAATCGCCTCCTCGGGGCAAGCCTCCTCGCAAAAACCGCAGTAAATGCACCGCGCCATGTCGATGACAAACTCCTGCGGCGCCTTTTCGACCTTGGCATAACGGCTGTCAGTGACGGCGCCCGGCGTGATTTTAATCGCCTTCGGCGGGCAGACAAACTCGCAAAGCTGGCAACTCACGCACTTCTCGCGCCCATCCTCGTCCTTGATCAGCGTCGGCGCGCCGCGATACCCTTCCGGCACCGGCCATTTTTCCTCCGGATACTGCATCGTCACCATATCCCGCTGGGAAAAATCCATCAACGTGCGCGGGCGATTGATTTTATTGCGCAGCACAATCGCCTTCAAAGTCCTGGCAAAATGTTTAAACGTAATGCATAACCCAGTCGCCAAAGCCGGCACATACAGCGATTCCAGCAAACTAAGCCTGGGACGTTTAACGATCATGGAGCTTACGAGGCTACAAAATTTCTCCCGCCATGCAACGTCAATTATAAAAAACTGGCTCAACCCCGCCACCAGCAGCCGGCGGAGCAGCATTTTTGAACCACGAAGACACCAAGGCACGAAGGGAAGGGGAAGTTTTCTGATTTTTTAGTTGGCGAGATTCCATGCAACCAAAAAACTTTTAAAATTCCTCTTGACGCTGCCCAACAACCCGTTAGTTTGCACCCCATGATTTTCGAGCTTGACAACGCGGCAGCCGGGCGGGTAAGTTACCCTCGCTCCCTCGCTCCCTCGCTCTGAGGCCCTGATTTTCAGGAGAAATTTTACCTGTTTCATTCCCCATACGAACCAATCGTATCGCCGGGCGCCAAAGACAGCCAGTTTTGCCCTGAAGTCATGCTACATTGCCGCAAAGTCGTGCTACATCGGTGTCAAGCAGTCCTACATTACGGCAAAGCGGTTCTACATCGCCGTAAAGTCATTCTACATTGAGCCAAAGACGTTCTACATCGCGGCAAAGTCGTGCTACATCGCCGTAAAGAGGTTCTACATCACGGCAAAGGCATTCTACATCGTGACAAAGAGGTTCTACATTGCCGCAAAGAGGTTCTACATTGAGCCAAAGAAGAACGTCTTTACTCCCCGTCGCCACCCCCTTTGCCCTTGGTCGGGCAATCTTAACCAGTTGAAAATAAATAACTAACGAAAGAAAATACCATGAGTGCCCACCCTAACGGAAACCTCCCGCGCAAGGAAAGTGAATTACTGCCCTACAGCCGGCTAATCGAAACCACTTGCCGTAAAAACCAGGCCCCAGCCCAATGGAACATCAGCCTCAGCCTGCTGCAACAGTTAACTGACCTGAACAATGCCTACGAGGCCGCCTACAACGCCAACGCTGCCATTGAAACCAGAAACCACTTCACCGTCGCCGCCAAGAACGCCGCTGCCACTGCCTTACGCGCCTTCTTGTCCGGTTTCGTCAATTACCTGCTCGGTAATCTTTTGGTGACAGACGAAGGTCTTGACGCGATGGGCATCCGTCCCCGTCACCCCGTCCACCATCAGCCCCTGCCGCCACCGCCCGAAGCGCCGATCATCAGCCTAGTCACCGGCCAGCATCATGACGTGGACATCTACCTATATAATAACCAAGCCGGCCACCCCACCACCTACCTCGCCGACCCGAATCACTACGGCGTGCTGCTGCAATACAAATTCGAGGACGCTGCCGACTGGCAACAAGCCATCCTCACCAGAAAACACCACACCCTCATCTTCGACGACGCGGCGGAAGGCAAATACCTCCTCGCCCGCGCCGCCTGGCTCAACCCTCGCCTCTAGCAAGGCCCCTGGAGCGACACTGACAAGAAACTCATCAACTAACCTCAAAAAGAACCAGAGCCACATCAACGCAAAGACGCCAAGGAACAAAGAGCACAAAGATTTTTGTTAATTAAAAAAACAAAAAAACCAAACCAAAAAAATCTCTGCGCCTTTGCCCCTTTGCGTTAATGAAGCTCAAAAAAAACTTTATGAAAACCCCCAACATGAAAACACGAAACCTAACCCTGATACTAACCCTCCTCTGCGCCCTCGGCGTCTCCGCGTTGAATGTCTTCGCGGAAAACAAAGTCGTCACCAGCGGCACTTGGACGGAAGCGGATAAAACCTACGAAGCCGTCTCCAACCAAGCTGCCCTGCAAGTCAGCGGCCGCGAGACCCTGTACGAGGGCACCAACATCACCCTCAGCTCCACCTTCAATAGTACCAGCAACGGCAGCAAGTATGGCGCATACGTTTACAGTCAAGGCCAACTGACACTGACTGGCGGCACCATCACCACCAGCGGTTCCACTGGTTATGGGATTTATCTGACCGGCAGCGCGACCGGCCTGTTGCGTGACGTAACCATCAAAACCACGGGGTATGCGGGCATGGGAATTAACGGCAGCAACGGCAGCCAGGTTGTGGCGGACGGGTTGGATATTACGACCGAAGGTGACCGCGCCTTCGCTTTTTATGGTGCCGACTGCGCCATCACCAATTCAACCATCACCACTAGCGGCTCCAATGCGTTGGGTTTGGTGGCGACATATTTCGCTGGTTCCGGCTCAGGCCAACTCATCGCAGAACAGGTCAAAGTGGAGACTTATGGCATCCTCGGCAACGGCGTCGAATTGGCCGGCAGCACCCTTACTACTTCGGTAATCACGGTGCGGTTGACCGATGTCGAGGTGACCACCTTCAACGAACGGGCCAGCGCCATTAACGTGGGCAACGGGGTGGACTCGGTCAGAATCCTGGTGGTCGATGGCGGCCGTTACACCGCGCAACAGGGCAACGCCTTGAATGTCAACGATGGCGCCTCATCGCAAACTACGGCGATATTGCAAAATTACAGCATCAACAATGACTTTACCATCAAGGGCGGCGCGGTATTAAGCGGCACCTCGGCGTTGACCTTCTCCAGCATACTCACCTCCAGTGACGGTCAACAAGTGGACGTCCCCACCGTAACCACGCTGCGAGTGGAGGAACACGTCACCTTGATCGGCGACGCGAATTTCAAAGGTTCCGCCACCTCCACCGTCAGCCTGGACGACAACTCGTCACTCACCGGTCGGGTCAATGCCATCGATTCATCCCGCACCGAACTTAACCTTGCCGACAGCACCCTGACCGGCGACCTCACCGCCAATGACCACAGCACGCTAACCGTCACCGCCAGCAACGGCGCGACCATCACCGGCACCGTCAGCGGCAATGATGATGCCGTCATCGACCTCACCGTCAGCGGCACCGGCAGCATCATCATCAGTGACATTAACCAGAACTACAACGCCGCCGTCACCGTCACCATCAGCGACGGCGCCACCGGTAGCGGCGGCTACAACGGCGGTAACCTCATCACCGGCGGCGACAGTACTTGGACTTTCAACCAAGACAGCCACGGCAACTACGGCGAAAATCATGGCACCTGGAACATCGGCGACTACGACGTCACCTTCGACAACCTGACCCACACCGGCACCCTCAACCTCAGCGTCAACACCGACACTGGCGACGGCGGCTCCATCACTGTAGAAACCGCTACCGGTGACGGCACCGTGCATGTGGACACCACCGGTGATGGCCAACTCAATCCCAACGACGTACTGCCCGGCCTCATTACCGGCGACGGCACCGAACACTGGCAGTGGGATCCGATCGACTGGGGCATTGAGGAAATCGTCAAAGATGGCGACCACTTCGTAAAAAAAGGCACCAGCCCGGCAGGAGCCGTCCTCAACAGCGCCATCGCCGTCCAACAATCCATGTGGTTCGCGCAGCAAAACAGTTTGCTCAAGCGTATGGGTGAGTTGCGCTATGGAGCGCGGGCGTCCCGCCCGCAACTCCCCGGCGGGCGGGACCCCCGCGCGCCAAATGACTGGCTGGACAACATCTGGGTGCGCAGCTACGGCCAGCAAGCCAACATCAACACCGGCATCAGCGGCCTGAAAGGTTTCAGCGAAACCCAGTACGGCGTCGATCTCGGCACTGACCATGCCTGGCTGATTGATGACCACCATACCCTGTACACCGGCGTGTTCGCCGGTTACGGCGGCGCTGACCGTGACTTTCACAGCGGTTATCACGGCAGCACTGACAGCGGTTACGGCGGTTTGTACGGCACTTGGCTGCATAAGGACGGCTGGTACGCCGACGCTCTCGCCAAGGGCCAATACTTCGACACCAGTTTCGACGGCGACGACCACGGCAGCTACCACAGCTACGGCGTCGGCCTGAGTCTCGAACTGGGCCGGCAATTTCAGTTCGCCGACGGCTGGTTCGCCGAGCCGAGCGTGCAGGTGAGCTACCTGCATTTGCTGAACGATGGCTACGCCACCGACAGCGGCATGGCGGTTGGCCTCGCTGACAGTGACATCGTGCAATTCTACGGCGGCGCAAGATTGGGCCGGAACATCAAATTGAACCAAGACGGCTGGCTGCAACCCTACGTGAAAGTGGGCGGCGTCGAGCAACTCAGTTCCGGCGGCCAAGTCAGAGCCGGCGGCGGCGAATGGCGGCCCGCCACGGACGGGGCCAGGGGCGTGCTTGGCGCGGGTATTGTTTATCAACTCACTGCCGCCGACCAACTCCACCTCGACTACGAGGCGAGCTTCGGCGACAAGTATGACAAACCGTGGGGACTAACAGCGGGCTACCGCCATCAGTTCTAAAAGCACCTTGGCCCACAGAGAACCACAGAGAAGACACAGGGAAACACAGAGATTTTATTAACTTAAAAATAAACTCTGTGCTTCTCTGTGCCTTCTCCGTGTCCCTTTGATTCGCTACGCTAGGGTCACTGGAGCGGGCATGGAGTAGCCCGCTGACTTTAGTGACCAACCAAAAAATCTCCGCGTCTCCGCGCCTCCGCGGTTAAGTTTTGTTCAAAAAATCCTGCATGCCCCAGTGGCGCAAAACCTCCTTTACATCTCCCGTGCCGGTTTCTAAGCTCGCCCCCATCGAGTGTTATGGCATCAACCAACAGCAGCGGCTTGAAAAGATTCCTGCCAGTCGGCGCGTTCGGCATCTCACTGGCCTTGCATTTGGCCGTGTTTCTCGGCATCAGCGGCATCATTTTAATCGAGGCGGTCGCGCCCAAAATCGTGCCGCAGGGCGATTACCAGCCCGCCACCGTCAGCGACTTGCCCCCGCCGCCTGAGTTGCCGATCGAGGACACTCCCGCGCTGCCGGACCAGGCCATGACCCCGGACGAGGCCCTTCCCGCCACCGCCAGCCTGTCGCCCAATCTCGACGCCATCGCCGCCAACGCGCCCGCCAATGTGCCGCTGTCCTTCGCCATCCCCGCCGCCGGCGGCGCGCTCGGCGGCCGACCGGAGCAGTCCGCCGTCACCAGCAGCGAGCGCAGCAACGCCAGCGCCGAACGCCGCGCCCCGACCTTCAGCCCCTTCGGCAGCGCCGACATCACCAAGGGCGGCGGCCTTGAGGGTTATTTCTACGACTTCAAGCTCACCAAGGACAACAAACCCACCGAGGTCAACGTGTCGCAGTGGCAGGCCATCATGAAACGTTTCATCAACTCTAACAACTGGAACACCGCCGCCGAGCTGGACAATTATTACCGCAGCCCCAAGCCGCTGTACGTCAAAAAATTCTTCATCACCACCCGCGGTTCCGGCGAGGCGCCCAAGGCGTTCAACCTGCCCAACCAACCGCCGCTCTGGTCGGTGCTCTACCGCGGCAAGGTCATCCCGCCGGCGGACGGCGCCTATACCTTCGTCGGCTTCGGCGACGACCTGATGGCGGTGCGCGTCAACGGGCGGCTGGTGCTGGAGGGCGGCTGGTTGTTGCTCGCCAACAATTTCCCGATGAATTATTTTCCCTTCGAATGGTCCAAAAACTACCGGCAGCGCGGCCTCCTGCGCGTTGGCAAGTCATTCACCGTCAAGGCCGGCGAGCCGGTCAAACTGGAAATCCTCATCGGCGACCAGGGAAGTATCTGCGCCTACTTCCTCATGCTCAGGAAAACGGGCGACCACTACGAGAAACTCAAGGACGGCACGCTGAAGCTGCCGCTGTTCCAACTGGACAGCGGCCACGTGGCCGCCGAGGGGGAATGCCCGCCGTTCGCAACCGACGCCGTGCCGTGGAAAGTGGCCCAATAACCGTTCCTTTTTATGACCAACTGCAACGCGGTACTTGACACCGACACCTACAACGAAGTGGACGACCAGTTTGCCCTCGCCCACCTGCTGCTCAGCCCCGACCGCGTCAACCTGCGGGCCGTGTACGCCGCGCCGTTCCACAACCGCCGCAGCAACGGTCCCGCCGACGGCATGGAAAAAAGTCACGACGAAATCCTGCGCGTCCTCGACCTGGTGCGACCCGCCGTCCGCCCGCCGGTCTTGCGCGGCGCGCCGAAGTTTTTACCCGCTGCCGGTGACGCCGTGCCGAGCGCCGCGGTCAGCGATTTGATAGACCGCGCCCGCGCGACGCCGGACGGTCAGCGGCTGCAAGTCGTCGCCATCGCCGCCATCACGAACATCGCCTCGGCGCTGCTGCTGGCGCCGGACATTGCCGCGAAAATCCACCTTACCTGGCTCGGCGGTCACGCCCCGTGGTGGCCGGACACCGACGAATTCAACCTCGCGCAAGACTGCCACGCCGCCCGCGCCGTGCTGGATTCCGCCGCGCCGCTGACGCTGATTCCCTGCCTGCCCGTCGCCTCGCACCTCAGTACCACGCCGGCGGAATTGCGCGCGTTGCTCGCCCCGACCGGCCGGCTGGGCGCGTATTTGACGGACATTGTCAGCGATTATCTCGGCGCCAAACCCGCCGGCAGCAAAATTATCTGGGATCTCGCCGCCAGCGCGCGGCTGATTATTCCCGCCGCGCTCAAGACCGTGCCCGCGCCCGCGCCGGTATTGCGGGACAACCTGACCTGGCAATCGCCGCCGCCCGCCGGCCGCCGCGCCATTGACCTCGCCATCAGCGTTGACCGCGACGCCGTGTTCGCCGATTTTTTCCGTAAAACCGCCACTATCAAATAAATGAAAAACCCAACCGAAGCCCTCATCGTCAGCGCCGCCAGCGGTCGCTGGAGCGAAACCAAAATCAACGCCTGGTATGCCGCCCAACCGTGGCCGGTCGGCTGCAACTTCCTGCCCAGCACCGCCGCCAACCAGCTCGAAATGTGGCAGGCCGACAGCTTCGACCTCCGCGTCATCAAGCGCGAACTCGGCTGGCTCGCCGGCCTTGGCATGAACACCGTCCGCGTGTTCCTGCACGATTTATTATGGCAGCGGGACCGCGCCGACTTCCTCGCCCGCCTGGAGCAGTTCCTCACCGTCAGCGCCAGCCTCGGCATCCGCCCGCTGCTGGTGTTCTTCGACAGTTGCTGGCATCCGTTCCCGCGCCCCGGCAAACAATGCGAGCCGGAACCGGGCGTCCACAACAGCCGCTGGGTGCAATCGCCCGGCCTGCGCGCGCTGAAAAATCCCGCTGACTTTGACCGTCTCCGCCCCTACGTCACCGGCGTCATCCGCCGCTTTCGCCGCGACCCGCGCATCCTCGGCTGGGATCTGTGGAACGAGCCGGACAACCACAACTGGAGCAGTCGCGGCCCGCGCGATTTCCCCAGCGCCTACGCCAAGGGCGAGGCGGTGTTTCCATTGTTAGCGAAAACCTTCCGCTGGGCGCGCGCGGCCGGCGCCACGCAACCGCTGACCAGCGGCGTCTGGCTCAGCCACGCGTGGGAAAGCGACGACACCCTCAGCGCCTACCGGCCGCTCGGCCTGTTGCAGTCGCGCGCGTCGGACTTCATTTCCTTCCACCGCTACGACCCGCTGCCGGCGACGCAAACCTCGGTGTATCAGCTGCGCCGGTTCAACCGCCCGCTCTTTTGCACCGAATATATGGCGCGCCCCAACGGCAGCACTTTCCAGGCGATTTTGCCGTGGTTCAAGCGGGAGCGCGTCGCCGCCTACAACTGGGGCGCCGTCGCCGGCCGTTCGCAAACCCATATTCCGTGGAACTCGTGGCAGTCGCCATACGAACGGGAACCGCGTCCGTGGCATCACGACATCTTCCGCGCCGACGGCACGCCGTATTGCCGGCGCGAGACGGCGCTGATCAAGCGACTGACGACGTGAGTGTTTTTGCAAACAGCGCTTAACCGCCGAGCCGCGGCGGCGCGGAGCTTTCAATAATCAATCTCCCGGAAAAAAGTGAATGACCTCGGCCCATAATTATGGGACGCTATGCGGCATATTCAACCATGACCACGACACCATCAGCGCCATACGCCGAACTCGCCGCCGCACTGTCAGCGGCGCCGGCCATCACCATCCTCAGCCACCTCCGCCCGGACGGCGACGCCTACGGCAGCACGCTCGGGCTGGGCTTGAGCCTGCTGGCGCTCGGCAAGCAGGTGAGAATTTTCAACCGCGACGGCTTGCACAGCCTCTACCGGTTCCTGCCGCGCGCGGAGCTGATTGAAAAAACGCCGGCGGCGTTGCCGGCTGACAATTTGCTAGTCGCGCTCGACACCTCGACCGAGGACCGGCTCGGGCTGGCGGACTCGCTGCGGCCCGCCGTCACTGTCAGCGTGGACTGGAACCTCGACCACCACGTCAGCAACACCGGCTACGGCCGGCGCCAGCTCATTGACCCGTCGCAACCGGCGGCCGCGTGCATCGTCACCGACTTCCTCGCCGCGCTGCGCTGGCCGCTGCCGGCGGACGCGGCGGCCGCGCTGTATGTCGGCATCATGACCGACACCGGCTCGTTCCGCCACCGCGGCACCAGCGCGCGCACCTTCGACCAGGCGGCGCTGCTGGTGAGCAAAGGCGCCGACCCCACCGAGCTGGCAAAGCATTGCTACCAAACCGTGAGCCGCCCGCGCTTTTTGCTGCAACAACGCGCGCTGGCGAACTGGCAATTTGAACTCAACGGCGCGTTCGCGCACACCACGCTGACCCCCGCCGACTTCGCCGAATTCGACGCGCTGCCGGAGGACACCGAGGGCATCGTGGAAACCGGCCTCAGCGTCAGCGGCGTCGAAGTGTCGGCGTTCTTTGAACTCAAGCCCGACGGCGGACTGAAAACCAGCCTGCGCTCCAAGGGCCGGGTCAACGTCAGCGCCCTCGCCCTGGAGTTCGGCGGCGGCGGGCACCCCGGCGCGGCGGGCATCGGCTACCAACAGGACGGCGCCGCCGCCCGTGAACTCATCCTCGCCAGACTCAGAAAGGAATTCGCCCAATGATCACCGGCACCCCCCAACAACCCGACGGCCTGCTGCTGGTTGACAAACCGCCGCACTGCACCTCGCACGACATCGTGGATTTCGTGCGCCGGCGTTTCAAGTTCAAGAAAGTCGGCCACTGCGGCACGCTCGACCCGATGGCCACCGGCCTGCTGATGCTGGTGCTGGGCCGCGCGACCAAGGTGCAGGATTTGCTGATGGCCGAGGACAAGGAATACGCCGGCACGCTGCAACTCGGCGCGACCACCGACACGCAGGACGCCGAGGGCGTGATCATCGAGACCAAGTCCGTGCCTGAATTTTCCGAGCAGGCCATCCATCTCGCCTTCGACAAATTCAAGGGCGACTTTTACCAGACCCCGCCCATGGTCAGCGCCTTGAAAAAGGACGGCGTGCCGCTCTACAAGCTCGCGCGCCAGGGCAAGGTCGTCGAGCGCGAACCCCGCCTGGTGCATGTTTACGCCTATCAACTCACCCGGGTGGCGCCACCGGTCGTTGATTTCGTCATCAAATGCGGCAAAGGCTTCTACGTCCGCACCTACTGCCATGACCTCGGCCAGGAACTCGGCTGCGGCGGTCATCTGGCGGCCTTGCGCCGCACGCGCTCCGGCAATTTCGCCCTGGCCGACGCCGTCAAGTTCAGCGAACTGGAAACCATGAACAGCGCCGCCGACTTGCTGCCGAAAATCCTCGGCCTGGCGGACATTTCCAGAATCCGGCGGCAGTGAATTTTTTCAACGCGGAGACGCTGCGGGCGCAGAGCTGTTTTGCCAACAACCATAAAACGAAACTCCGCGCCCTCCGCGTCTCCGCGTTGAATCAAAGATATGAAAGTCTTTCGTTCGTTCGAGTCCGCCGCCGCCGCCGACCTGCGTGCGTTGGCGCTGGGCTTTTTCGACGGCGTGCACCGCGGCCACCGGCAAATCATCGCCAGCGCCATCCGTGACGACGCCACCGTCAGCGGCGTGCTGACCCTCGAACCGCATCCGCAGGCGGTGCTGTGCCCGGACCAGGCGCCGCCGCTGCTGACCGGCCTGCCGCACAAGCTGCGCGATTTCGCCGCGCTCGGCGTCAAGAACGCGGTGGTGCTGCCTTTTGATCAACAAACGGCGCTGACCACGGCGGCAGGATTTTTACGACAGTTGGGCGGCGCGCTGCCCAACCTGCGGCGCGTCGCCGTCGGCCCTAACTGGCGTTTCGGTCACCATCGCGCGGGCGGCGTCGCGTTGCTCCGCCAATGGTGCGCCGAGCGCGGCATCGCGCTGACCGCGGGCGAATTCGTCCGGCAGGACGGCCAGCCGGTCAGCAGCAGCCGCATCCGCGCCCTGGTCGCTGACGGTGAGCTGGCCGCCGCCGCCGCCTTGCTCGGCCAGCCCTACTCGCTGTTCGGCACCGTCGTCACCGGCCACCAACTGGGCCGCCGACTCGGCTTCCCCACCGTCAACCTCGCCACCCTCGACCAATGCCTGCCGCCGCGCGGCGTGTATTTCGGCGCAGTCATCATCAGCGACGAACCCGCCGCCCGGCCCGCCGCCATCAACATCGGCACGCGACCTTCCCTCGGCGACGCCGCGTCGGCCGTGGTCATCGAAGCCCATCTGCTTGATTTTCAGCGCGACCTCTACGGCGCCACCGTCAGCGTCCGCCCGCAAAAATTCTGGCGCCCCGAGCAAACCTTCCCGTCACTGGCAGCCTTGCAAGAACAACTGCACCGGGACACCGCCGCCGCCCAAGCCTTTCACTGTCAGCGCCACGGGTTTTAACCACGGATGGACACAGATAAACACGGATAAAAAAAACAAAAAAATAATCCGTGTCCATCCGTGTTCATCCGTGGTTAAAAAAAAAATTAAAAAAAACCTTGCGTCATCTCGCCTGACCCCATATCGTCCCCTCGTCAAATCGTCATATTGCGTGATAAAAACCCGCTGAAGATGAGAACGATAAGCCATAAAGTAAGTACACCGCGCTCTCGCGCTCTCGCGCTCTCGCGCTCTCGCGCTCTTCGCATGACTCTTGCCCCGACTTCCTGATTTCCCAGCCGAGTTTTACCCTTTGCATTCCCCATCCGGCTCGCCACCTCCGTCAGGGATGGGGCGATTACGCCAATAAACCGGGCTTTTACCCCTTTGCAAAGACCTTTTGCAACCGTGTAAAAGCCCTTTGCAACCCCGTTTTTCCGTCAATTAACCCCAAACTAGAAAGTATCCCATGAGCACTGACTTTATCAACCCGTTGCGCCGCAACTATTTGCCCGCTGACGAAGACCACGCCTTCGACTGGCTGGTCAATTTCAAGACCGAACTCCCCCGTTTCTCCAACATCTATAAACTCGACCCGGAGCTAATCCAGCAACTCGCCACCGCCACTATCGTTTATGAGCACACCCGCGAGTACGCCGCCAACGCCATCGATGTCTATCACGAACGCGTCGCCAATAAAAACCAGGCCGCCTACACCGCCAAACACGCCGAGGGCGCCAATTAAACCGCCACTAAACTAACTACGAACATGGCCACAAAAAAACACAGAACCCACAAAACTTTGTTAAACCCGCTGCTTTCTGTGCTTTCTGTGTTTTTTGGTGGCCATTAAAACCTATTAAAAAAATCTGCGTAATCTGCGGATTAAACCAAACCAACAACAATAAGAAAAGGAAACCAATGAAACTAAAACCAATCAAACTAATCCTCACCCTCAGCGTCCTCAGCGCCGCCGCGTT
>JAISBF010000129.1 GCA_031266335.1 Verrucomicrobiales bacterium
CTGAAAGCCCCCCACGGCGACACCCAACTCAAAGCCAACTACAGCGACATCAACCTCGGCGGCAGCCTCGAACTCGGCAAGAAATTCACCTTCGCTGATGCTTGGTTCATCGAACCCCAATTCCAAGTCAACTACCTCCACATCCTCGCCGAGGACTACACCGCCGGCCACATGAACCTCAAAGCCCAAGACCTCGACGCCCTGCAACTGAGAATCGGCAGCCTCTTCGGCAGAACCATCAACCTCACCAACAGCGGCGCGTTACAGCCCTACGTCAAGATCAGCGGCGTAGAAACCATCAGCAGCGGCGGCACCCTCCGCAACGGCTACCAACACACCCGCGCCAACACCGACGGCGCCAGAGCCGAGTTAGGCGCCGGCCTCATCTGGCAACTCGACACCAACAACCAACTCCACTTGGATTACGAAGCCTCCTTCGGCGACAAGTATGACAAACCCTGGGGACTAACCGCCGGCTACCGGCACCAGTTCTAAAAGCACCTTGGGCCACAGAGAGGCACAGAGAAGGCACAGAGATTTTATTAAACAAAAAATAAACTCTGTGCTTCTCTGTGCCTGCCCTGTGTTCCTCTGTGTTCAACCAAAAATCTCCGCGCCTCTGCGGCCGGAGTTTTGCGATTTGAATTTTGCGTTTGGCCCGGTATATTGGCCCCATGTACCGACGGTTATTGCTGATGCTGGGATTGGTTGGGCTGGGAATCTGCGGTGCCGCGCCGCGGGCGCCGGGGGTTGCGGCCGGCCAGACCGAATCTGGCGGCGGTGACCAGCTGGAGTTTTCCCCGGAATTTCGGCAGACTTACGAAAGGGCGGTGCAGGCTTTTAATAAAAACGATTTTGACGAAACCTTGCGACAACTGGACTTGGCGGACCGCTTCCAGCCAGCGGTCACGACCGCGCAAAACCTGCGCGGGGCGGTGTATGTGCGGCAAAAGCAATACGCGGCGGCGCAGCAGGTTTTTGCCGAACTGTGCCGGCGGGATGCCGGCAATGTGATGGCGGTGTTCAATCTGGGAGAGACTTATTTCCTGCAAAAAAATTACTCCGCGGCGGCCCGTTATTTCCAGGATTTCGTTGCCAGGAGCAAGACGCAGCAATCGCTGGGGGTGTACAAGGTGTTCTTGTGCGACTTGATGACCGGTCGGGAGGACGCGGTGCGGAAAATCCTGGATGACACCAAAGCCAGTCCCGCTGATCCGCTGTACTATTACCTGAACGCGGCTTACCGATTCAAGCAAGGGCAGCCGAACGAGGCGCGCGGTTACCTGACCTCCGCGTTTCAGATTTATCCGGGCCAGCTCAACGCGGCCTTTGTTGACTCGCTGATTGAACTGGGTTTTGTCAACGCCAGCGATCTGAAGACCGCCCAAGGCGCGCCCGCTCCCGTGCGGTCGGACGAACCGGGAACGCTGCCGGTGATCGCCACGCCCGCGCCGCCAGCCGCCACGGTACCGGACATTTCCGGCCTGGAACAACTGTTGCCGAGTCTGGAACGTCCCGCCAAGGGACGGGAACAAAATCAATAATCCGGCCCGCGCTCGGCCGGCCAATGGCGCAGGATTTCCTCGCAGATTTGCGCCGTGTTTTTGTGGCGGATCGGCACCACCAGATCCGCTTGCTCGTAAAAGGGCGCGCGCGCTTGCAATAACTCGGCAATGCGGGCCTGCGGATCGGCGGTGTGCAGGAGCGGCCGGTGCTGGTCGCGCGCGGTGCGTTCGAACAGTAGCTCGACATCCGCTTGCAGGTACACGACCAGGCCGCGCTGCCATAGTTGCTCACGATTGGCGCTGTTCATCACCGCGCCGCCGCCGGTGGCAATCACCGCGGGTTTGGTTTCGCTCACGGCCTTGCAGATCATTTCATGTTCCAGTTCGCGAAAACGCGCCTCGCCAAACTGGCGGAAAATCTCCGTGATGGGTTTGCGCATCTGCGCCTCGACCATCCAGTCCGTGTCGAAATAGGACAGGTCGGTCAGCGTCGCGAGTTGCCGTCCGACGCTGCTCTTGCCCGAACCCATCAGGCCGATGAGGACAATGTGCAGTTTCGTGATTTCCATGATCGAGAGATGCTAAAACTCAAAACACAAAACTCAAAGTGTAAAACCACAACTTAAAAAGCAAAACCCGCTCCCGCTGTCCGGCAATCGCGCCAGCTTATTTTTGCGCTTTGCGTTGTAGTTTTGAGTTTTGAGATTTGAGATTTGAGTTATACTGCCAGCCCATGAGCAGCGTCTTCGGCCAACTTTTCCGAGTCAGCACCTGGGGCGAATCGCACGGCGGCGGAGTCGGCGTGGTGGTGGACGGCTGTCCGCCGCGGGTGCCGCTGACGGTGGGGGATATCCAGGTGGAGTTGGACCGTCGCCGCCCCGGCCAGAGCAAAATTGTCACCCCGCGCAACGAGGCCGACCAGTGCGAGATTCTTTCCGGCGTATTTCAAGGCCAAACGCTGGGCACGCCAATCTCGATCATGGTGCGCAACCAGGACGCGCGGCCCGAGGCTTACACCGAGATGCAGACCATGTTCCGCCCCTCGCACGCCGATTTCACTTACCAGGGCAAATACGGCATCCGCGACTGGGCCGGCGGCGGGCGGGCCTCCGCGCGCGAGACCATCGGTCGCGTCGCCGCCGCCGCGGTGGCCAGGCAATATTTCAAGCGGGCGTTGCCGAAGCTGGAGGTGGTCGCCTATGTCAAGCAGGTACACAAACTGGTCGCTGACGTTGACCCGGCGAAAGTTTCCGCCCGCGCAATCGACCGCAACATCGTCCGCTGGCCCGACGCTGACACTGTGCCACGGGTTATTCGCTTGATAGAGCAAGCGCGCGCTGACGGTGACTCGGTCGGCGGCATCATTGAATGTGTCATCCGCCACGCGCCGGTCGGCCTCGGCGAACCCGTCTTCGACCGCATGGAGGCTGACCTCGGCAAGGCGATGTTGAGTCTGCCCGCCAGCAAGGGCTTTGAAATCGGTTCCGGCTTCGCTTGCGCGACGCTCAAGGGCAGCGAGCACAACGACGAGTTCTATCTGCAAAAGGGCCGCGTGCGCACCCGCACCAACCGCAGCGGCGGCGTGCAGGGCGGCATCACCAACGGCGAGGACATCGTGTTCCGCGTCGCCTTCAAGCCGGTGGCCACGCTCAGCCGGGCGCAAAAAACCGTCACCGTCAGCGGCAACAGCGCCACGTTAAAGGCGAGGGGACGTCACGATCCCTGCGTCCTCCCGCGCGCCGTGCCGGTGGTCGAGGCGATGGCGCATTTGGTGCTAGTTGACCACTTCCTGCGGCAAAAGGCGATTAGTTAACAAATTCACCGCAGAGACGCGGAGACGCGGAGGTTTTCTGGTTTTCTAGTTTATTGGTTTTCTGGTTTAAAGCTAACCAACTCAAAAACCTCAGCGTCTCCGCGTCTCTGCGGTTAAAATTTTTTAATTTTTTTCTTGCGCAATACCTGCCGTTCTATTACGCATAGTACACCATGTTGCCTTTTACCGTTAACGTCCGGTTGAACGCGCCGGTCTATGAACAGATTATTTTCTCTGTCAAGAAGGCCGTATTGTCGGGACAGCTCCAGGCCGGCGACCCGTTTCCCTCCGTGCGGCAGCTCAGCCTCGAATGCCGCGTCAATCCGAATACCGCGCACAAAGTCGTCGCCGCGCTGACCGTGGAGGGATTTCTCAACGTCCGGCCCGGCATCGGTACCGTCGTCGCGTTGCCGGAGGGCGTCAACCGTCAGCGGCAGCGGCAGTTGTTGCAGGATGACTTGGAGCGGCTGGTGGTGGAGGCGAAACATCTCAACGTCAGCGAGGAACTTTTATTGCAAACCCTGAAAAAACATTGGAACAAAATCGGAGACCTGCCATGAACGAAATCCCTGTGGTCATTGAAAACCTGCGCCGCCGTTACGGACGGCTCGACGCCGTCAGCGAGCTGTCGCTGACCGTGCCGCGCGGCTCCATCCTCGCGCTGGTCGGTCCGAATGGCGCGGGCAAGACGACGACGCTGAAGGTGACGGTGAATTTGCTGCGCCCCAGCGCGGGACGGGCGCTGGTGTTCGGCAAGGACTCGCGCAAGCTGAACTGGCGTGATTTCCAGCGCATCGGTTATGTGTCGGAGAACCAGCGGCTGCCGGAGTTCATGACGGTGCGGCAATTTCTCAACTTTTGCCAAACGCTGTATCCGACGTGGGACGCGGCGTTTGCCGGGGAGTTGCGGCGGCAATTCAACCTCGCTGACGATGACCGGCGGCTGGGGCATTTGTCGCGCGGGATGCGGATGAAGGCGGCGCTGCTGTCGTCGCTGGCGTACCGGCCGCGGCTGCTGGTGCTGGACGAGCCGTTCAGC
>JAISBF010000168.1 GCA_031266335.1 Verrucomicrobiales bacterium
AGCGCATGGGTGAGTTGCGCTATGGAGCGCGGGCGTCCCGCCCGCTGGCGGGCGGGACGCCCGCGTTCCATAACCTCATCGAAAACATCTGGATAAGAAGCTACGGCCAACAGCTAAACGTCGGCAGCCAAGTAGCAGGCAAAGCCTACGAACAACTCATCTACGGCGTCGATCTCGGCACCGACCATAAGTTCACCTTGTCCGCTGACAGTGACCTCTACCTCGGCGTCTATGCCGGCTACGGCCGCAGTGACCTCGACTACCGCAGTCCCGGCACTGACGGTGAGATTAACAGCTACTACGGCGGACTCTACGCCACGTGGTTACACAGCAGCGGCTTCTATATCGATGCCACTTTCAAGGCTGCCAGTGTCAACAACGACCTGAAAGCCCCCTACGGCAGCACTCAACTCAAAGCCAGCTATAGTGACGTAAACCTCGGCGGCAGCATTGAGATTGGCAAGAAGTTCACCTTCGCTGATGCTTGGTTCATCGAGCCGCAGTTCCAAGTCAACTACCTCCACATCCTCGCCGAGAATTACACCGCTGGCCCGATGACCATCAGCGCCCAAGACCTCGATGCCCTGCAACTGAGAATCGGCAGTCTCTTCGGCAGAACCATCAACCTCACCAACAGCGGCGCACTCCAGCCCTACGTGAAGGTCAGCGGCGTCGAAACCATCAGCAGCGGCGGCGCCATCAAAAACGGCTACCAACACACCCGCGCCAACACCGACGGTGCCAGAGCCGAACTCGGCGCCGGCCTCATCTGGCAACTCGACGCCAACAATCAGCTCCACTTGGACTATGAAGCCTCCTTCGGCGACAAGTACGACAAACCCTGGGGCCTGACAGCAGGCTACCGGCACCAGTTCTAAAAACAATTCGAACCACGAAGACACCAAGGCACGAAGGTTTATTTGAAAAATAGTCTTCGTGTCTTGGTGTCTTGGTGGTTCATCAATAAAAAACCTCCGCGCCTCCGCGTCTCCGCGGTTAAATTCCTATTCCACCAGCAGCAAATCGCCGAACTCGGACGGGTTCTTGGCGTGCGCGAGCGAGAACCACGACATCGCCCGCCGGCCGGTGCCCGGGCCGTCGTATTCATCCACGCTCCACGCCAGCGAAATCACTCCGCCGGCGGCGGGCTTGAAGGCGGGATCTATCTCTTTCCACGGAATCGCCGCCTCGTACACTGTCAGCGCCCCCTGGCGGGTGACTGATAGCTTGCCGCCGGGCACGTCGCCGCCGGGCAGTTTGCCGTCCCAGCGCTGCGCGCGCGCGCCGTCGGGCAGCAGGCCGAACGACAGCATGGTGTAATTCGGCCCCAGCGTCAGCGTGCGGTTGGTGTCAATCAACAGCTCGATGATGTCGCGGTGCCACAGCCACCCGCCTTCCGGCGGGCAAAACACGTCGTCGGTCACCCGGAACATGGCGTACAAATTCACGTCGTCCCAGCGGAAGCCGGCCTGCACGGAAATATCCGCCGGGCCGCCCCACGGCTTGTTGGCGTCGCTGATGCTGGCGAACTGGTCGGCGCGATTGGCCGTCATCTGCAACTCGCGGTCATCCCACGCGGGTGCCTGGGCGTCGCTGACCGGCGCCGCGCCGCGCGCGGCGGAGTGGAAGTTCAGCGGCGCGGTCAGTTGATAAACCTTGTCGCCGACGGTGAGACGGGCGCGGACGTTGACCCGTTTATCGCGCAATTCCTTGCCAATGGGCGTGACCTTGAATACTTCCTCGGCAGCGGCGCCGGGGGCGAGCTGGCTGATGTTGCGCGCGCGGTCCGCCACCTTCAGCGGCCCGTCGGCGATGAGTTCCAGGCTGCCGCTGATGGCCGCGTCGCGCCGGTTGGTGACGCTGACACTGACGCGGTATTGGCCGCGCTCCCTGGTGGCGTGCGAAATTTTCAACTCCACCGTGGTGCCGGGCTTGACGCCGTTGGCGGACACCACGTACACCGGGTCGGGGCCGGCGCTGACGGTGACACAGTGCTGATCCGCGGTCAGCGGCGTGAGGTTGCCGAACAAGTCGTACAATTCCGCCCGGTCGCCGCCGACATTGAGTTCCACCTGCGTGTCCGGCTCCTTGGCCCACACCACCGCGACCACGCCGGGCCGGGTGGAATACTGGCGCACATACACGCTCGCGCCGGGCATCTGGTAGGCGTCGGTGAATTTGCCCGGGCCGAGGAGGCTGGTCATCACCGCGTAGGCGTAATACGGCGGCCGCGCGGCGCCGCGATAGGTCAGGCTGCCGTCGTCGTCGCCGTAGGTCATGCCCCACATCTCCGCGTGGCACAGCGTGGGGAACGCCTGCAACATCGTCGTCCAATACGTCACCATGCCGCCGCATTGTTTTTTCTCGCGCGCCAGATGGTCGTCGCCGACGGGCGAGGTGCCTTGCGCGGCGAACTCGGAGATGAAGATGGGCAAGTCCGGCCGGCCGTTCTTGGTGAGTTGATAAACATTCGGCGGCCAGATGCTGAAGGCCGAGATGTAGGTGTTCATGCCGAACGAGTCAATTTGCTGGTTAGTGCAAAGTTGGAAGAACGCCTTGAGCACGTTGCCCTGCACGTCCGAGGCCGACTGCGGGCCGAAGCGGCAATCAGGATTGCCGCGCTTGGCGGCGGCGTAGGCGGCGGCGTACTCCTTGTAATACTGCCGCAGCGTGCCCTGCCGGCCCCAGTTCAGGTAGGTCTGCTGGCCTTGCACGCCATGCTGGCCCTCGGGATAACGGTCGCGATCCAGTTCCACCGCGCCGCCGTGGGTGTACTCGGTGCCCCAGCGCCAGAAGTTCACGCCGACCTGGCCCAGCTCGCGGGTGAAGGTCTCGACGATGTAATTCATGTCGTCCCACTCCGCCTCCGGCACGACATAAGCGGACGGTTCAAAGCGACCGAGCGGCTGGACGTGGTATTTCTTCCAGTGTTCTGCGAGGAATTTGCCCTGCTCGATTTTTTTCGCCAGAGTCTCCACCACCTGCTGATGACCGCCCTGGCCGTGCCGCAGGATGTCGCTGACGTAGATGCCGCCGGCGCCGAACCAGGTCTTGCCCGCGCCCGCCGTTTGCACCAACTGGCCGAACGCCTCCTCGTCCGGCGTGCCGAACACCCGCTCGCCCATGCCCGGCATCCACAGGCTGAACGGATAATCCAGCCGCGCGTGGTCGGCCAGCGTGTCGGCGCGCGGCGGCACCAAACCGAACCGCGCGCTGCCCGCCACACCGTCAGCGGCCTCGCCCTCAAATCGCATGACATATTCCAGCAGGTACGGGCCGTAGGGCAGGCCGGGCGGCAGCGCCAAATCCGCCGTGGCCGCGCCGAACGGCGGCAGTTCCAGCGTCAGCGTCCCGATGCCGAGCTTCTGCTTGTCGATGTTGACCAGCGTGTAAGTCACTGCCGCCACGCGGCGATCGCCCAGCAAATTGGCCGCTGACAATGTAATGGTCGGCGCCGCGCCGCCGGCCTGGCGCGGCACGACAATGACGCCGCCCGCGTGCCGGGTTTTCACTTCCGTATTGAAGGTGTTAGGCCGGTGCGCCGGACTGCTCGGCACGAACGGCACCAGGTCCGCCGCCGCCGCGGACTCCCACGCGCGGTCAGCCTGCCCGACTTTCTCCTGCGCGCCCCACGCCGCGTCGGGCAGCGGATAGACGCTGACGTTGTCCACCAGGTAAAAATTACGGTTGTCGGCGATGACGCTGACCGCGCCGGTCGTCGCGTCGGTAGTGAAGGCGGCGTGGTGCATCACCACCGCCGCGCGCAACGACACCGTGCCGGCGGGCGCAAGGTTCGGCCGGGTCGTCACAAACACCCAGCCGCCGCGCGTGACCATTCGCATGTCAGGGAGCAGGTCGTTGTGAATGTTGGTGTTGTGCAGCACGTTGCCGTTTTTATCGAGAAACTGAATCCGCAGCGGACTCGGTATCAACCGGTCGTAGTTGGCGCGGTTGGCCAGCCACACGAACGCCTGCGCCTGGTAAGCCCGCCCCGGCTCGGCCGGCACCGGCTCGCTCACCCAGCGCGCCGACACTTCCTCGCGGGAACCAACCCACCCGCCGCCGGGTTTGCCGCCCGGCACATACGGGTCGCCCGCCTGACGGTCCCAGCTTTTCACGAACGGCCCGCGGTCGGAAACCTTCAGCGCCCGCTGGCCGGAGAACGCGCCGCCGGTGACCCACTCCGCCGCGCCGCCGCGGTTGTCGCCCTCGATTTTCCAGCCGGTCGGCGTCTCCGCGCCTTCCTCCAGCGCGCCGTTAGTCACCAGATTCTCGCCAAACTTGACGCCCGCCGGCGGCGCTGACAATGGCCCCGCGTCCGCCGGCCCGCTGTCGCCGAGTTCCAAACCCGCCGGCCGAATTTCGCCTTCCTTCAATTGGAACCCACTGACGGTGACCTTGACCGGCCCGCTCGCCGGCCGGCCGCCCAGGTCGCGCGCCAGCGTCAGCACCACCAGCACCTTCGCCGCGCGGTCGGGCGCGGTCACGGTGTCGGCGACCGCGACCGCCGTCTTGTCGTTTTTCGTGAACGTCCACGTCCGCGCCAGCGGCGGAAAGCCCAGCGGCGCGCGGTCGTCGTCAATGTTCCTGCCCTCGGCGGTCAGCCAGCGAACGGTCACGGTCAGCGGTTCCACCGGCCCCAACGCGCCGCCCAGATAATTGAAACTCAGCGCCACCGCGGCGCCGGCCTTGACGGGATACTCCCGCTCGGCGCGCGCGCTGCCGCCCGCCGACAGTACCAGCGTCACTTGCTCCGCTGACAGCGACGACTCCGCGGCGTCGCCCGCCAATTTCCATTCCGCCGCCCGCCCGGTCACGGTCAGCGCCATTGTTAATCCCAGCGCCAGCGTCAGCGCCGCGGTTTTGTGGTTTCGATGTGTGTTCATAAAATGGCTTCCGACCTTTGCTCATTGCGCCGCCGCATCCTCGTCCAGCGCGTACAATCTGAAATCGTCATACCACGCCGTGCCCAGCGTCCAACTGTAGCCGATGCCCACCAGCAGCGTGGTCGCGCCGGCGGGCGCGGTGAAGACCATGTCCAGCCGGTTGAACGCCTCCGGCTGGTCCGCCAACTGCCGTTCCCACAGCAACAGATGCCCGTGGTAGCGAATGGCCGCGTCCGCCCCGGTGGTGACCGCGTCCGGGATTTCGCCGTTGACGCCCCGAAAATCAAAGCTGACGGCGGGATTGCCGGCGGTGGCTTTGACCCGGCAGGAAAAATAATAACGCCCGCCCGGCTGCACCGGCACGGTCGCCAGTTGGAAGCGGGTGTTGCCGTCGCGCGTCAGCCGCTCCACTTGCAGACATTGCGCGCCGCAATATTTGACCGCCGCTGACAGTGAGACCTTCGCCGTCTCGCGCGCGCCCTCCTTCACCGTCAGCGGGATGGTTTTCGGCAATTCCGTGAATGCCACCGGCAGCAGGTTCGGGCAATCCGGCGGATCGTCAGCGCCCGGCCACGCTGACAGCGACTGGTTCCACACTGTCAGCGCCATGCTAGTGAACAAAACTTTTTTTACAAAGAGCACATGGAGGAAATGGAGAGGAGCAACAAGCCAATGCTCTCCAATAACTCCGTGTCCTTTTTGTAAAAAATTCATTTTCTTCTTCATTTGCCACCGCCTTTTTTCACCAGCAGCAAATCGCCGAAGGTCGCCGGGTTCTTGCTGTTGACCGGGGCGAACCACGAGAGGTAGCGCCGGTCACCGTCAGCGCCGTCGTTGTCGTCCACGCTCCAGCACAGCGCGATGGCGGTGCCCGCCGCCGGCTGGAAATCGGGATCAATCTCCGCCCACGGAATCGCCGCCTCGTACACCGTCAGCGGGCCGCTGTTTTTGATGCTGATCCTGCCGGTCTTGACCTCGCCCTTGGGCAATTTGCCGTCCCAGCGCTCCAGCAGCGGCTTGCCCTCGCGCAACATCAGCGTGAACATGGTCAGGTGCGGCCCCGCCGTCAGCGTGCGGTTGGTGTCAATCGCCAGTTCAATCAAGTCGTGCGCCCACAAATAACCGCCCGCCGCTGCCGGTGGGTTGAACACATCGTCAGTGACTTTGAAAATCAGATACAAATTTTTCTCGTCCCAACGAAAACCGGCCCTGGCGGACAAATCGTCCGGCCCGCCCCACGGTTTACTGGAATCGCCGAGGAACATCTGCTCGCGACGGTCGGCGACCAAATTCAACTCGTCGTCCCGCCACGCCGGGGCCTGGGGGTCGCTGACGGTGGCGGCGCTCTGCTCCGCCGTGTTGAAGTTCAGCGGCAGCGCCACCTGGTAAGTTTTTTCGCCGGTGACGAACCGCGCGCGGATGTTGACACGCCGGTCGCGCCCGGCAAGGTCGCCCGGCGTCACGTCGAACACCTCGCTGACGCTCTGACCGGCGGCCAAATCCTTAATGTCACGCTGGCGCTGGGCCACCTTCAGCGGCCCGTCGGCAATCAGTTCCAGCCGGCCGGACACCGCCGCGTCGCGCTCGTTGGCGACGCTGACCGTGACTTGGTATTGACCGTTAGTCACCGTCACGTGGGAACCCTCCAGCCGCACTGTTTTGCCGAGCTTGATTTCCTGGTCGGCCAGCACGTACACCGGCTCGGGATTGGCGCTGACAGTGACGACCCCGTTCTGCACCGTCAGCGGCAGCCGGTTGCCCCACAGGTCAAGTAATTGCGCGTGGTCGCCGACCTCTAACTCCACCTGCGCGTCGGGTTCCTTCGACCACACCACCGCCACCCACGCCTTGCGCACCGAGCGTTCGCGCACATAGACGGACACGCCGGGCAACTCGTAACCCTGGATGAAGCGGCCGGCGCCGAGGATTTCCGTCATGTTGGCGTAGGCGTAATATTGCGGGCGGGCCTGGCGTCCGAAGGTCAGACTGCCGTCATCCTCGCCGAGCACCATGCCCCACATTTCGGCGTGGAACAGGTTGGGAAAATTCCGCAACACCTGCGACCAGTAGGTGACCATCCGGTTGCTGCCGAGCAATTCCTTTTCCAAATGGTCGGGCGCGGTCGGCGAGGCACCCTGGGCGGCGAACTCGGAAATGTAAATCGGCAGGTCGGGGACGCCGTGCAACGCGAGTTGGCGCTCATTCGGCGGCCAGATGCTGAACGCCGAGATGTAGGTGTTCATGCCAAAGGAATCGAGCTGCTTGTTAGTGCCCAGTTGGAAGAACAGGCGCAGCACGTTGCCCGCCACGTCGGACGCCGACTGCGGGCCGAAGACGCAGTCCGGGTCGGCCTGTTTCGCCGCAGCGTAGGCAATGAAATATTCCTCCCAATACTGCCGCACCGTGCCCTGCCGGCCCCAGAACAAATAATTGCTGTCGCCCTGGCCGTTGCGTCCCTCCACCGTGGCCACGTCCAACTCGGTGGCCGCGCCGTGGATGGACTCGGTGCCGTAACGCCAGATTTTGACATCGTTCTTCAACGCGCTGATATAAGTCTCAATCGTCTCGCCCAGAATCTTCCGCTGACCGTCATCCAGCAAATTGGTGTTCTGGATGCCGCCGATGGGCGTGATGTGGTAGCCGCGCCAGATTTTAATCATGTCGCGCGCGTGGGCGATGGCCGTGTCGAGCTTGGCCTGGCGCTGGGCCGGGTCTTTGGTTTCCACCACCTGATGAACGTGGAACATGTCCGTGCCGAACCATGTCTTGCCCATGCCGGACAAATCCGCCAGCCGGCCGAGGAAATGCTCCTCCGGCGTGCCCGCCTTGCCGCAAAAATTCGGCATCCACAGCGAGAACGGATAATCCATCCGCCCGCGTTCCTCCGGCGTGACCTCGCGTTCCAGCAGCAGGCCGAACCGCGCCGAGCCGGTCAGCGGCGCGCTGCCCTCGCCCTTGATGTTCAGCGAGTATTCCAACAAGTACGGCCCCAGCGGCAGGCCCTGCGGCAGCGCCACCGGCGCGCTGACCGTGCCGAACGGCGGCACGCTGACGGTGACACTCCCCTGCCCGACTTTTTTGCCGTGGATGTTGACCAGGCTGTAATTCACTTCCGCCGCGCGCGGGTCGCCCAGTAAATTTTGCAAATCCAACTTGATGACCGGCAGCGGCGCGTCGGCCTGGCGCGGCACCAGCAGCACGCCGCCCGGCTCGTCGGTGACGGCGCTGACGTTGAGCGTGTTGGGCCGATGGGCGGGGCTGCTCGGCACGTAGGGCGTCAGGTGCGCCGCGCAAGCCGCCTGGAACGCGCGGTCCTGGCTCAGCACATCCGCGCCCTCCGGCAGCGGATAGACGCTGATGTTGTCCGCCAGCACGAAGCCGCGATTGTCCGGCCTGGCGAGATAAGTTTTCGGATCCTTGGCATCGCCGGACCAAAAGGCGTGGGTCAGCGCCACCGCCGCGCGCAACGTCACCGCCCGCTCCGGCGCCAGCACCGGCCGGCCGGGCACGAACACCCAGCCGGGGTTGGTGAACGGCCGGTCATCCATCCAGTCGTCCCACCAGCCGCCCCGCGACGTGGCATAGCGCAGCACCTTGCCGTCCTGGTCCAAAAACTGAACGCGCAACGGATTGGCACTGCCGCGGTCGAGGTACGGGCGGTTGGCATACCACAGCCAGCCGGAAATCTGATAATACTTGCCCGGCGTCGCCGGCACCGGCTCGGACACCCAGCGCGCCGACACTTCCTCGCGGGCAAAGGCGTAGTTGTTGGTCGGCAGCGTGCCCGGCACGAACGGGTCGCCCGGCTGCTGGTCCCAACTGCGCGCGTACGGTCCGCGGTCGGACAGCTTGAACGCGCGCCGGCCGGAGAACGCGCCGCCGCTGACCCACTCGGCGGCGCCGCTGCTGTTGTCACCCTCGATTTTCCAGCCGTCCGGCGCGTCCTGGCCGTTTTCCAGCGCGGCGTTCTTGACCAGATTTTCCGGGAACACCGTGCCGCCCGGCGGCTGCGACAGCGGCCCGGCGTCGGCGGGGCCGCTGTCAGCCAGTTCCAACCCGTCCGCCGGCAGCTCGCCTTCCTTGAACTGAAAATCGCTGACGGTGACCGCCAGCCGGCCGCGCCCCTTGCCCTCGCTTTGGCGAGTCACGGTCAGCGTCACCACCGCCTTGGCCGCGCGCTCCGTGACCGCCACGTTGTCGGCGACGCTGACGGTGTCCTTGTTTTTGGTGAACGTCCAGGTCCTGGCCAGCGGCGGAAAACCCAGCCCCCGGCGCGCCTCGTCCACGTCCTTGCCGAAGGCGTCCAGCCAGCGGACGCTCACCGTCAGCGGCGTGGCGACGGCCAGCCCCTCGCCGCGATACTTGAAACTCAGCGCCAGGCGGGCGCCGGCGCGCACCGGCAGCTCATTGGTCGCGGCCACCTCGCCGTCCCCCGGCAGCGCCAGGCTGACCGTGTCCTTGGCCAGCGACGAACCGGCGGCGTCACCGGACAATTGCCACGCGGCGCGCACGGTCAGCGGGATTAACAGACAACTCACGGTTAGCGCCAGCCACCGGTTATATTTACGGATGTTCATAAATGGATCTCCTCACGGCGCGGACGCGGCTTCCTCGTCCAGTGCATACAAGCCGAAATCGTCAAACCAGGCGCTGCCAATCACCCCGCCGAAATCCACGCCCAGCTTCAGCGCGGTCACGCCATCCGGCACGGTAAATTCCCACTCCAGCCGATTGAAACCGGCGGGGTCAGCGGTCATGTACGGCAGCCACGACACCCAGCCGCCGTAGCGCAAAATCATGTCCGGCGGCTGCGTCACCATGTCCGCCAAGTCTCGACCGGCGAATTTTCCCGCCGCGTTGAACCGTTCAAAAAACACCGCCGGCACGCTGCCGATGACCGGCGACTTGATCCAGCAGGTGAAATAATAACGCCCGCCCGGCGTGACCGGCGCCTCGGCGAGAATGGGACGGCAAAAGCCCTGCTTGCCCAGGCGCTCGATTTGCAGGCAGCGCTCGCCGCTGCGCTTCACGTCCGCTGACAGTGACAGCCGGGCCACCACCTCGCCGTTATCCTGGTATTCCGTCGCCAAGCCGGCGGGCAACCGGGTGAAATCAATCTTGAGCAAATTGCGCCAGCCCGCCGGGCCGGGTTCGCCCGGCCACGCTGACAGTGACACGACCGGCGCGAGCGCCAGCAGCAGCGTCAGCACGGTACAACGGGCGCTTGTTGCGACATGGAAAAACCGCATGACGAGCGGCATTCTCGTTGTGACCGGCAAATTGTCAAGCCTTACACTGAATTGCAGCGGATTTTTTTGTATTTGCGGGAACTCAGGCCGCGAAGACGCGAAGGATTTTTTTTAACTATGCCGGACACTTTACTTCAACGCCGCGATAAACTCCTCCGGCCCCACTCCGCCCTGCCTCAGCAGACCATGTAAAGTTCCCGCGCGAATTTCGCGATGATTGGGCACCACGCAACCTCGCTCGCCGCAACGCATGACGATATGACTGCCCCGTTGCCGGGTGATGGAAAAACCGAGCCGTTGCAACACCGCAACACATTCTCTGCCGCTAACCACGGGCAGTTTAGGCATGTATCACCTCAAAGGTAGTCATCAGCGCCGGAGCGGACGGTTGCCAGGGAAACTCCTCCAACCAAAGCTCAGTGGCTTCTTTCAAATTGGCCAACGCCTCACCAACAGTGTCACCCTGCGTGGTGGTGCCTGTTTCCGGATTTAACGCCACATAGCCACCGTCAGCTTCCTGGGTTAGGACTGCTGTTAAAATCATAGTTTGAACATAAACTTAACGCGAAAAAAACAAAGCGAAAAATTTTCCGGAACTTTGAGATTATAACGCTTCGGCTTGTCAAACCGTCCCGCCTGTGTTGCAATGCCGGCCGCTTCCCCGACCCCATAGCTCAAACGGATAGAGCAGCGGTTTCCTAAACCGTCGATTCCAGTTCGATTCTGGATGGGGTCGCGCCCGCGCACTTTTGATTTGTCCGCAGTGTGACGATTATGCAACAATCGCGCCGCTATGTTTTCCCTCCGGCGTTGGTTCAGCAACAGCGACAAATTTCACGACCTGCTCGGCGCGGCGGCCGAGGAGTGTCACAACAGCACCCTGGAACTGGTCAGCCTGCTCAAGGCCCCGCCCGCCGAGCGTCGCCTGGACAAGTTCTCCGAGCACCGCCGCAAGCAAAAGCGCATCCGCGACGAGATTTCCACGCTGCTGTGCACGAGTTTCAGCACGCCCATTGAGCGCGAGGACATCGAGTCGCTGACGCTGGCGCTGTACAAAATCCCCAAGACAGTCGAGCGGTTTTGCGAGCGGCTGCTGGTGTCGCCGGAACACATCCAGGTCGAGGATTTTCGCAAACAGGCGCTGCTGCTGTCCGACGCCACCCAAACCCTCCGCGCAATGGTCAAAAAACTCCGCCGGCACGCTGACATTGAAAGCATCCGCGACCTGAACGAGCATTTGCAAACCATCGAGGGCGAAGGCGACAAGCTGATGCTGGAACTGTTCAAGGACCTATACAGCGGCCGGCACGACCCGCTGACCGTGGTCATCCGCCGGCACCTATATGAAACGCTGGAAAAAATCATCGACCGCTGCCGGACGACGGGGAATATTGTTAATTATATTGTGCTGAAGTACTCTTGAAGGAAACTCAAATCTCATAATTCAAATCTCAAAACCATAACTAATTAACCGGTTAACTCGCTATGGTTTTGAGATTTGAGTTTTGAGATTTAACCCATTATGTCCCTCGTCCTCTTCGTCATCCTGATCGCCCTGGTATTCGAATACATCAACGGCTTCCACGACACCGCCAACTCCATCGCCACCGTGGTGTCCACCCGCTCCCTGTCCCCGCGGGCGGCCATCCTGCTGGCGGCCTGCTTCAACCTGCTCGGCGCGCTGGCGGGCGTCGCCGTGGCCAAGACCATCGGCAGCGGCATCGTGGAGGCGCAATACGTCAGCCTCAGCACCATCGCCGCCGCGCTGCTCGGCGCGATTGGCTGGAACCTCATCACCTGGTACGTCGGCCTGCCGTCCAGTTCCAGCCACGCGCTGATCGGCGGCCTGTGCGGGGCGGCGCTGGCCACCTCGCACGGCAACTGGCACGCCTTGAAATGGGACTTGGTCAGCGTCAGCGGCCACGCCGAGGGCTTGTGGCCCAAGGTCATCCTGCCGATGATTTTGTCACCGGCAGCGGGTTTCACACTCGGGTTCATCATCATGCTGCTGATGCTGGCCGCGCTGAAAAACCTGCGGCCGCACCGCGCCAACCGGCTGTTTTCCAAGTGCCAGTGGCTCAGCGCCTCCTACATGTCGCTCAGCCACGGCATGAACGACGCGCAAAAAACCATGGGTATCATCGCGCTGACCCTGTGCACCGCCACTAACGAGCATATCTTCGACACGTTGCCGCGCTGGCTGGCCTTCCTGCGCACCCCGGACTTCGACATCGCGCTGTGGGTGAAAGTGACCTGCGCGCTGACCATGGCCGCCGGCACCGCCGCCGGCGGCTACCGCATCATCAAGACGCTCGGTCACAAAATGGTCAAGATGCAGCCGGTGCACGGCTTCGCCGCCGAGACCGCCTCCGCCACGGTCATTCAAATCGCCTCCCACTGGGGCATCCCGGTGTCCACCACCCACGTCATTTCCTCGTCCATCATGGGCATGGGCAGCGCCCGGCGCTTCAACTCGGTCAAATGGGGCGTGGTCGAGCAAATGGCCTGGGCGTGGATTTTCACGCTGCCGGTGTGCGGCCTGTTCAGTTACGGCGTGCACCGGGTGATGGGATGGCTCTTGGGTATTTAAGATTTTAGCTTTAGGATGGTCGCTGACTATGAGTACGGATGCTTATGCTGCATGTACCGCTTACGCGCGGGCGCACTACGAGAATTTCCCGGTCGGGCTGCTCGTCGGCGCCAGGCTCCGCCCGCATGTCCACGCGGTGTATTGCTTCGCGCGCGTGTCTGACGATCTCGCCGACGAGGGTTACGCCGACCCGCGCCAGCCGCGGCCGCCCGGCGCCTTGTCGCAAGCGGCGCGTCTCGCGCAACTCAATGCGTTCCGCGACGAGTTCCGCGCGTGGACCGACGGCGCCGCTGACGCTGACACTCCCTATGCCTGGGTGTTCCGCCCGCTGTTGTTGACGATGAAAAAATTCGACCTGCCGCGCCAGTTGTTTTACGACCTGCTCTCCGCGTTCGAGCAGGACATCGTCAAGCGCCGCTACGCCAGCTTTGCCGAGGTGCTGGATTACTGTGTCCGCAGCGCCAATCCGGTCGGACGGCTGGTGCTGTTGCTGCACGGCTATCGCGATGAGGAACGCTTCGCGTGGTCCGACCGCATCTGTACGGCGCTGCAACTGGCGAATTTCTGGCAGGACGTGGCGGTGGACTTGGTCAAGGACCGCATCTACCTACCGCAGGACGAGCAGGCGCAATTCACGGTCAGCGAGGCGCAACTGTTCGCCAACCAGGCCACGCCCGCCTACCGCGAACTGCTCAAATTCCAGGTTGACCGCACCCAGAAAATTTTTAACGACGGCAAGCCGCTGGCCGCCAGCCTGCGCGGTCTGTTCTCGCTGGAAATCAGCCTGACCTGGCACGGCGGCGCGACGATTCTGCAAAAAATCCGCCGCCAAAATTACGACACCCTGACCCGGCGCCCCAAACTCACCAAACTGGACGCCCTGCCGCTGCTGATGCGCGCGCTAACCAACCGCTGATTTTTTAACCATTTTTTAACCACGGATGAACACTGATACACACGGATGATTTTGATTTACGCGGAATCGCGAACCATCAGTGTTCATCAGTGGTTAAAAAATTTTTCCTTCGCTGCCGGAGTTCAATCAACTCTCCCGCTCCAGCAGCGCCCGCCGCGCGCGGCTGGCGTGGTCGTAAACCTTGAGATATTCCCGCGCCGGCTGCGCCCACGAGAAATCCTTGGCCATCGCGTTCTGGCGCAGGCGGGCGAGCTGGTCGTGGCGGTTCCACCAAGTGTCGGCCACCCAGCGCAGCGTGCCGAGCAACGCTGACGGGGTGGCGTCCCAAAACACGAAACCGGTGCCGTCACTGTCGGCGGCGTTGTTGTAGTTGACCACGGTGTCGCGCAGACCGCCGGTGGCGCGGACGATGGGCAGCGCGCCGTATTTGAGCGCGTAGATTTGCGTCAGTCCGCACGGCTCGTACAACGACGGCACCAGAAAGAAATCGCCGCCCGCCTGCGCCCAGTGGCTCAGCTCGTTGTGATAGCCGATGTAGGAGCCGACTTGGCCGGGATAGCGTCCCGGCAGTTCGCCGAAATATTTTTCCAGCGCCGGGTCGCCGCTGCCGATGATCACCCATTGGAACGGCAACTCCCGTAATGCCTGCTCCAGGCAGTTGCGCACCAGATACAAGCCCTTTTGCACCGCGAAGCGGCTGACCAGGCTGATGATCGGCGCGTCGCTGACGGTCAGGCCGAGACGCTGTTGCAGGGCGCGCCGGCAATCCTGTTTACCAACCAACCGCCGCGCGTCGTAGTTGGCGGGAATTAACGGGTCAGTGGCCGGCGACCATTGGGAATAATCGGCGCCGTTGAGGATGCCGAACACGTCGCCGCGCTTCCACTGCAAATACGGCGCGAGGCCGCGGCCACCGTCAGCGGAGAGGATTTCCCCGGCGTGGGTCGGCGACACGGTGGTGACGGCGTCGGCGAAAAAGACGCCCAGTTTGAGCATGTTGAACCGGCCGTGATCCTCGCAAACATGCGAGTTGAACCAGTCGTCGCCGAGGCCGAGGTAAGCGAACCCGGCCCTGGGCGCCACGCCCTGATAGCCGATGTTGTGGATGGTCAGCACGGAGGCGGTCGCTGACAGTGGCGAGAGGCGGCGGTCCCAGGTCTTCAACAGCGCCGCGGTCGGCGCGGTCGGCCAGTCGTGGACGTGCATGACGTCGGGAATGAACGCCAGGTCCTTGCACACTTGCAGCGCCGCCTTGGAAAGAAAGCCGAAGCGCTCGGCATTGTCAGCGTACTCGCGGTTATTTTCGTCGTACAGGCCGGCGCGGTCAAAATATGCGCCGTAGTCGAGCAGCCACACCGGCAGCGTGTCGTCCAGCCGCCCTTCCCACACGCCGGCCCAGCGCTCGCGCCCGCCCGCGCCATGCACGCAGACGTTTTGCCGGTACCGCAGGCCGTGGCGCTGACGCTCAATGCCGCGATAGAGCGGCAGCAGGACGCGGGCGTCATGGCCGCTGACGGCGAGCTGTTTGGCCAAGCCGGCCACCACGTCGCCGAGGCCGCCGACCTTGGCGTAGGGCGCGCACTCCGCGGCCACCATTAATATTTTGCGAGGTCTCGTCCCGGTCATAAGTCAGTCAATCTAGCGGCTGCTACCTAACCATGCACCCCGTCCCGCGCACAAGCTAATTCCGCCGCGCGCGGGGCGGCGGCATGATTTCAGTTGCCAGCCGGCCGGTTTCCGCCTTCCATTTCGTGATGCCGTCACACGCCCAGCAGCCGCTCATTGAACTTCGCCATCTCAGCGTGGTACGCGACCAAGTCATCCTTGACGCCATCGACTGGACGGTGCGGCCCGGCCAGCACTGGGTCATCCTCGGCGCCAACGGCAGCGGCAAGACTTCCCTGCTCGCGGCGCTGACCGCCTACCTCACTCCCAGCGACGGCGTCATCACCGTCAGCGGCCAGACTTACGGCGAGTCCGACTGGACACAACTCCGCAAACATATCGGCCTGGTCAGCAGCGCCGTCCGTCAGCGCATTGACGACGCCGAGACCGCGCTGGAAGCCATTGTCAGCGGCAAGGACGCCGTCATCAACTTGTGGCGCGCGCCCTGCCGCGCCGACCGTCAGCGCGCGCGGCGCATCCTGCGCGCCATCGAGTGCGCCCGCCTCGCCGACCGCCACTGGCTCCACCTCTCGCAAGGCGAGCGGCAGCGCATCCTCATCGGCCGGGCGCTGATGGCCGATTTGAAAATCCTCATCCTCGACGAACCCTGCGCCGGCCTCGACCCCGTGGCGCGCGAAAAATTCCTCGCCTTCCTCACCCGCCTGGGCCAAACCGGCAACTGCCCCGCGCTGGTGCTGGTCACCCATCACGTCGAGGAAATCATGCCGTGCTTCACCCACGCGCTGCTGCTGAAAAACGGCCAGGTCACCGCCAGCGGCCCCATCGCCAAAACGCTGACGGCGAAAAACCTGTCCGCCATCTTCAACGCCACCGTCAGCGTCCGCCGCCAGCGCGGCCGCTACCGGCTGGAGTCACGAGTCAGTTCCAAATTCATCGCTTAAAATGATATTTCCCCGGGCGCGTAGCGCTTTGGAGTGCGGCACTCTTGTGCCGCTTTGGATTTTTCCACGTGATGTCGAAAAAAGCGGCACAAGAGTGCCGCACTCCAAAGCACTACGCGCCCGAAGTAACCTAATGTTCAAAAAACTCTCGCGTTCCTCGCCAAAAACGTCAGCCTTCTCTCATGCCGCAAACATCCTGGCCTCACGCCCCGACACATCTGCTTGCCGACAGCGGCACGTATTTTGTCACCGCCGGCACTTATCAAAAAATGCATTATTTTCGCGGCAGTGCCCGGCTCGGCGTGCTGCATCGCGGGTTGCTGGCAGTCGCGCGGGATTTCGGCTGGCAATTTGAGGCTTGGGTGGTTTTCTCCAACCACTATCATTTTGTCGGTCATTCACCTGTCGGAGCGCCGGATGCCGCGAATCTTTCCGACATGCTCAGTGTGCTGCACACCAAGACTGCCGCCTGGGTAAACCGACTGGACAGGACGCCGCGACGAAAGGTCTGGCACAACTTCCGTGAAACCAAATTGACCTATCCGCGCAGCTTCCTCGCCCGGTTGAATTACACGCACCAAAATCCGGTGCGACACAAACTGGTGGCAATCGCCAGCCAATACCCATGGTGTTCGGCGCAATGGTTTGAACACAAAACCACGCCGGCCATGGCAAAAAGCATTCGCCGTTTCAAAATCGACCGACTGCAGGTGGACGATGATTTTGCAGTGTCGCCGGAGTGGTGAATTACCCGGGCGCGTAGCGTCGCGGGAGGGAATTTTTTATGCGTGTCCAGGCGTGTTGATTCGTGGTTAAAATCAAGCCATGTCATCGCTGAAAAAATCCAGCTTCGCCTGGGGCGCCGCCGAGACCAAATTTTTCTTCGCGCTGACGCCGGAGCACATTTTGCGCGCGGCGGAGAGTTTCGGCGCGCGCTGCACGGGACGTTGCCTGACGCTCAACAGCATGGAAAACCGCGTGTTTGAGGTGGAGGTGGAGGACGCTGACGGTGACTTGGCGGATTGGTCACCGACCCGGCGGGTGATTAAATTTTACCGGCCCGGGCGCTGGTCGCGGGAACAAATTCTGGATGAGCACCGTTTCCTCGCCGATCTCGACGAGGCGGGGCTGACCGTGGTCGCACCGTTGCGGGACGCTGACGGCGCGACGCTGCGGGTCATGGACCGCGCCGGCATTTATTACGCGCTGTTCCCGCGCGTGGCGGGGCGCAATGCCGACGAGTTCACTGACGAGCAATTAAAGCAAATCGGCCGGCTGCTGGCCCGCCTGCACAACACCGCCGCCGTCCGCCCGCACACCGGCCGGCTGGCGCTGACCGCGGCCACCTACGGCATGGAAAATCTTGAATACCTCTACGACAGCGGCACGCTGCCGGACGACATCGCGGATGATTACGCGGACCTGGTCGAGGATATTTGCGCGTGGACGGCGCCGCTGCTGGCGGCCGCCCACGGTCAGCGCATCCACGGCGACTGCCATCTCGGCAATGTGCTGTGGCGCGCCGACCTGCCGTTTCTGGTGGACTTCGACGACACCGTCAGCGGCCCGTGCGTGCAAGATATCTGGTTGTTAGTGCCGGGGCGCGACCGGGACGCCGACCGTCAGCGGCAAATTTTGCTGGCAGCTTACGAGTCGCTGCGCGCCTTTGACCGCGCAGAACTGGCGCTGACCGAGCCGCTGCGGGCGCTGCGCTACGTGCATTTCAGCGCGTGGACGGCGAAACGCTGGCGCGACCCGGCATTTCCCCGCGCCTTCCCGCATTTCACCGACCGTAATTACTGGCGCGACCAATTGCTCGACTTGCGCGAGTGTTACGACCTGATGCGGCAGGCGTGAGATGCGCAGGCCCGGAGAGCGGTGGCGTGAATGGTCGTCGAAATTTTCCGGCGGCAAACTTCTGCGCTCGAGAGGACTCGAACCTCCACGGTGTTACCCACAAGCACCTCAAGCTTGCGCGTCTGCCATTTCGCCACGAGCGCGTGGTATAATTTGAAGTTGCGATGATGCCAAAGCGGGGGGTGAAGTAAACTAAAAATTCAAGGTGACGCCCAGTATGCCGTTGATGCCGGGCATGGGGTAGCCGGAACGGTAATAGTAGGCGTTGTCGGTCAGGTTTTCCATGGCGAGGTAAATTTCGCTTTGTTTAAGGCAGGCTTTTTCCATGGTGAATAGGTAGCTGAGTTTGGCGTTGACGGTCACAAAGGAGGGAACTTTCGGGTTGTCGGCGGGATTGGCGGTGCTGCGGTCATAGGCTTTGTCCGGGTTGACGTACATGCGGTCCTGGTAAAGAAGATCCATGCTCAGGCGAAAATTTTTCAGGAAATTCCAATTGAAGCCGGCGCTGGCGGTCCATTCGGGGGCATAGGGCATGCCGGTGACGGAGGTTTGCAGCCAGGTCATTCCGGCGAACAGGGTAAAGTCCTCAATGGGGGTATAGCTGACGCTGCCTTCGACGCCGTAGTTGTGGTAGCTGCCGATGTTTTCGAAACCGATGGGAGGACCGAAGCTTGGGGTGACCAGGATGTAGCGGTGGTGGCCGTCATCGAGGAAGACAGTGGAGTCAATTTTGAGTTGTGGGTTGAATCGGTGGCTGACACCGAACTCGTAGTGGTTGAGTGTTTCCGCGCTGAGGTTGCGCCAGGCGTTGCGGGTGGCGGGGTTGTTTGCCAGCGGCGGGATGATGGCTTCGGAAAAGGCGGCGACGTTGAGGCCGGGGTAGTTTACGCCGCGGGCGTAGCTGGCGTGCAATTCGGTGTTTTGGTAGCCGAATACCAGGCCGCCAAACGGGGATAATTCGGCGTCAAAGACGCTGTGCAGGTAGCCGCGGAGTCCGCCGGAGGGTTGGAGGTAGTAGGAGTTTTTATCGCCGAACAGGTGGTTAAGCGCGACGTAGGGGGAGTAGATTTGAAAGTCGGCGCGATGAAAGGCAATGTTGTTGGCGGGATCGTAGGCCTCGGCGGTGGTTTTGCCGCTGATGGTGTCGAAGTCCAGGCCGGTGAGGATTTCGCCGCCTTCCCAAAGTTGAAAAGTTTCTTTGGCGCGGACGCCGTAGAGATCCCAGTCGATCAAGGTATTATCGGTCGCGGTGGGCAGGATCGGCTTTCCGCTGGCGCGCATGCCCTGGTCGAGCCAGCGGGCTTGGCCGTTGTTCCAGTAAGGTTTGATGAAGCCCTGGGCGTTGTCGTAGTGGTTGGCGATGGTCCACACGCTCATGATGTCGCGGGTCTGGTAGTTGCCCATGTGATAGGGCTGGCCGCGCAGGCCGGGGTCTTCGGCGAAGTTGTCGGTGAAGTCGCCAAAATAGGAGGCGCACCAGTTGTCGTTGAGTTGATAACCGAGGCGAAAGAAATAATCGCGGATGATGCCGCCGGAGTTGTCACGGTGACCGTCCGAGCTGCGGTAGCTTTGCCCGGCGTAGTAGTCGAAACTGCCAATCCTGCCGCCGCTGCTCACTTTTTCGATGCCGGTGTTCATGGTGCCGTAGGCGCCGGTGATTTGGGCGGAGAAACCGGGGTCTTTGGCTTGTTTCGGCGTGACGTCAATGGCGGTGAAGGCATTGCCGAAGGTTTGCGGCTGGGGGCTTTTGTAAACGGCGATGGAGTCGGCGGGGTCGAGGGACAGGGTGTCGAGCAGGGAGTGGCTGAACACGCTGTTGTAGCGCGGCGCGCCGTCGAACATGGTCTGCAACTCGCTGCCCGGCCGACTGGCGCCGAGGCCGCGGATAAAGATGGCGCCGCCGCCCGCGCCGCCGTAGGAGCCGATGTTATTGTAGCGGGAAATGTTGACGCCGGGGGTGGCACGGAGAGCGGAGCCGAGATCCTGGGCGTTGAGGTCGTGGATTTGTTGCTGGCCGACGATGCTGGAGCCGGCGCCGTAAGCATCCGTGAAATTTCCCTCAATAATCGGCGTGGCGGTGACCGTCACGGCGGGCAAAGTGCCGCTGCTGATTGGCTCAAGTGAAGTGCTATCCGCCGCTGACAATGACGCGATGCCGCAACCGAGCCAGGCGGCAATCAATCGAAAAAAACGGTTCATGTGGCAAAGCTACAGACCGCGCGCTTGAAAGCAAGGCGATGATTGGCGGCGCGACACCCCAACCGAACCGGTTGGCAGCACCGTCAGCGGGCTGGCATTGCCGGGAATGCTGACGATGATAGGCACCGGTAACAACTTCAATCTTCGTGGTGCAAATTAATGCGTTAACCGGATAACCAGTGATGGTTTTGCGTTTTGAGATTTGAGTTTTGAATTTTTTTCCTATACTCAAGCGCGTGCGCAAATCCACGATGGAATCGGTGGCCGACAGGCTGGGGTTGCGGGAACCCGGCGATTTGTTGTTTCATTTCCCGCGACGTTACGAGGACCGGACGCATTGGTTGAATCCCGACGAGGTCAAGCCCGATGAACCGGTGCTGGTGCATGGCCGGGTGGAGTCGCCCAAGGTGGCGCGCTGGCGCGGGGGACGGGGTTGCTTTACCCTGACCCTGCGGGCGCTGGACGGCGCGTACGCGCTGCCGTTGGTCTGGTACAACATGCCGTTCCTGAAAACTTACCTGACCGAGGGGCGGGAATTGATTGCCTACGGCCGGCTCACCGTCAGCGGCCGGCAGCGCAAGCTGGCGCATCCCGATTTTGAACTGGTGGCGCACGACGAGCACGACGCCATCCACATGAACCGCATTGTGCCGATTTACCCGTCCACCGGCGGCCTGAACCAGCGGGCCATCCGCTTGGCGATGCATGAGTTGTTGTTCAAGCAAAACCTGCGGTTTCCGGAAATTCATCCCGTGCCGGCGGGGCTGCCGGACATCGACACGGCAATGCGCGGGATTCATTTTCCTGAAAGTTTCGCCCAACAGGAGGCGTGCCGGCGGCGGCTGGCGTTCGACGAGTTGTTCGCGATGCAGGTGCTGCTGGCGTTGCGGCGGCGCGAGGCGAAACAGTTCGCAAAAGTCCGCGGCGCTGACAGTCAGTCGCTGCGGGAGCCGTTCCTGCGCTCGCTGCCGTTCACGCCGACCCGGGCGCAGGCGCGGGTGTTCGCCGAGCTGGACCGCGACCTCGCCGCGCCGCGGCCGATGAACCGGCTGTTGCAGGGCGATGTCGGCGCGGGCAAGACGCTGGTGGCGGCGTACGCGATGTTGCGGACGCTGGAGCGCGGGGAGAACGCCGCGCTGCTGGCGCCGACGGAGACGCTGGCGGAGCAGCATTACCGGAATTTGCACCGGTTGCTGGAGCCGCTCGGCGTCAGCGTGCGGATTTTCACGCGCAGCCGGAAAAGCGGCGACGCGGCGCTGTTTGAGCGGCAGCGGGGCATCGTGTATGTGGGGACGCACGCCTTGTTCCAGGACAAGGCGGCGCTGGCCAACATCGGGCTGGGGGTGATTGACGAGCAGCACAAGTTCGGCGTGAACCAGCGGCGGGCGTTTTTGGCGAAGGGGCAGCATCCCGATTTGCTGGTGATGACGGCGACGCCGATTCCGCGGACGCTGTGCCTCACCTTGTACGGCGACCTCGACGTCAGCGTGCTGGACGAGTTGCCGCCCGGACGCAAAAGCATCCGGACCGTGCTGCGCGCGGCGGCGGAGTTGCCGAAGGTGTGGAATTTCATCCGCCGGGAAATCGCCGCGGGCCGCCAGGCGTACATCGTGTACCCGCTGCTGGAGGAGAGCGAGAAGGTGGATTTAAAATCGGTGCAGGCCGCGTTCAAGGAATTGCAGAAAGTTTTCGGCGAACACGAGGTGGTGATGTTGCACGGCAAAATGGACCCCGACGAAAAGAGCGCGGCGATGAGCCAATTTCGGCACGGTCAGCGGCACGTGATGGTGGCGACCTCGGTCATCGAGGTCGGCGTGGACGTGCCGACGGCGACCATGATGGTCATCGAGCACGCCGAACGCTTCGGGCTGGCGCAACTGCACCAGTTGCGCGGTCGCGTGGGGCGCGGGGCGGCGCAGTCGTATTGCGTGCTGGTCGGCGACCCGAAAACGCCGGAGGGCTGGCAGCGGTTGAAAATCATGGAAAAATCGCAGGACGGCTTTGTGCTGGCGGAGGAGGATTTGAAAATCCGCGGGCCGGGGAACATCCTCGGCACGGAACAAAGCGGCCTGCCGCCGCTACGGGTGGCGAATCTGGGACGGGACATGTCATTGCTGTCGCAGGCGCGGGAGGCAAGCAACCAATTGATTGACCATGACCCGCTGCTGATGAAATACCCGGCCCTGCGCGAGCGGTTGGAGAAATTCCGTTTCTCCGCCGACCCCAAAGGCGCCAATTAATCCAAACCAAAAAATAATCCGTGGTTTTAAAAAAAACCTTGCGCAAGTCCACCGGATTATATAATGTCCCACCCCGTTATCGGGAAAAACAGCTGCTACCTACTACATGCTATCTACTAACTACCAAGAAAGCCCAGTAGCCTAAGCCAAAGTAAAACCCTGATAACCCGCTGAAGATGAGAGACCTAAGTCATAAAGTAAGTACACCGCGCTCACGCGCTCACGCGCTCACGCGCTCACGCGCTCACGCGCTCACGCGCTCACGCGCTCACGCGCTCACGCGCTCATTATGACTCTTGCGCCAACGCCTTAATTT
>JAISBF010000185.1 GCA_031266335.1 Verrucomicrobiales bacterium
CCAAGACCTCGACGCCCTGCAACTCCGCATCGGCAGCCTCTTCGGTCGCAGTATAAAACTCACCAACGGCGGCGCACTCCAGCCCTACGTGAAGATCAGCGGCGTCGAAACCATCAGCAGCGGCGGCACCTTGCGCAACGGCTACCAACACACTCGCGCCAACACTGACGGTGCCAGAGCCGAGTTAGGCGCCGGCCTCATCTGGCAACTCGACGCTGACAATCAGTTGCACTTGGACTACGAAGCCTCCTTCGGCGACAAGTACGACAAACCCTGGGGACTGTCAGCGGGCTATCGTCATCAGTTCTAAAAACTGAACCACGAAGACACCAAGGCACCAAGGTTTGTTTGAAAAAGCAGCCTTCGTGTCTTGGTGGTTCCAAGTTACGAACCGCTTTTAATAACTGACGATTTGAGTGGTCTCAATGCCCAGCACCTGGGTCTTTTGCTGTTTCCGGCCCGGTTGCAGCGGCTGCACGGAATTGCGGGCGACCAATTCGGTCGGCAATTCGATTTTGATCGGCAGTTGCCGGATTTGCATTTCGTTGAGCAGATAATTGGCGGCCACCCGCCCCATCTCGACCGCCGAAATGTCAATCGTGGTCATGGCGGGTTCGAGAATCTGGCCGTAATGATTGTTGTCAAAACCGGTGACCCCGACCTGGCGGGGCACGTCGATGCCGAATTGCTTCAACTCGGCGGCCAGCTCGTAAGCCTCGCGGTCGCTGGCGCAGACAATGACCGACGGCTTGCGCGGCAGGCCGTAAAAAGTTTCCGCCGCGCGCCGGGCGGAGACTTCGCTGTGCGGCTCGCTGAACGCCATTTCCAGGCGCGGCGCCAGGCCGTGTTGGTGCATGGCGTATTGATAGGCGTACAGGCGCTCGCGGAACCCGTCGTGGTATTCCAGGCCGACCGTGTAGTAGCCGATGTTGACGTGGCCTTGGGCAATGACGAACTGGAGCAGCTTCCCGATGCCCAGCCGGTTGTTAGTGGTGATGCAGCCGAGTTCCTCCTGCTCCAGCGTGGCGTTGCCGATGATGACGGCGGGCATTTCCGCGCGGCTGAGGTGCTGGCGCAACACCTGCTCGGTGCGGCTGGCGAACACGAAGCCCATGACGCCGTTTTGCCAGGCCTGGTTGATGCGGTCGAGTTTGTGCTCGACGGAGATAAAGTCGCTGATGATCTCGGTCTGGTAACTTTCGCTGAACATGAGTTGCTCGAAGCCGATGAGCCAGTCCTGGAACAGGCTGTACCACCCGCCGAGGATGTTGACGTTGACCACGAACCCGACCTTGCCCGCCGGCGCCTGGCGCTGCCAGGCATTGCAGGCCAGCGCCTGACCGTCAGCGGCGCGGGTGATCAACTTCTCGGCCTGCAGGATTTGCAGGGCGAAACTGATGGCGGAGCGGGGGATGCGCAACTGGCGGCTGAGTTCGATTTCCGAGGGAATGGCCGTCCTGAAATAATTGACCCGGATCAGCGATTTGATGAGCGCGATCGCCCGATCCTTGGTATCCGAGGACAGGCGAATGGTGCTTTTTTTCAACGACACAGCCATAGAATCATTCCCAATATTTGTAACTTAGGTGACTGCTCGCGTACAAGCAAGCTAAAGCTCAACTTAAAAGCCTGGCCGCGTAATCCCCCGTCATCCCGGGCGGCGCCGAGGGCGCGGCGGAAAACCGCCAGCTGACGCGCTACCCAGAACGGCGGCGGCTTGCATAAATTTTAGGTTGTGGCATGGTCAACGCGCATGAGTCCGCCGCCCAAACCACGCTGCGCATGGCCGCATGACGCGCTCTATCTCAAATATCACGACGAGGAATGGGGCGTGCCGTGCCACGATGACCGCCGACTGTTCGAGCTGCTCATTCTGGAAGGGGCGCAGGCGGGGCTGAGTTGGTACACGGTGTTGAAAAAACGGGAGCATTACCGCGCCGCCTTTGACCAGTTCGACGCGGAAAAAATGGCGCGTTACGATGACCAAAAAATCGCGGCGCTGCTGGCGAATCCCGGCCTCATTCGCAATCGCTTGAAAATCGCCGCGGCCGTGCGGAATGCCGGGGCGTGTCTCACCGTCAGCGCCGAGTTCGGCTCCTTTGACCGGTACCTCTGGCAATTTGTCGGGGGACGGCCGCGGCAAAACCGCTGGCGTCAGGGCGAAGTTCCGGCCCGGACCGCGGAGTCCGACGCCATGAGCAAGGATCTCGCCGCGCGCGGTTTCAAATTTGTCGGCAGCACCATTTGTTACGCCTACATGCAGGCGGCGGGCATGGTGAACGATCATATCGTCACTTGCTACCGCCATCGGGAAGTGGCCCGGCTGGCGCGCGCGGCGGAAAACTCCGGTCGCTAAGACGCGAAGGCGCGAAGGATTTTATTGATGAACCACCAAGACACGAAGGCTGCTTTTTCAAACAAACCTTGGTGTCTTGGTGTCTTCGTGGTTCAGTTTTTAGAACTGATGACGATAGCCCGCTGTTAGGCCCCAGGGCTTGTCATACTTGTCGCCGAAGCTCGCCTCGTAGTCGAGGTGGAGTTGATTGTCAGCGTCGAGTTGCCAGATGAGGCCGGCGCCGAGTTCAGCGCGGGCACCGTCAGTGTTGGCGCGGGTGTGTTGGTAGCCGTTGCGCAAGGTGCCGCCGCTGCTGATGGTTTCTACGCCGCTGACCTTGACGTAAGGCTGGAGTGCGCCGCTGTTGGTGAGGTTGATGGTTCTGCCGAAGAGGCTGCCGAGGCGGAGTTGCAGGGCGTCGAG
>JAISBF010000196.1 GCA_031266335.1 Verrucomicrobiales bacterium
AATCACCGTGCCTTGCGCGGCGCTGAGCCGCCCGCCATTAATCACCAGCGTATGGTGTTCATCCGCGCCGATGGTGCTGGACGACGCCAGATAAATCACCTGCGAATCTGGCGAATCCACCGTGATGTCCGCGTTGGTCAGCGTCATGGTGGCCGCGCCGTCGCTTCCAAATCGCAAGCCCTCATTGTGCGCGCCACCGGTGACCGCGATGCGCACGTTGGTGGCGGTCAACACGGCAGTGTTGCCGACGGCCAGGCCACTCGCCTCGCTGCCGCTGGTGACGGTGATATCCACATCGGTCAAAGTCACCTGCGCGTTATTGGCAGACACGCCAGCGCCACCGCCGTTACCTTTGATTATCGTCAAGCCGCTGACAGTGGCGGTCGCTCCGTTGGAAACAGTCAATCCATTTTGTACCGCGGTGCCGGAAACATTGAGATGCAAATCACTGGCGATTAATGAGCTGGTAGCGGTAACGCCAATGCCAGATCCATCGACGGCGGTGATTTGAATATTATCCAGGATGGCCGCGGAGACGGCGCTTATAAAAATACCTTGGCCGCTGCCGTTGATAGTGAGGGTACTGCTGGATAAAAACAACGTGGAGGAATTGTTCACCAGCACGGGGCGAATGGTACCGTCACCGGAGGAGGTGACGTTGAGGTCGCGCGCCGTGCCGGAGGAAGTGCCGTTGAGATAAAGACCGACGCCGTTGGTGCCGGAGGTGCTGATGGAACCGCCGGACAGGTAGATGCTGGCGCGGTTGTTGATATAAGCACCCAATCTGCCGATGTTGTTGCCGCTGAGCGTGGAACTAAGCGTGGTGTCGGAGCCGCTGTAGCTGGCGCCGGGGCTGTACACATACAAAGCCGCCGTGTTGCTGACGCTTTCATAAACGCCGCCGATGTCGGGGACGCCGCTTTGGTCGGTGTTGACGACTTTCGGCGCCGCTGACAGTGATGTTGCCGCCATGCCGCTGATCGTCAGCAGCAGCGCGGCCCAGTTTAGGATGTTGTTGTTCTTCATTTTATTTTTTCTTCTTCAGTTTCATGCGAGGGTTGGCGCTCGCTTCCCGACGGTGTCAACTCGCGCATGTTGCTCAAAACATATCAATCCCCGGATAGTAGTCAATAGAATAATAGTAGGCAATGTGCTGATGCGTTTCGCTGGTTTACGGCAACATTATTTTGGTGCCAAGGTATCCCAGCAAAAAATCCAATCGTATCGGACGCGGCTCCAATCCCGTGCCAGTCGAGATTGGTTTCAATTTGCCTCGGGACGCGCGTAATATCACCGGTCGCAAGTTACGCGAATTGCGCCACGCAGCCGACCTCAGCCAAATGGAATTGGAAGAACGATTGGGGCGGCTGGGTTACGAACTTACGCAATCGCTGATAGCGCGCATTGAATCCGGCAAGCGTTCGGTATGGGATTATGAACTCGCATTGTTTGCGAAGGCGCTGAAAGTGCCGGTCTGGCGGTTCTTCGGCGATGATGCCGATTGAATTACCAAGCGAAAAAAGTCATTACTTTGCCGTTTACGATGATGCCCAAGTTTGAACTGAAAAATCCATTGGCGCAACTGCCACGCGCACGCCAGACTGGAAGCCAATAATCATCCGCTGACCGTCAGCGGCACGCTATCATATAGCATAGTAAAAAGTTAGGTAACTTGTTTTTATTTGTTATTCCCAAACATCCAGCGCCCGGTCCTGGTAAAAATACCGGCGGTCTTTTTCGCCGATGTCACGCGCCACGCGGCATGGCGCGCCGAATGCCACCACGTTCGCGGGGAGGTCGCTGGTGACGACGCTGCCGGCGCCGATGACGGTGTTGTCGCCGATGGTCACGCCCGGCAATATTTGTACGCCGGAGCCGACCCAGACGTTGCGGCCGATGCGGACGGGCAGGTTGTACACGTAATGGTTTTCGCGCAGGACGGGCAGAATCGGGTGACCGGAGGTGGCGATGACCACGTTGGGCGCGAACATGCAGTAATCGCCGACGAAAATTTCCGCGTCGTCCACCAGCGTCAAATTCGCGTTGCAATAAATACCGCGCCCGAAATGAACATTGCGGCACCCCCAGTTCGCGTGCAGCGGGGTCTCGAGGTGGCAGCCGTCGCCGATTTCCGCGAACATTTTCCGCAACAGGCGCTGACGCTGGTCGCGCTCGGTCGGGCGGGTGGCGTTGTAATCATACAGCAATTCCTGGTATTCGAGTTGCCGGCCCATGATGGCCGGGTCGTCGTAATGATAAGGCAGGCCGAGGGCTTTGCGCGCTTTGTTGTCCATCGGTAAATTCAAGCACGGAATGGTGGCGCTGACAATGGGGTTGTCGCTAACAGTGGCGCACCATTTTTCTCAGCCGTCCGGTCAATTCCTCGCGGTCTATGACGCTGGCGGCGACGCCCATCGTCAGCGTCTTCCAATCCTCGCGGTCGGGCGCCGGCGTCAACCCGTTCAGTCGCAAAAATACCAAGCAGGCGCCGAGCGCGGCGCGTTTGTTGCCGTCCAAAAACGGGTGATTGCGGCACAGGTAATATAAATACGCGCCGGCGATTTCGACCACATCAGCGTACACGGATTGCCCGCCGAACGCCGCTTGCGGCGCGGCAATGGCGGACTCCAGCAAGGCCGGGTCGCGCACTCCCGCGCTGCCGCCGAATTCCGCCAGCGCGGCGGCGTGGATTTCACGGACGATTTCCGTGTCCAGGTGGAAACAGTGGTCAGGGGAAATTTTCATGCGAGCCGTTTCATGGTGCGCGCGTAATCCTTCATGGTGGCGCGAATGACGCGGGAAATTTCCGCCTTCGACGGCCGCGCGCGCACCGGGGTCAGCGTGATGGTGCCGCCGTCGTGCACTTCCACGTTGACGTTGTCGCCGACTTTCAGATGCGCCAGTTCCATTAGTGCCGAGTCAAAGGTGACGCCTTGTGAGTTGCCGATTTTGCCAATGGTTTTAATCATGGCGTAATACTAAGTTTGACCCGATGGAAGGCAAATTAAAAATTCCACTCGTCGCCGTCAGCGGCGGCGCTAGATTGAGGCCCTATGAAATTTGCTGTTCTTGCGGGTGATGGTATCGGGCCGGAAGTCATGGCGGTGGCGTTGGACGTGTTAAAAGTCGTCGCCCGAAAATTCAATTTTTCTTACGCATACACCGAGGCGCCGGTCGGCGGCGCGGCCATTGACGCCACGGGCAGGGCGCTGCCGGAGGAGACGGTCAGCGTGTGCCGCGCCCATGACGCGATTTTGTTCGGCTCGGTCGGCGGGCCGAAATGGGAAGCGCTGCCGCCCAACGAACAGCCGGAGCGCGGGGCGTTGCTGCCGTTGCGGAAAATCTTCGGCCTGTACGCGAACTTGCGCCCGGCGATTTGTTACAAAGAGCTGATCGAGTCGTCGCCCATCAAATCGTCGCTCATCCCCGACGGCTTCGATATGCTGGTGCTGCGCGAGTTGACCGGCGGCATCTACTTCGGCCAGCCGAAGGGCACGACCGCCGACGCTGACGGTGAGCGCGCGGTGGACACGCTGGTGTACACCACGCGCGAAATCGAGCGCATCACCCACACCGCGTTCCAGGCCGCGCGCAACCGGCGGCGGCACGTGACGCTGATTGACAAGGC
>JAISBF010000013.1 GCA_031266335.1 Verrucomicrobiales bacterium
CTGAAAGCCCCCCACGGCGACACCCAACTCAAAGCCAACTACAGCGACATCAACCTCGGCGGCAGCCTCGAACTCGGCAAGAAATTCACCTTCGCTGATGCTTGGTTCATCGAACCCCAGTTCCAAGTCAACTACCTCCACATCCTCGCCGAGGATTACACCGCCGGCCACATGAACCTCAAAGCCCAAGACCTCGACGCCCTGCAACTGCGCATCGGCAGCATATTCGGCAGAACCATCAACCTCACCAACAGCGGCGTGTTACAACCCTACGTGAAGATCAGCGGCGTCGAAACCATCAGCAGCGGCGGCACCATCCGTAACGGCTACCAACACACCCGCGCCAACACCGACGGCGCCAGAGCCGAGTTAGGTGGTGGTCTTATCTGGCAACTCGACGCTGACAATCAACTCCACCTCGACTACGAAGCCTCCTTCGGCGACAAGTACGACAAACCCTGGGGCTTGACCGCCGGCTACCGCCATCAGTTCTAAAAAAACTTGAACCACAAAGACACGAAGGCACGAAGGTTTGTTTAAAAAAGCAGCCTTCGTGCCTTTGTGTCTTTGTGGTTCATCTATGAAGGATATACATTGAATCTCTGCTTTGACAAAACTCACTCCGGCTAGCAAGCTGTTACCATGAGTCTTGCCTATGCTACCAGCGCGGGCCGGCACGGCACGGTCAGCGGTGATTTGACGCTGACGTTGGCCGCCGGCGAAACCATCAGCTTCAATCTCGCCGCGGGCGGCCATTGGTTCGGTCACGGATTCAATCACACGCAGCCGTGTCCGCTGGAACGCGGCAGCGTGGTGAATGACAGCTTCGCGGTTAACAACATTCAAAGCCCCGTCTGGCTGTGCTCGGCGGGCGTGGCGATTTTGGCCGATACCCGGCGTCTGCTCGGTGCGCGGTTGAACGCTGACGGTGACGGGACGCTGCGGGTGACCGCCGCGGTTGACGCGGTGACGTTGCGCATCTGGCGGCGCGACACGCTGCCCGCCGCGCAGGCGGAGTTGTTGCGCTATCTCGGCTGGCCGAATCACGCGCCGTCAGCGGCCATGCTCGGCGACAGCCTGTTCTGCACCTGGACGCAATACCCGCGCTGCCTCACCCAGGCGCGCATCGTTGACATGGCGCGGCAAATCCGCGACCGCGGCTACCCGTGCTCGACGCTGATTGTGGACGACCGCTGGGAATCGTGCTTCGGCGAGCTGGAGTTTGCGAAAAAAGATTTCCCCGACCCGCCGGCGATGACGCGGGAAATTCACGCGCTGGGCCTCAAGGTGTGGCTGTGGGTGACGCCGTTCGTCAACCAAGAGGCGGCGAATTTTGCCGCGCTGTCAGCGGCGAACATCCTGGTGCCCGCCGCTGACGGTGGCGGCGCGGCGCTGTTCAAGTGGTGGGGCGGCACGGCGGGGCTGGTGGACGTGACCGCGCCGCAGGGCCGCCGCTGGCTGGCGGAACAGTTGCGGCGGCTCAAGGAAAAATATGGCGTGGATGGGTTCAAAATCGACGGCGGCGATTTCAAATACCAGCCGTCACCGGCAGCGGCGGCGTGGCACGAATTCGCCGGCGAGTCGGGCTACTCCGACGCGCTGCTGGCGGTGTTCGAGGAAGTTTGCCCGAACGCCTGCGAGACCCGCACCGCCTGGCTGTCGCAGCGGCGCGACATCATCTGGCGGCAGGGCGGCAAGGACTCGCACTGGGGCGCTGACAATGGACTGGCCGCCATGGTCGGCCTGGCGCTGCACCTGGGTCTGCTGGGCTACGACACCTTCATCCCCGACATGATTCCGGGCCGCGTGCAGACGATGCGGACGGACTTTCCGCTGCCGACCGACGAGCTGATGACGCGCTGGACCGAGGCGACCGCGTTCATGCCGCTGATGCAGTTCTCATATTTCCCGTGGAACTACGCGCCCGCCACCGAGCGCGCGCTGCGCGGCCTGGCGTTGGCGCACAAGGCGTTGCAAGGCTACCTGGCGGCGCAGGCCCGCGACCGGCGCGCGCCGCTGCTGCGTCCCGTGTGGTACGACACACCGTCAGCGGCGGAATTATATACGGTCGGCGACGAATTCCTGCTCGGCGACGATTTGCTGGTCGCGCCGGTGCTCACCGCCGGCGCCGTTGCCCGCGACGTGTTGCTGCCGCCCGGCGAGTGGACGGACGCCTGGACGGGCGTCACGGTCAGCGGCGGCTGGCATAAAAATTATCCCGCGCCGTGCCCTGGCATCCCGCTGTTCGTGAAGGCGGGCCACCGCGAACTGGCGGCGACGTTGCGCGCGGCGCTGGCCGTCATCGAGCGCGGGAGCATTGTCAGCGGCGTGACCACCACGACCTACACGGCGGGGCTGAACCGCGACTTGTCCGTGACCGGTTGAAAAACTTTGAACTCCTGCCGCGAAGACGCGAAGATTTTTTAACCACCGATGAACACCGATGGACACTGATGATGTTAATTTACGCGGAATCGCGAACTATCTGTGTTCATCTGTGTTCATCGGTGGTTAAAAAAACAGTCGCGCTCTTCGCGTCTTGGCGTCTTTGTGGCGGGAGTTTTTCATGCCGACCGTCAGCGCCGGCGAAAAATAATTGCATCCAATCTTTTTCAGCGGCGCAACAAAAATTGCTTGGAAGCAGAATGAGATTAAGTTAAACTCACGGCATGGGTTACTTGAATAAATTCGTTGCGAACGGTGGTCGTACCCGGCGGTCGGCGGCGCGCGGCTTTACCCTGATTGAATTGATGTGTGTCATCACGATTTTCGGCATCATGACCGCGCTGTCGATTTTTTCGGTCCACAGCATCATGGCGGGCCGGCAAATCGCCAACAATGCCCATGAACTGGCCGGCTTGATTCGCACGGCGCGGACCGCCGCCATCGCGCAAAACACTTACGTGGCGGTCGCGTTTAGCGCGAGCCGGCAGGGCAACAGCAGCGTGCTGCTGGTGGCGACGGTGGCGGCCAAGAGCGGGCAGTTGTCGGATTTGCAAACCGCCGGCCAATACCAGTTGCTGAACAAGTGCGCGGTGCTGAAGGACGTGCAGTTTGCCAGCGCGGCGGATTACATTAATTTGCCCGCGGTGGACGAGACCAACAACGTGGACATCACGGACTCCGCGCGCCAGTTGCAGGTGGCGATGGGCGGCGGCCGGCAATTGGATTTCACCAACGCGCTGGTCATCAGCCCGAGCGGTGAGATTACCCTGACCGACGCCAACGGGACGGCCGCGCCGATTCGCTGCCTGGGCATCGGCTTGCAGGCGGCGCCGGCCTCGCCGAACAAGCCGCGGCTGGCGGCGGTGCAAGTCGCGGGCCTGAGCGGGGATGTCTCGGTTTTTGTGCAATAAACCTGTTATGATGAACCGCCGCGTGAACAAGCAAGCGTTTTCCCTGGTGGAAGTGGTGCTGGCGATCGGCATCATGGCCTTCGGCTTGATCGTCATCATCGGCCTGCTGCCGGCGGGCTTGCGCTCCAATCGCGACTCGACGGAGGAAAGCCAGGCGGTCAACCTCATGCAGGCGGTGATTGCCGACCGCCAGGCCACGGATTACGCGCTGGCTTCCGCCATTTACGGCGTGCCCGCCCTGCGCGGCGACGACTCGCCCCTCGCCAGCGGCACCGTGTTCAGCGGCAGTTGCTACATCGCGGACAGCGGCAGCGCCTCCGCGGCCGGCAACGCCGATTCCCGTTATCTGGTCGCCTACACGGTTTGGTCCAGCACCGAGGCGCCCATCGAGGCGCTGATGAACATTCGGGTGAGCTGGCCGGCGCAACAACCCAATCCGCTGTCGCGCGTGGAAAGCACGGCGACCTTCGCGCAGCCATGAAACCAACCGCGCAACGCAGGCCGGGCCGGGCGGGCTTCACGCTGGTGGAAATGCTGGTGGCGGAGACGGTGTTTCTGCTGCTGTTGGTGCTGGTGATGCAGGTGGTGTTCACGGTCACCAAGATTTCCACCGACCAAAAGCAGCAGGCGGACGCGCTGACCGTGGCGCGGCAGGCGCTGGACCGGATGCAATTGGACTGGCTGGCCCGGGTGCGGCGCGCGGACGTGACGGCGGATTTTTACAAAACCACGGGCAACGACTCGCTCGGCCTGCTGTGCCAGATGCGGGCCTACGACGGCAGCCGCGCGTCACTGTCAGCGGTGGCCTACCGGATCAACCCGGAACGCGCCGTCGGCGGGCAGACCGACTGGCAGGTGTTTGAGCGCGGGGTGACCGGCTTCGACTGGGAGGGGGCCGAGGCGCTGACGCTGCCGTGGCACATGGCGGATTGGCGCGATAAATTCACCGCCGGCGATTATGAAATCCTGGCGCGCAATGTGTTCCGGCTGGAGTTGAGTTTTTTGCAAAAAGTGCGCGACCCCGCGGACTCGCCTTACACGGCCGATGAGGATAACGCGCTGAACCTGAATTCCGCCGAACTCGTGGCGGTGGTGGTCACGGTCGCCGTGCTGAACGAGCAGGGCCGCAAAATCGCCACGCAGCAACATTTGACCGAACTGGTGCAGGCGCTGCCCGACGCTGCCAATGCGCGGGACACGCTGACGGTGTGGACGGAGCTACTCAACTCGCCCAATTTCGCCCCCGACGTGCCGCTCCGCGTGAAGGCCGGCATCCGGGTCTATCAGCGGGTGTTCTACGTCAGCGAGTAGTGATTTCACCGCAGAGGCGCGGAGACGCGGAGCAGACGCAAATTTTACCATTGGCTACAGCCCAACGCGGAACGCGAACCCAGTATTTTCCTCCGCGTCTCCGCGCCTCCGCGGTGAAATCAATTCACTCCGCGTAGGCAAGGTCAGCGGTGCGTTGCGCCAGTTCCGAGATTTTGACCTGGCCGAAGCCGTCAATGCCGGACTTGAGGCCGTCGTTCAGCGGCGCGGTCCAGGCGGACGGCAATTGCCGCGCGCCGTGCAACATGCCGATGATGGAGCCGGTGGTCGCGCCGTTGCAGTCGGTGTCGAACCCGGCGCTGACGGCGATGCCGATGGTCTTCGCCAAATCGCGCTCGCCCCACAACAAGGCGATGGCGCAAATCATGGCGTTCGGGATGGTGTGGCCCCAGTGGTACGGATTTTTCTCGTTGTACTGCTGGTGCAGGCGCTCGATGACGTCTTCCCAGGTCCGGGTCCGGTTACGGTCATTGCGCCATTCGAACACCTGGTTGATGCCCTCGGTCAGCCGCGAGTCGCCGGGAATCTCGTCGACGCCGCGCGCGATGAGGTCCTCCACGTTGTCGCTGACCGCCGCGTGGGCCAGCATCGCCGCGCAAAACATCGCGCCGTAGATGCCGTTTTTGACGTGGCTGACGCGGGCGTCGCGCCAGGCGTATTCGGCGGCGGTGGTCGGGTCGCCGGGATTGATATAACCCCAGAAATCCGCGCGGATTTGCGCGCCAATCCACTCGCGGTAGGCGTTGTCACGGTCAGCGGACAACGGCGGCCAAATGCCGTTCAGCAGGTTGCGGTAGGCCGCGCGCTCCGCCGTGCAGGCGCGCAACGCGGGCAGCGCCTGCAGCCATGTTTGCGCCACGTCGTCGCTGGTGAAGGCGCGGCCGTAGCGCTCCATGATTTTCAGGGCGATGACCGTGTAGTTGGTGTCGTCGTCCTCCGGCATACAGGTGATGTTGTTGACCCAGTTAATCTTGAGGCTGCCGTACACGTGGCCGTCGTCCTTGATGCCGTATTTTTCGCGCAGCGCCGCGCCGATGTCGGAGGAAATATAACGCGCGATGGGATAGTTGTCAGTCTCGCGCAACAGGCCGGTGATGCGCGCCCGCCGCCAGCCCTCGACCGGCTGGCCGAGCAGGCAGCCGCAGCAGCGGCCGAGCCAGGCGCCGTACACCTTGTCTTCATACACCGCGCGCGTCGGTTTGGGCGGCGAAACGATGTCAGGGTCAATGGGCCGATCCCGCTTGATTTCCTCCAGCGTGGACGGCTCATGCCGGTTCTCCTCCACGCCTAGCGGCGCGCAGCGGATGCGTTCAAGCAACCGGCGCGCGTCGTCCTCGCGCCGCTGCCCGTGCAGGAAGGCGTCGTGCAGCAGTCGCGCCTCGTCCGCGTAGGCCATCACGTCGCGGCCTTCGTCAGCGCTTTGTTCCAGTTCGATTAACGTAGTCTCCGACAAGGTTAGCCAGTTGTTATGAATCATAAGATAAGGGGCGACTATACCAGCCGCCGGCGGCAAGGCGATATAAATTGGTGCCCGCTATTTTGTCAGGGCCGGCGGCGAACTCGCCGGCACGGCGCCGCGTCATTCCTCGCCAGCGCCGCGGCCGGCGAAGGGCTTTTTGGCGATTTGCGGCCACTTGGCGAGGTCCGGCGGCTTGGCGCGCGTCATTTGGAAAATCATCGCCTCGTGTTCCTGGCCCTTTTTCTGGATCAGCAGGATGGCGCTGAACCCGCCGCCCGGCTGTTCGCCGATGCACACGCGGAACGGATACTTTTGCCCGGCCTTCAACTCGAACCAGTCGCCGGCGCAACCGAACGGCGCGCGCGGGCGCGGGTCCTTGAACGCCTTGATTTCCTCCGGCGTGCCGGGCCACGGGCTGATGATGGGGAACAGCGAGCCGTCGAACACGTTGTTATCGCCGAGCCGCGCGACGATGATGTCGTCCGCGCGCCCGCAAAAACGGTAGGTGCCGCTGGCCGGCGCGACAAACTCGCCGGTGTACACAATAAGCCACATGCGCGGCTCGATTTTCGCGTTGAACGCGGCGGGCGCCTTGTCAGCGTCCATGGTCGGGATGAAAATCTGGTAGGCGGCCAGCGCCTGCGGCACGCGGTAATACTTGCGCAACTGCCCGTCGTCCCAGTTGCCGGCGGTGAGATAGCGGGCGACGATTTTGCGGTAGTCAACCGTGTTCATGTTGGTCGCGGCGCGGCCCGAGCTTTGCTTGAAATCGTACAGGTGACCGGTCAGCGCGCTGGGGTCGGTCTCGGCGCTGAGATTGCCGAACGGATTGGCCATCACGCGGACGCCGGCGAACTCCCTGGCCGGCTTGGCCGCGCGGTCAGCGGCGGGTTTATCGGGCTGGACCGCGGGCGGCGCCGCCGGTGCCGCGACGGTGAAGGCGGGCATGGCGGCGGGCAGCGGGCTGGTGATTTGGTCCAAGTTCAACTGCGGCACAGGTTCCTGCGTCGCGACAGCCTCAGCCGCCGGCATCTCCGGCTGCGGCTCCTCCGGGATGTCAGGCGGCGCCGGCACCTCGTCCATCGCAGTCTGCGGCTGGTCACCGGCTACGAACGGCACCTTTGGCACGACCGCCTGGATGAGAATCACGCCGCTGATGCCGAGGAACATGACCAGGTGCAGCAGCAGGGAAATCCCCAGCGCGCCGGCGGGCAGGAAACGTTGCAAGACGGACGATGGTTTCATCGCTTGCATGGTAGCAAGCGAGGCCGCGGGACGGAAAGGAAAATTGCCGCGCAAAATTGAGCTTCATTAACGCAAAGGCGCAAAGAAGCAAAGGCACAAAGAATTTTTTTTACAGGGAGATCATGGAGAACATGGAGATTATTTTTTTAAAAACCTCCGTGAACTCCATGTTCTCCCTGTAAAAAATTCTTCGCGCCTTTGCTTCTTTGCGTCTTTGCGTTAATGAAGCTCGGATTAGTTGCCCGCTTCCGGCCCCTGGTCGGCGTGGCCTTTCCAGACGGTGACGCTGGTGACGCTGACTTTGCCGATGGCGATGCCGTCTTTATCCTGCAGCTCCACGGTATAAGTCCAAGTCGTCGGGTGGTTCGGCAACTCGTGCCGGTCGATGAATTTCGCGCCGGCGATTTTTTCCGCGAAGACTTGCCCGTGGCCGTCGTTGCGGTCCACGAGGAGATACAGGTACTTCGCCGGCTTGGGCAGTTTGCCGCTGATGATGACTTCGCCGCCGGTGAATTTGGCGGTGGCGTCGGCGCTGAGTTTGAGCAAGTCGGGGCTGCTCTGCGGCGGCAGGATGTAGCCGAGCAGGATGCCGATGCTCTGGTCTTTCAGATACTCCTCGTTTTGGTTCAGCGCGGCCTCGATGGCCATCAGCGCGCCGAGCAGGCCGCCCTTGACCTTGGTGTAGGCGGCGGGGAAGAGTTTCTCGTTGATGCGCTCGAAGGAGATGGGTTCGTTGTATTGCGCGTTGAGCAACAGGTCTTGCAACCCGGTGTAATACTTGGCGAGCTGCTTGACCGCCTCGCGGCAGTTGAACAAGTTGGCGACCGCGTTGTTGACCTCCTTCAAGCGGGTGAACATCGTTTCTGGCACGCCGTACTTGGCGCGGACGACGTAGAGGGTGTCATAGACGCGCGGCCCCATCTCGATTTTCTTCGGGTCGGGCAGATTGCGCCACCAGGCGGGGGTTGGATGTTTGATGCGCTGTCGGTTGACTTTACGAATGGCCATATATTTACGCTTTCCTTGATTTGTTGTTGATTGATAAACGGTTATGTAGTGATTATGGGAATTTTTGGAGTGGCTGCAAGGCTTTTTGTAACGCCGCCAACAACTGTTGGCACGCCATCCGCAACTGTTGACACGCTGTCCACAACTGTTGGCACGCTGTCCACAACTGTTGACACGCCGTCCACAACTGTTGACACGCCGTCCGCAACTGTTGACACGCCGTCCACAACTGTTGACACGCTGTCCGCAATTGTTGACACGCTGTCCGCAACTGTTGACACGCTGTCCGCAACTGTTGACACGCTGTCCGCAACTGTTGACACGCTGTCCGCAACTGTTGACACGCTGTCCGCAACTGTGGAAACGGCATCGAAAGCCTTGGAACCCGCAAATAAAGTATTCACAACACCGCCCACAGAGGAACACAGTGCAGCCACAGAGCGCCACAGAAAAAACTCTGTGTAACTCCGTGTCTGCTCCGTGTCCCTCGGTGAGCGTTCACCGTCAGCGTCCGCCACCCGGACCGCTGCCAAAAATTCCCCTTGACGGAAATGCTATGAAGCATAAGGCAACGGTGACGCCAGCACCTCGCTGCTGAACATTTACGGCGACCTCAGCGGCGCGGGCAATTTGACCTTCGGCGGGCGCGGCGGGCAAATCAACCTTTACGGTAGCGCCGCCAGTTATACCGGCACGCTGACGTTGAACGGTTATGCCAACCTCGGCATCGCCCGCGCCGACGCGCTCGGCTCCGGCACGCTGATTAACAACGGCGCCTCGCTGATTAACCTGAACGACTCGCCGCTGACGTTGGCCAACGACATGGTGCTGAACGCCGGCTGGAATTACGGGCGCCTCGCCTCCTGGGGCGGGGACACCCCGCGCGATTCCACGCTGATTCTCACCGGCAACCTCCTCGCCGACAAAAGCAATCAAGTTGCCGTCCAGTCCGGCACCCTGGTCATCGCCGGCAGCATCAGCGGCACGGGGTTGTTTGGCCGGGGCACCTATAGCCAAAGCGGCGCGCTGGTGCTGGCGGGGGACAACCGCGGTTTTTCCGGCACCAT
>JAISBF010000072.1 GCA_031266335.1 Verrucomicrobiales bacterium
AGCACGCCGCCGCTGACGGTGGTGCTGCCGCTGTAGGTGTTCAGGTTGGTCAGGTTCAGCGTGCCGGTGCCCACCTTGGTCAGCGACACCACGTGGTTCACGTCGGTGTCGGTCCAGCCGGTGTAATGGTGCGTATCTGCATCGAAATTAGTCTGGCCGTAGTTGGTGATGTGGCCGTCGAACACGGTGCTGTCGCCGCGATTGCCAACTTCAAACTGGTACGCGCCGTTGCCACCGTTGGCGCGGACGATGGCGGTGCCCTGGTCGGCCTCCGGCAACACGCGCGAGGCGGCGGAATCGATGCCACCGTCAGCGAGGTCTTTGTTGACATACACGGCCTCGAGGCTGCCCACCTGGTAAGTGCCGGGCGCGGCGAAGGTCAGGTAAGTCGTGTTATACAAATAGTTCCAGCTGGCGGTGTAACTGGTGCCGCTGAACGCGAGTTTCACCGCGATGTTGGCCATGTCCGCGGCCGTGCCGGTCAGCTGGAACCACGCCTGGCCGCGCTCACCCCAGTTGTCACGGGTGATATTGGCGAGCAGCCACAGGGTGCCGTGATAATCGCCCATGTCGCCCTCGAAAAACGAATAGCCGTTGCCGAAGCCGTGCGTGACAATGGCCTCACTGTCAGCGGCCCCGTGCCACGCGCCGCGATAACGGAGGTTGTCAGAGTCCTTGATCAGCATGTTTTCCTTGCCGCTGACGATGATGTCGTTGAGCAAGCCGTCGGTCGCGCCGTTGCCGGCGCCGACGGCGCCCAGCATCAGCGCCGGCCCGCCGCGCCCGCTCAGGTAAATCGGCGCGCCGCCGAGCGCCTCGCGGGCAAAAACGCGATTCCACGCGGTGCTGATGCTGCCGAACACGTTGGTCGGCGTGACGCCGGTTTTGCCGATGAGCGGGATGGTGTTTTTAAACTCCAGGCCGCCGCTGCCGGTGAAATGGTTAGGCACGAGAAAATGCAAATCGGAGCCGCCGGTGGCGGAGATCACCACGCGGATGTCGCCGTCAAAGCGGAGGTAGCGCGTGCCGTCGTAAGCGCCGTTCGGATTCCACAACGTCAGCGTGGACGAAGTGGTGGCGCTGTTGGTGATGACGCCGTTGGCATAGTCGATGCCTTGCAGCGCCTTGGGCGCGGCGCTGTAACCGTTCAGATCTAGCGCGCCGCCGCCCAGCTTCAGGCGCGTGCTGGTGCCGCCGAGCGCGAACTCGTGCGCGGCCACCAGGGTGCCGCTGTTGATGATGACATCCCAGTCGGTACGGTTGACGCCGTACCACGAGTTGTCACCCGCCCAGACCAGGGTGCCGCTGCCCGATTTGAGAATGCCGCCGTAAGCCCCCTGCAACGACGCGGACACCGTCAGCGTGCCGAGGCCGCTTTGCCACACCACCAACTGGCCGTTGTTCGGCCCGATGACCCCGGTGGCGCTGGTGATGAGGTAGTCGTGACTGCCGGTGAAAATCAAGCCGCGGTTGATGAGGCCGAGGCTGGTCTGGATGGTCAGCGTGTTGTCAGCGGCAGCGTCGGTGGCGCCGCCGGTGATTTTCAAATTGGAGACGCGCACGTTGTCGAACGAACCGCTGCTGACGATGGCGGTGTCGGTGTTGGTGAAAGTGGTCGCCGCCAACGGCAGGTAATCGGTGAAAGCGTAATATAGATTGTCCGGGCCGCGATAGGCGAAGTCGCGCCCCGTGCTGTCTTCACCGCCGACCGTGACCCACGGCGCGGCGAGATGCGAGTCGGTGGCGGCTTGGCCATTGGCGGAGTAATTGTAATACGTCACATCGGCGCCGTTGTAACCGACCAGCCCGTTTTCCGCGATGTCGAGCACGCCGAGGAAGTTGCCGTCGCGGCCAATCGTGGTCATCATGAACGTCGCCGAGCCGCTGCCGGTGACCGCGCGCTGCACGCGCAACCGCGCGGACAAATCAACGCGGCTCACCTCACCGTCAGCGGCGCCGCCGCCTTGCATGATAATCGTGTTGTTATAAGAATTGGTCAGGTAGCGCCCGCCGAGCCGGCTGCCGCCGTTGGAGGAATAATCCAAAATCAAATTGGCGCCCGGCGACAAATTGAACTGGGTGGCGTTGCTTAAACCGGCATTGGCGACCGGGTCGGCGTGGCCGTCGAGCGTGATGTTGTTCCACAAGTCGCTGAAAACCAGGCGGGTGCTGCCGGTGATGGCGTGGATGGTGAGGTTCGGCAAATCCTCGCGCGGCACCCAGTAGCTGTAGTTGTTGAGCACGCGCCCCTGCAAGGTCGTGTAACCGGTGGCGGCGACGGCGGTGACATCGAGGTTGTCAATTGCCAAAGTGCCGTAAAAGCCGTTGACGTTCTGAGCGTAGTTGGCGCGGATATGATAGTCGTGGGCGCTGACGCTGAGCTTGCCGAGCGACAGGCCGGCCCCGGTGGTGTTGGTGAGCAGATACAAAAACTGCCCGGTCATGACGAGGTCGGATTCGACGCGCTGCGTTTCCTTGGATTGATTGTGCACGAGCACATTGTTGCCGACGCTGATGGTGCCGCCGCTGACGGTGTAAGCGGTGGTGCCGTTGGCGCTGAAGGTGATATTGCCGTTGACCACATTGCCAGTGTGACTCAGCGTCAGCGCGTCGCCGTTGGTGCCGGAGAAAATCCACGCGTTGCCAGCGGGCGCGCCGTTGGCCCAGTTGCCGGCGTTGTCGAGATTATCGTCACCGGCAGCGCCGGTCCAAGTCACATTGACCGCCAACACACCCGTGCCCGTGAACATCAACATCCCCGCCAGACCGACTGCCATCCATCCAGATTTATTCCATGTTATCCTTTTCATAGTTAGTCTCCGTTAATTAATGGCCGTGTTCTTTCACGGTCATTGAGTTCAATATCACCGATAAAAAAGAGAAACCGGCCAATGCCGCCCCGCGCCGCTGACGCTGGCGGGCGAACTGTACCGCAAGAGGAATGAAGCGGGCGAAATGCCGCCGGGAAATCAGGAAGTCGGGGCAAGTCTCATACGCCGTGAGCGCGTGAGCGCGTGAGCGCGTGAGCGCGTGAGCGCGTGAGCGCGTGAGCGCGTGAGCGCGTGAGCGCGTGAGCGCGTGAGCGCGATGCACTTTGTTTATGACCTATGTCAATCATATTCAAGTGGTTATCGGTTTTTCACTTTGGCTAAACCACCTATATTTTCTTGATGGTCACCATCAGCTTACGCCGACAACAATCGCGACGTTACATTAATCGTCATACCAAAGCAAGGGTTTTCATAATTTTTTTTACAGGGAGATCATGGAGAACGTGGAGATTCTTTTTTAACCTCCATGAACTCCATGTTCTCCCTGTAAAAAAATCCTCCGCGCCTCCGCGTTGAATGTGCTTTTACCGCCGCCGGCGCACTGCTGGCATTCCTCCGCCGCCGACGCTGACCAATTGGCCCCACACTGGGAGCGCCGGCATCTTGCCGGCTTTGCTGTCGTCTGCCGGCTGGAAGCCGGCGCTCCCAGTGCTCCCACCGTGCTGTCGGGTGATACAGTGGCGCGAAGCGCTTTGGAGTGCGGCAGTCCTCTGCCGCTTTCTTCGACCTCATGTGGCAACCCCCAAAGCGGCACAGGAGTGCCGCACTCCAAAGCGCTTCGCGCCCACGACGCAGGACTGCCACACGACGGCCAGGCGCGCAAAAAAACCTGTTTGAAAATCTTCGCGCGCTTTGTGTCCTTTGCGCCTTTGCGTTAAAAAATCAAAGCGGCGCGCCGCTCAAAACGCGGTTTTGACTTTCTGCAAATCCACCTTGACGGCTTGTTGCAGCAGTTCCTCGGGACCGTAGAGGTGCACCACGGTCTGGGTGTGCGTGTGGCTTTGGCCCGGCGCGAGAGCCAGGGCGGGAGAGGATGATTCAATCTCGTAGAACGGCCCCATCTGCGCGCCGCTGGCGTCAACCGGGCCGTCGTTGTAGCTGTTGATGGCGTCGCCGGTGAACGGCTCTTTTTGCAATTCCCATTTGCCGTTCACGTAACCGTGCGGGGCGGCGGCCGGCGTGAACATCAGCAGCGTGACGCGGCCCAGCGCCGGGTCGTAGCTGCCGGCCAAGCCCTGGGAGCGGAGCGGCGGCACGCCGAGTTTGCCGCGCTGTTTGCCGTCGCATTTGAAATAAATCACGCCATCGACGGTCTTGAGGCGGTCGGGCGGGATGGGGCCGAAGTAGTCCGCGTTGACAATCGGCTCGGCTTGCGCGGCGTCACTGTCAGCGTAGGGGATGAACACGGTGGTGGTCGGCGAGGGCTGGAACATGCACAGCAACCAGACGGACAGCAGGCCGCTATCCGGTTGCCAGGCGACCTCGCCGCGATTGGTGACGGTGTTGACGGTGCGGTAGCCGACCACGCGCAGGCCCGCCGACAGGCTGACGGTCAGCGCTTGCTCGATGGCGGCGGAATCCAGCAACTCGACGGTGCGCTCGACGCTGACCTCGAAGCGGGTGTCGCTGTGGTTGCGCAGGGCAAAGTCCTTGCGGAACACCACGGCGGTGTCGGTGCGACTGGCGACCGGCCACGCCTCGCTGTCAATGGGCGCGGGCGTGAACCAGTGGTCGAAGTCAAACGGCGTGCCGGGCGCGAAGAAAATGGAGTATTGCCCGCCTTCCGGTCCCATCCAGAAGCGTTCCTCGCCGCCGAAGGCCAGCATGTGGGCGCTGCTGGTGTCCTGGCCGTCGGTGCGCGCGCCGGCGCCGCGCTTGACCACCGCGTAATTAATCCAGCCGGAACTCGCCGCGCCGTCAGCGGTGGCGGTCATCACGCGGCCTTGGAATTGCGGCACCACCACGATGGCGGCCGCGCCGCGCCGCAGGGTCAGCGCGTCGGTGTGCTGTTGCAGGAACGCCGCGTCGTAGCCGAAGGTGGGCTGGGCGGCAGGCGCAGCAACCTCGACTACAGCACCCTGGATGTTGACGCCGGAGGTGTCGGGTTCGGCAACACGGTCAGCGGGTTGGGTTTCGTTCTGTTTGGTACAGCCGACGGCGAGGCCGCCGCAGGCCATTAGGATGAGCATGGTTTTTTTCATAATAAAATTCCTCACGGTCAGCGGGTGTCACCGGCAGCGACGGTTGGCGCGCCGACCAGGTTTTTCCACGCAAAGCCGTAGGCCGCGACGACGCCGAAGCACAGCAGCGGCACGATGAAGCTGAGCGATACGCTGGTGCGGTCGGCGATGTGCCCCATCAGTTTCGGCACGATGGCGCCGCCCATGATGGCCATCACCAGGAAGGACGCGGCGCGCTTGGAACGGTCGCCGAGGCCGAAGATGCCCAGCGCGAAAATGGTCGGGAACATGATGGACATGAAAAAGTAGGCGGCGAATACCGCGATGGTGGACACCCAGCCCGCCCGCAGCATCACCACGGCGCAGCACAGGATATTGGCCGCGCCATAGACACCGAGCACGGTGTGGGCGGAGTATTTTTTCACCAGCGCCGCGCCGGTGACGCGGCCCACGAGGAAGCAACCGAAGCCGACCGAGGCGAGCGTGGAGGCGGTGGCGTCGCTGATGGTGACGGGCGCTTCCCTGGTCATGTAATTGATGAAGTAGGCGAAGATGCCCGCCTGCGCCGCCATGTAGAAGAATTGCGCCAGCGTGGACGAGGAGAAGTGCGGATGCGACCAGATGCTGTCGCCGCGCAAGCGCCGCGCGCTGCGGATGAACACCGTGGCGCTGAGGATGACCAGCATCGTCAGCGTCGTCCACACCAGCACCGGCGTGAACAGGTTGTCGCTGAAAATCGTGGCGATGGCCGTGGCAATCATGCCGATGGCCAGCGACAGCACGGCGAGGTTAAGCCACAGCAACAGCAGGCTGAAGCCGCGCCGCTGACCGTGGCCCGGCGCTGACGGTGACGCCTGACCGTCAGCGGCGCCCGGTTCGGGTTGATAAACATCCGCCGCCTTGATGTCCGGCATCGGCGCCTTGGCAAACACCACCGCCAGCACGATGACCACCACCGCGACCGCCGCGTAGGGAATCCACAACGTCTCCGCGCCGGTGCTCTGGCCCGCCTCGTCGGTCGAATAGAAGAACAGCGAGCCGGCAATCGGCCCCAGCAACCAGCCGATGCCGTTGCACGACTGCGCGAGGTTGATGCGCGTCGGCCCGTATTCCGGGGCGCCGAGCACGGTGGTGTAAGGATTGGCGACCGTCTCCAAAAACGTCAGCCCGGCGGCGATGAAGCACACGCCGAGCAGGAACGCCCAGAATTGCGCGATATGCGTCGCCGGGATGAACCACAGCCCGCCGAGCGCCACCATCAGCAACCCGCTGATGATGCCGCCGCGATAGCCGAGCTTCATCGCCAGCCAGCCCGCCGGCAGCGCCATGAGGAAATAGCCGAGATAATGCGCGAACTGCACCCACGCGGACTGCGCCAGATTGAGGTGCAACTCGTTTTGGAAATGCTTGTCCATCACGTCAATCATCCCGTTGCAAAAGCCCCATAACAGGAACAGCGAGCTGACCAGCGCGAACGTCACCACGTGATTACGACCGTCAGCGGTGCGAAAGAGAGATAGGCGAGATTGAATTTTCATCAAGGTAATAACCAAGCGCCGCTTAACCGTCAGTGCAAGAACTATTTCTCCGGTAACTTTTTCACCACTAAGACACGAAGACACCAAGAAATTTTTACCGGGAGATCATGGAGTTCATGAAGGTTTTTTAAAAAATAATCTCCACGTTCTCCATGCTCTCCCTGTAAAAAAAATCCCTTCGTGCCTTCGTGTCTTAGTGGTGAAAGAATTCCCGAATCGCGGCGCTGACGAGGTCGGTGTGTTCCAACGGCATTTCGGGGTAGAACGGCAGCGCCAGGACTTCGCGGCTGGCTTGCTCGGCGACGGGCAGCGCGCCCGCCCGGTAGCCCAACGCCGCGTAGGCCGGTTGCAGGTGCAGCGGGATGGGGTAATGAATGGCGCTGCCGATGCCGCGGTCGGCGAGGTGGCGGGCCAGGCCGTCACGGTCAGCGGCGCGGATGACGTACAAATGCCACGCGCTCCGGCTGCCCGGCCGTTCCACCGGCAGTGTCAGCGGCAGGCCGCGCAAATGTTCCGTGTAACGCCTGGCCAACGCGCGGCGCTTCGCGTTGAACGTGTCAAGATGCCGGAGCTTCACCCGCAGCGCTGCGCCTTGCAGTCCCTCCATGCGGTAATTGTAACCGACCTCGGCGTGGCGGTAGCGCTCGCGGCAGCCGTGGTTGCGGAGCGCGCGGGCGCGGTCGGCGAAGCTGTCGTCGTTGGTGACCAGCGCGCCGCCCTCGCCGAGGGCGCCGAGGTTCTTGGTCGGGTAAAAACTGAACGCCGTCAGCGGGGCGAAGTTGCCGACCTTGACGTCATCAACAGTGGCGCCGTGGGCTTGCGCGGCGTCTTCCACCACGGCGAGGCCACGGTCAGCGGCGACGCGCTGGATGGCCGCGATGTCGCACGGCAAGCCGTAAAGATGCACGGGAAAAATCGCCTTGGTGCGCGGCGTGACAGCGGCGGCGACTTGATCCGGGTCGAGGTTGTAAGTGGCGGGCGTGATGTCCACATAAACCGGCGTCGCGCCCGTGTAGGAAATCGCCCAACTCGTCGCGGCGAAGGTGAACGGCGTGGTGATGACCTCGTCGCCCGGCTGGAGCTTGAGCAAGCGCGCCGCCAGGTGCAGCGCGGCGGTGCCGCTGTTGGTGGCGATGACGTGTCGGGAGCCGTTCCACGCGGCGAATTCCCGCTCGAACGCCTCCACCTCCGGCCCGAGGCAAAAGGCACCGCTGTCAATGACACTGCCGATGGCGGCGTCAAGTTCGGCGCGCAAGGCGCGGTTTTGCTCGGCCAGGCTGAAGTAGGGAACTTTGAGGTTCATCGGGGAAAAATGGTAAGTGGCGGCGGGCACCTAGACAATGCTTTATTTAGCTTCATTAACGCAAAGGCGCAAAGGGACAAAGGCGCGAAGAATTTTTTTACAGGGAGATCATGGAGTTCATGGAGGTTTTTTAAAAAAATAATCTCCTTGTTCTCCATGTTCTTCCTGTAAAAAAAATCTTTGTGTCTTCGTTCCTTTGCGCCTTTGCGTTAATGAAGCTTTCCACTAAACTGCCCAGGATGAAAACACAACCGGTCATCGTCGGCATCAGCGGCGCGAGCGGCGCCATCTACGGCGTGCGGTTGTTGGCAACCCTGCGGCGGCTCGGCGTGGAGACGCATCTGGTGATTTCGCAAGGGGCGCGGCTGACGCTGCCAGAGACGGGCTTGACGGTCGGCGAGGTGGAACAGCTCGCCACCGTCGCGCATCAACCGGACCAACTCGCCGCGGTCATCGCCAGCGGCTCGTTTTTGACCGCCGGGATGCTGGTCGCGCCATGCTCGATGCGAACCCTGGCCGCCATCGCCCACGGCGCGCCGCACAATTTGCTGACCCGCGCCGCCGATGTGACGCTGAAGGAGCGTCGGCGTCTGGTGTTGCTCACGCGCGAGTCGCCGCTGACGTTGGCGCACCTCCGCAACATGGCAAGCGTGACGCTGATGGGCGGCATCATCTGCCCGCCGCTACCGGCGTTCTACCCGCGCCCGCAAACCGTGGACGACATCGTGAACTTCAGCGTCAGCCGCGCGGTGGAACTGCTCGGCGTTCATGACCCGGAACTGCCGCGGTGGAAAGCGGACGGGAATTAAGATTTAAGATTCCCACTATTTGCGCCGGTTTAACGGCATCAAAAAAGCGCATTGCCACTACAGTTCTTAATTTTTTTAACCACGAAGACACCAAGACACGAAGGCAGTTTTTTTAAACAAACCTTCGTGCCTTGGTGTCTTGGCGGTTCGAATTGTCTTTAGAACTGGTGACGATAGCCGGCGGTTAGGCCCCAGGGTTTGTCGTACTTGTCGCCGAAGGAGGCTTCGTAGTCGAGGTGGAGTTGGTTGTTGGCGTCAAGTTGCCAGATGAGGCCGGCGCCGAGTTCGGCTCTGGCACCGTCAGTGTTGGCGCGGGTGGATTGGTAGCCGTTTCTGATGGTGCCGCCGCTGCTGATGGTTTCGACGCCGCTGACCTTGATGTAGGGTTGTAATGCGCCGCTGTTGGTGAGTTTAATGGTTCTACCGAAGAGGCTGCCGATGCGAAGTTGCAGGGCGTCGAGGTCTTGGGCGCTGATGGTCAAGGGAGCGGCGCTGTA
>JAISBF010000122.1 GCA_031266335.1 Verrucomicrobiales bacterium
AGCGTGTCGCGGAGATGCTCGGCGTATTTGTAGTGCGCGCCGAGGCCGGTGCGGAGTTCGGCTTCGTAGATGAATTTGTCGGCGGTGGTGGTGTGCTCGAACGGGTATTGCGTGCCGAGCACGGTCCAGTACAGGTAAGTCGCGTCGCCGGCCTGGAGTTTTTCCCAGCCGTTGACGGTGGCGCGGAGACCGGTGGACAGGCTCGCGGTCAGCGCGGGGTCGGTAGCGGCGACGGCGGCGATTTGGTCCTGCGCGCCGTAAAAACCGCGCGGCACCAGCGGGCAGAACTTCGTGCCGGTGCGGTGCCGGTTGAGGTCGCGAATCTCGGCCAGCGCCACTGCGTCCCACGCGAAACGCACCGCCGTCCGCCGCGCGTCCTCGCCGAACCAGGCGTAGCGGTTCTCGTGAAACGCCAGGGCGCGGGCGATGGCGGCACCGTCAGCGTCGCGCGGCGCGAAAACTTCCAGCCGCGACCGCGCCGGATGCGGGCGGTCGGCGGCGCGCAAAAACTCGTCCGGCAGCGTCAGCGCCAGCTCGCGTGTCCTGGCCAGCTCCGCCGCGATGCCGCGCCGCGTGGATTCCTTCGCCGCGGCGTGCCGCAACAGGCGCGGGGCGCACAATTCCAACTCGCTGACGATGCGCGCGCCGAGCCGTTGCGGCTCCGGCAGCGGGTGCGACAGCAGGTGCTGGCACAAATTCACCCACGCGCGGGCGGACATCACCAGCATCACGTTGGTCTTGGCGGCGACCGGCAGGTAGTAGCGCGCCCGGTCGAAGGCGAAATTGCGGCGCAGCCGCGCCAGGCGTTTCCGCCCCTTATCGCTGTCATCGTCCAGCACCGCGCGCGGCAGGCGCAGCACGGCGGGGTTGCTGACGGTCAGCGCGTCCCACGCGGCCAGGCAATGTTGATACGCGGCGAAACAATCCGCCATCAGCGCGCGCCACGCCGCGCGGTCAGCGTCAGCGATGCCCAGTGCCGCCGGCGCTGACAATGAATCCGCCGCCAAGCCAATATAGCGCGTGGACGATTCCTGGCCGCCCGCCACCGGGCACAACGACCAGACATGGTAGGCGAGCCACAGCGACAGCCCGTCCATGAACATCGCCAGCGGCGCCATGTCGGCGATGGACTGGTGGCCGTAGTCAATCATCTTGAAAATACTATCCACCGACTGATCCAAATTGGCCGGGTCAATTTTCGCCAGAATACAGTTCAACCCCTCGTTGTTACGGGAATAACGCGCCCCGCTGGCGGCGAGCAATTCGGGCGTCAGCGCGGGCCGCCCGGCTTTGGCGGCGGCTTCCGTGGGACAAAGGGCGACGTGGGTGACTTTCATGCGGCCTCAATTTAGGGGAACCGGGTCAAAACGCAAAACTCAAATCGCCGGGCTTGATGGTAAGTGAATCGCGCTCACGCGCTCAGTATGACTCCTGCCCCGACTCTTTAATTTCCCCGCAGAGTTTTACCCTTCTCATTCCCCATGCGGCAGTACACCGACTGCCAGCGTCAGCGGCACGGGGCGGTATTAAGTCAAGACTTGCCAACCTTCGTGTCTTGGCGTCTTCGCGGCCTGAGTTAAAAAATTTATGAACACCCCAAATATGAAACCACCACTGAAAAAACTAACCCTGCTATTAACCCTCCTCCCCGCGCTGACGCTGACCGTGTCGGCGGCGCATGTGGTCAACACCGGCACGGTGACTGAATCCGGCGCGCAATACGGCAGCGAGTATCCCGACCAGCGCGTCTTGCGCGTGACGGGCGTCGGCACCAAGTACGACGGCACGAACATCCTGTTAAGCTCCACCAGCAGCGGCACCTTCGCCGGGGTGTACGCCAGCGGCATCAATACGGAATCCGGCGCGACCGCCACCCTGCACAGCAGCACGATTGTCCAAACGGTCAGCGGCGGCTTGGGGGCGTAGTATTTGTCAGACGGCAGCCGGCTGGCATTGGATCGTGTGCGCATCATCACGGACGGCGCGAGCGGTGTGGGCGCCAACGGCGGTTATTTGGCGGCTGGCGATTTGACCGTCGAGGCGCCCGCTGGCAATGGCATCATATTCTGGCAGACCGGCACGGTCACGCTGGAGCGGGTGGACATCACGGCGTTGCAACGGGGCGTCTATATCACCAACACCGCCGCGCTGATCGCCAGCGACTTGAACATCCGCACCACCGGCACCACCAACGGCGCGCTGTTTTTGCTCAACTCAGCCACCGCTGAAGTGTGCCGGGCGCTGATTGAGACGGCGGGCGATAACGCCATCGCCGTCTGGGTGCAACAATACTCCACGCTCAACTTGGTCAGCGGCACCCTCCGCACCAGCGGCTCAAACGGGAACGGCATTTACGCCATGAGCGGCTGCGGCGTCACGCTCGGCGATACGGCCATCGAAACGCAAGGCAGCGACGCGCATGGCCTCGACATCCTCAGCGGCGCCACCATCGTCACCGGCTCGGACGTGCGGATTAAGGTCAGCGGCAGCGCCACGTGGGGCGTGCGCATCGTTGACGGACAGGTTGAGTTGGAAAATTCCAGCATCATCGCCAGCGGCGCCAACGCCGGCGGCGTGACCGTGACCGGCACCGGCGCGTTGCTCCTGAATAATACGGACATCAATGCCGAAACCGGCCACGCGATAACGACCGGCAGCCTGGCCACCGCCGAACTTAACCTGGACGGCAACACCATCACCGGCGACCTCACCGCCGCCGATGGCAGCGTCTTGACCGTCATCGGCAGCAACGGCACCGTCATCAACGGCGATCTCACCGGCAGCGGCACCGCCGCCATCAACCTCACCCTCAGCGGCAGCGACAGCACCCTGCTCGGCGACATCGCGCAACACGACAATACCGCCGCCGTCACCGTCATCCTCAACGACAGCGCCACCGGCCAAGGCGGCTACAACGGCGGCAACCTCATCACCGGCGGCGACAGCACGTGGACCTTCAACAAAGACAGCCACGGCAACCACGGCGAAAACCACGGCGTATGGAACCTCGGCGATTACGACGTCATCTTCGACAACCTGACCCACAGCGGCACCATCAACATCAACGTCAACAGCGACACCGGCGAAGGCGGCTCCATCACCATCACCGGCGCCGCTGACGGTGATGGCATCGTCCACATCGACACCACCGGCAACGGTAAAGCCGACCCGAACCAAGTCCTCCCCGGCGTCGTCACCGGCGACGGCACCGACCACTGGCAATGGGATCCGATCGACTGGGGCATCGACACCATCATCAAGGACGGCGACCACTTCATCAAACAAGGCACCAGCCCCGCCGGCGCAGTCCTCAACAGCAGCGTAGCCATCCAACAAGCCATGTGGTTCGC
>JAISBF010000137.1 GCA_031266335.1 Verrucomicrobiales bacterium
GCGCGGTCGTTCAGCGTCTGGATGTCCTGCAAGGTGTGCGTGAACTCGTACTCGCCGAGCGGGATTTTGTGTTCCGCCAGCGCGTAGAACATGAACGCGTCGTCGGGGTCGGGGCTGTGACCGAGGGTGATTTTTTGTTTCATAAAATTAGTTGTAATCCTCATGCTCCACCGACAGCGGCGCGCGGGCGGCGAGCAATTCTGCTTGGGCGATGACCGCCGCTGACGATGCGTCGAAGCGGTAGGCGTTGCAATTCGGGCAGACATCGGCTTTTTTCACGACGATGGAGCCGCAGCTTTCGCAAATCTTGAATTTGCCTGGCGCGGCGATGATTTTGGCGGCCGCCTCTTTCCGCGAGTTTTCCGATTCACCCATGAGCCTTATCCTCGCAAACCGCGGCGGCATTTCAAGCCGCTAATGGCGGCGCGGCTCAGCGGTTGAGCCGGGAGTCGGGGCGCACGGTCAGCGGCATGACCAGCCAGTCGGGTTCGACCAAGGTGAACGGAGCAAAGCCGGCGGCGGTTTCATTACGCGGGCCGGGATGATCCATGCTGAAGGTTTGCCATTGGACGGGTTGGCGCACGGTCAGCGTCGTGGTGAGCGTGGTTTTGCGCGGCAGTAGCAGCGTGGCATTATGCGGCACCAGGTCGGTGGCGCCGGCGGGGTAGCCGGCCTGGTGTTCCAACGCCGCTGATAGTGGCGCGAGCCACAGGGCGAGGAGCGGAAATATGAACCACCGTGCCATGTTCATGACGCGATGAGTGTAATGTTTGTGGACAGCATGGCAAGCGCACAATCAGGTGAAGTGGCGCGCGCCGCCGCTGACGATGACCGCCGCGCGTTTGGCTTTTTATTTTCACGCGCTGCCGTAGCATGACCCCGGCATGAAAATTTCCACGCTGTTTTTCGACCTGGGCAAGGTGTTGGTTGACTATGATTTTAACATCGCCCTGGGCCGCGTGGCGGCGCGGTCGCCGCTGGCGTTGACGCGATTGCAAGACCGGGCGTATGCCGATTACCCGCTGATTAACGACTATGAAAGCGGGCGCGTTACCACGGCGCGGTTTTTTGCCGCGATGAAGGAACACTTCCGCTTTGACGGTTCGGCGGCGGAACTGGAACTCATCTGGTGCGATGTGTTCACGCCGTTGGACCGGCACATTCAGTATGCGCGGTCATTGGCGGAACATTATCCGCTGGCGATTATCTCCAACACCTCCGACGCCCACATCCGTTTCCTGGAGGAACGCCACGACTTCTTCGGCTTGTTTCAAAAGCGCATTTATTCCCATCAAGTGGGACATATGAAGCCCAGTGCCGAGATTTACCACCTCGCCTTGGCGGAAATGGGCGGGGTCGAGGAAGAAAGCCTGTTGATCGACGACCTCGAAGCCAACATTTTGGGCGCCGCCAAGCTCGGCTGGCAAACCATCCACCTGCGGCCGGAGATTGATTTGCGCGCGGCCCTGCGCGGCTACGGGCTGAACGGCATATAAAAATCGCCGTAAACGGTAAAAACAGGTTGAAATTTATCGCGGCCTGTGGTTTCCTTTGCGTTCCACTATCCGATCCGGAGTAGCTCAGTGGTAGAGCGGTCGGCTGTTAACCGATTGGTCGTAGGTTCGAGCCCTACCTCCGGAGCCAGTTTCAAAAACATACTTCACGCCTTGATTAGCCCCAACGGGGCGATTGCCGCCGCCCCTTCGGGGCTGGGAAATGATTCGGCAATGGTTGGCCGCGCGGCGGCAAACATAAAAAACCCCCGACCGGTGTTACCCGGTCGGGGGATGGACCATGCCCCTGACGGGACATGCTATGAAAAACCCCGACCGCGACCGGCGGCCGGGGAAATCTTTTATACGCTTGCTTTCTCGATTTGCAAGGTGCGCCGGGCGGTGATGATGAAAATCTGGCTCGGTACGCCGTAGAGTTCGTCCTTCACCAAGCCTTGGACTTGGTACTCGCGCGTCTCGGCCTGGTCGGTCAGCGGGCGCGGGTCGGCCCACGGCAGGCGGGTGTAGTTGGCGTAAAGGTGTGCTTTGGTGGCCATGCGATATTGTCCTTCGATTAAAGGACGCACTCTTGATACGGCAAAGCGCGGGGGAAGCCACCGTTTATCCAACATTTTTATGTCAAGGAGCGCGCGTTTGGCGATTACACCGTCGCTCCCGACGACCACGCCGCTGCTCTTGACGACCGCGCCGGCCTCTCTTGATGACCACGCCGGTGCTCTCGACGGTCACGCCGCTGCTCTCGACAACCACACCGCTGCTCTTGACGACCGCGCCGGTGCTCTTGACGACCACGCCGCTGCTCCCGATGACCGCGCCGGTGCTCCTTGACGACCGCGCCGGTGCTCCCGACGGCTACGCCGGTGCTCTCGACGACCGCGCCGGCCTCTCTTGATGACCGCGCCGGCGCTCCCGACGACCGCGCCGGGGTTCCCCGATGACCGCGCCGGCTTCCCCCGACGACCGCGCCGGTGTTCTCTTCAGCAGACTATTCCATCATCCATGAGTAGGCGCCCCTTGGGGACGGGGGCAGCGGCACGGCAAGCAATTTTACCCGGTTCTCGTGCTGGTCAGCAGGTTCGGCATGATGAAATAACCTGCCAAGGTTATGCGGAACCACTATAGCGCGTCGGTTGGCAGCGGGCCGCGAATGAGCTGCCGGCAATGTCCAGCGACAGCTTCGCCGACACTCAATGAACGGCCGGCGCCACCACCAAAAATCCGTCACCGTCAGCGGGCGAGGCGGGCGTTCACGGCGGCGACGATTTGGCCGGCGTCGGCCATCGCTCGCACTACCAGCGACTGGCCGGTGCGGGCGTCGCCGACGGTGAAGATGTGGCGCGCGGGGTCGCCCACGAGTTGGCCGCGCGGGGTCACGGTCAGCGCCAGTTCCTTGGCGATGGCCGAGTCCGCCGGGACGCCGGTGAAGCCCATCGCGATGAAGACCAGGTCGGTCTTGAACGGCTGGCCGCTGCCGGTGACTTCGGCGAATTTCGCCGGGCGGCCGTTGACGAACTCCCATTTCACCTCCGCGATTTCCGCGCCGCTGACGGTGCCACTCTTGCCGGTGAATTTTTTGGTCAGCCGGTTCCACAGGCGCTCGCCGCCTTCTTTCTGGCTGGAGGAAGTGGTCAGTTGGTATGGCCAGTCGGGCCACGGGGTGGCGGCGCTACGGGTGGCGGGCGGTGCGGGGATGATGTCGATTTGTGTGACGCTGCTGGCTTGCTGGCGCAGGGCGGTGCCGACGCAGTCGCTGCCGGTGTCGCCGCCGCCGATGACCAGCACGCGCTTGCCCTTGGCGTTGATGGGCGCTGCCGCTGACTCGCCGCTGACGGCGCGGTTTTCGCCTTGCAGGTATTCGAGCGCCAAATGGATGCCGCGCAATTCGCGGCCCGGCACGTTGAGGTCGCGGGCGGCGGGGGTGCCGATGGCGATGACCACGGCGTCGAAGGTTTTGGCGAGGTAGTCGGCGGCGATGTCCTTGCCGATTTCAGTGCCGCAGCGGAATTTGACGCCGCCGGCTTCCATGACGCGGACGCGCCGGTCGATGAGGGCTTTCTCCAGTTTGAAGTCGGGGATGCCGTAGCGGAGCAGGCCGCCGGGGCTGGCGTTTTTCTCGAAGACGCTGACGGTGTGGCCGGCGCGGTTGAGCAACTCGGCGGCCAGCAGGCCGGCCGGGCCGCTGCCGATGACGGCGATTTGTTTGCCGCTGCGGACGGCGGGGACGACCGGCCGGACGTAGCCGCGGGCGAACGCGGTCTCGATGATGATTTTTTCGAGCTGGCGAATCATCACCGGCGAGTCGGTGGCGAGGTTGTTGACGCACGCGTTTTCGCACAGCGCGGGGCAGACGCGGCTGGTGAACTCGGTCAGCGGGCTGGTGGCGGCCAGGATTTCCCACGCCTCGCGCCATTTGCCGGCGCGAACGTAGGCGGAGGTTTCGGGGACGACGTTGCCGAGCGGGCAGCCGGCGCCGAGGCAGAACGGGATGCCGCAGGCCATGCAGCGGGTGGCTTGCGCGGTCAGGTCGGCCTCGCTGAGGCTGCGTTCAACTTCGGCGAAATCGCGGACGCGCTCGGCGGCCGGGCGGTAGATGTCGTGGATGCGTTCGACTGTTTGCATAATGTTTTCCCCAAATTATTTGCCGGCGGCGGCGTCATGGCCGGCGGCGGTTTTCATGCGCGCCAGCGCCTGCCGGTATTCGACCGGGAAGACTTTGACGAACTTGTCGCGGTAGGTGTCCCAGCGGTCGAGGAGGTGCCGCGCCTTGGCGCTGCCGGTGGCGGCGAGGTGCTCGCGCAACAGGCCCAGCAACTCGTGCTCATCGTCGGCGTCGGTCAGGTTTTCCAGGTCGATGGAGCCGATGTTGCAGCGCAGGTCGAAGTCGTTGGTCTCGTCCAGCACGTAGGCGAGGCCGCCGGTCATGCCGGCGGCGAAGTTGACGCCGGTGGCGCCGAGGATGACCACGCGCCCGCCGGTCATGTATTCGCAGCCGTGGTCGCCGACGCCCTCGACGACGATGGACATGCCGCTGTTGCGGATGGCGAACCGCTCGCCGGCCTGGCCGCAGATGAACATCTTGCCGCCGGTGCCGCCGTAGCCGATGACGTTGCCGGCGATGACGTTCGAGGCGGTGTCATAGGCGGCGTCCCTGGGCGGGGTGATGATGATTTTGCCGCCGGACAAGCCTTTGCCGACGTAATCGTTCGCCTCGCCCTCCAGCCGGAAGGTGACGCCGGGCGCGAGGAAGGCGCCGAAACTTTGGCCCGCGCAGCCGTTGAAAGTGACGCTGACGGTGTCCTCGGGCAGGCCGGCGGCGCCGTGGGTTTTGGCGAGGTGGTACGACAGCGTGGTGCCGACGGCGCGGTCGGTGTTCTTCACCGTCAGCGCCAGTTGCGCGGGCTGGCCGTCGCTGATGGTGGCCCGCAGTTTCGGCAGCAGGTTCCGCTCGTCGTGCCGCGCGCAGTCGGCGTAATCGTTGCCGGCGAACCGCTGCTCGCCGCCGCTGACGGTGGCCAGGATTTTGGTGAAGTCCAGGTTGCACGTCTTGTAAAAATCAATCGCCCGGTTCATCCGCAGCAGGTCGCCGCGCCCGACCGCGTCATCGAGCTGCCGCAAGCCGAGCCGCGCCAGGTGCTCGCGGGCCTCGGCGGCGACGAAGCGCAGGAAGTTGACGATGTATTCCGGCCGGCCCCGGTAACGCCGGCGCATCTCCGCGCTTTGCGTGGCGACGCCGACGGGGCAGGAGTCGAGGTGGCACTTGCGCATCATCACGCAGCCGAGCGCGACCAGCACCGTGGTGGCGAAGCCGAACTCCTCCGCGCCGAGCAGCGCGCCGACGACCACGTCGCGCCCGGTTTTGATCTGGCCGTCCACTTGCAGGCGGACGCGGCCGCGCAGTTTGTTCAACACCAGCGTCTGCTGGGTCTCGGCGAGGCCGAGTTCCCACGGCAGGCCGGCGTGCTTGATGCTGGACAGCGGCGACGCGCCGGTGCCGCCGTCATGGCCGCTGATGAGCACCACGTCGGAGTGCGCCTTGGCGACCCCGGCGGCGACCGTGCCGACGCCGACCTCGGACACCAGTTTGACGGAAATGCGCGCCCGCGGGTTGGCGTTGCGCAAGTCGAAAATCAACTGCGCCAGGTCCTCGATCGAGTAAATGTCGTGGTGCGGCGGCGGCGAGATGAGGCTGACGCCGGGCATCGAGTTGCGCAGCCGGGCGATGAAGTCGCTGACCTTGTGGCCGGGCAACTGGCCGCCCTCGCCGGGCTTGGCGCCCTGCGCCATCTTGATTTGGATTTCGCGCGCCTCGGACAAGTATTTGATGGTCACGCCGAACCGCCCGCTGGCGACCTGCCGGATGGCGCTGCTGCGGTTGTCACCGTCAGCGTTCGGGGTCTGCCGCGCCGGGTCCTCGCCGCCCTCGCCGCAATTGCTCATGCCGCCGAGGCGGTTCATGGCGATGGCGATCGCCTCGTGCGCCTCGGGGCTGATGGAGCCGAGCGACATCGCGCCGCTGACGAAGCGCTTGACGATGCTCTCGACCGGCTCGACTTCCTCCAGCGGCACGGGTTGAACGTCAGCGAACTCAAACAGGCCGCGCAACGTGCAGAGATTTTTCGCCTGGTCGTTGATCAGGCGCGCGTATTCGCGGTATTTCGTCTCGTCATTGGCCATCACCGCCTGGTGCACGGCGCTGAGGCTGGCCGGCGTCCACAAGTGCCGCTCGCCGTCCTTGCGGAAACGATACGCGCCGCCCGACGGCAGCAGGTTCACCGTCAGCGCGGCGTCGGCCGCGGCGCGGCGTTCGCGCGCCTCGCGCTCCAGGTCGGCCAGCCGGACGCCGCCGACCCGGCTGGCGGTGCCGGTGAAGTATTCGTCGATAACGGCCCGGTCCAGCCCGACCGCCTCGAACAATTGCCCGCTGCGGTAGCTGCGCAACGTGGAGATGCCCATTTTCGACATCACCTTCAGCAGGCCCTTGTCAATCGCCTTGATGTAATTGCTCGCGGCGCTGACGGTGTCCTGCTTGATCTCGCCCGCCTCGACCAGCGCGGTCACCGTCTCCAGCGCCACGTACGGGCACACCGCCGTCGCGCCGTAGCCGAACAGCAGCGCGAAGTGCATCACCTCGCGCGCCTCGCCGGTGTCCACGATAATCCCGCTCTCGGAGCGCCGTTGCGCCGCAATCAGCGCCTGGTTCGCCACCGCCGCCGCCAGCAGGGACGGGATCGGCGTCAGCGTCGCGTCCAGGTCGCGGTCGCTGAGGATGAAAATCGAACAGCCCTCCGCCGCCCGGGCCTGCACCGTCAGCGCCAGTTGCGCCAGCGCCGCGTCGAGACTGCCGGCGAAGCCGAGCGGGATGGTCGCCGCGCGGAACCCGTCGCGCCCCACCGCGCGCAGCCGCGCCAGCTCGTCGTCGGTGAGAATCGGGCGCGGCAGCTTGATGACCCGCGCGTGCGCCGGCGTCTCGGCCAGCACGTTGCCGAGATTGCCGATGTAAGTGGTCAGGCTCATCACCAAGTCCTCGCGAATCGGGTCAATCGGCGGGTTGGTCACCTGCGCGAACAGTTGCTTGAAATAATTGAACAGCAGTTGCGGCTTTTCCGACAGCACCGCCAGCGCCGCGTCGTTGCCCATCGAGCCGACCGGCTCCTGGCCGGTTTCCGCCATCGGCTTGACAATCATCTCCAGTTCCTCGCGCGTGTAGCCGAACAGCCGCTGCCGGTGGAACAGGTTCGCCGACGGCACCGCCGGCGTGACCGACGAGAACAGCCCGTGGATGGCCACGCGGTGCTCCGCGACCCAGCGCCGGTACGGCTGCCGGCGCGCCGCCAGCTTTTTGATGGCCGCGTCGTAAATCACCCGGTGGTTCTCAAGGTCGAGATAAATGATTTCCCCCGGCCGCAGCCGGCCTTTTTTCGCCACCGCCGAGAACGGGATATCCAGCACGCCCGCCTCCGACGCCAGCACGAACACGTTCTCCTTCGTCAGCGTGTAACGCAGCGGGCGCAGGCCGTTGCGGTCGAGCAGCGCGCCGGCGTTGACCCCGTCGGAGAACGCCAGCGCCGCCGGGCCGTCCCACGGCTCGGTCAGCGCCGAGTGGTACGAGAAAAAACCGCGGATGTCGCGCCCCATGTGGTAGCTCTCGCCCCAGGCCTGCGGCACCAGCATCAGCATCGCGTGGCACAAGTCGCGCCCCGACGCCACCAGCAGCTCGAACATGTTGTCGAGGCACGCCGAGTCCGATTGCCCCTCCTTGATCAGCGGCAGCAAGTCGGCCAGCTCGTCGCCGAACAACTCGCTCTGTAGATACGGCTCGCGCGCCTTCAGGTGATTCAGATTGCCACGCAGCGTGTTGATTTCGCCGTTGTGCGCGAGGTAGCGGAACGGCTGGGCCAGACTCCAGGTCGGGAAGGTATTGGTGCTGTAACGCTGGTGTACCAGCGCCAGCGGCGACTGCAAATCGCGGTCGGTGAGGTCGGGGAAAAACGGCTCCATCTGCGTGCCGAGCAACATGCCTTTATACACCACGTTCTTCGACGAAAAACTGCACAGGTACGCGTCCGGCACCTTCTTCTCAATCAGCCGCCGCATCACGTACAACTTGCGCTCAAACACCGCCTGGTCGGGAAAATTCTCGCCGCTGACAAAGACCTGCCGCACCCGCGGGCAACTCTGCCGCGCCACCGCGCCGACTGCGCCGGGATTGGTCGGCACCTCGCGCCAGGCCAGGACCTTCCCGCCCCGGGCGCTGATGATGTCCTCGATGGCCTGCTCCTGCCCCGCGCCGTCGAACAACATCGCCACGCCGTACCTGCCCGCCGGCGGCAACGCCTTGACCTGTTGACGAAAAAACTTGTCCGGCATGGTAATCAGAATGCCCGCGCCGTCACCCGTCTCGGCGTCGCCGCCGGTGGCGCCGCGATGCATCAGGTTTTTCAACACCGTCAGACCGTCCGTGACGATTTGGTGCGACGGCGTCCCCTCCAGATTGGCCACCAAGCCGACCCCGCAAGCGTCATGCTCATTCTCAAAATTATATAGTCCTGTATGGGGCGTGTCAGACAACTTCATAAAACGGGGGAGTCTGCATAATTTCCGGGTTGAAAACAATGCAAAATACCGCTCTCGACAAAAAATCAAACGCGGCGCGGCGTGACAGGTCACTGTTAGCGACGGTCAGCGGGCGAATTTACAGTTTCGCCATTAACTCCGGCCAGCCGCATTTCAAGGTTTTGCGCAACCGCAACAAAGTTTCCAAACTGGGAGTTTTTACCCCGCCTTCCAATTTCTGAATGTAGCGCAGGCACAAATCACAAGCCTCCGCCAGTTTTTCTTGCGTCAATTTACGCGCGACTCTTAAGCGGCGTATGTTATTCCCAAAGGTCTTGGCAGAGGCGACCGATTTCATTATTTAACGATGCCGCAATTCCCTGTAACCATTACTAGCCATTAGCACGTAAAAAAATAGGCTGCGTTGCTGCTGACTATCAGCGGCATGGCAGCGGTGGTGCCGACGGTGTCGGCAACAAATTATACCGCCACCAAAAACGTGTACAACGCCGTCTTCACCGGCACGGCGGGCGATATTTTCACGGCAAGCGCCGGCAATGGCGTGAACGTGGGCAATTCCGGCACCGCGACATTGACCGGCGTGCGGGTTGAATTCAATCGCGCTGATAGTGCCGGCTCAATCGGCGTTTCGGTCATCAACGGCGGCGGCAACAAACTGGTCATGCGTGACAGCGACATTGTACTCACCGGCAGCGGCGGCAGCACGATGGTCAGCGGGGTTTACAGCAATGCCCCGACTTGGGCCAACCCGCCCAACGAAGTTTCCCTGACCAACGTCAACATCAGCCTGACCAATCTGGATGCAACCGGCGTCGCCGGTTATGGTGTCGCGATGCAAAGAAATACCGTCGCCACTATCAGCGGCGGCACGGTTAGCATCACGGGCAACAACTACAGCGGATTGGGCAGTCACGCCGGGGGCAAAGTAACAGTACACGACTGGACACTAATCATGACCGGCACGCGGGACCGCGGCTTGCACACGGGCGGCGGTAGCACCACAGGCGGGGAAATTATTGTCAGGAACAGCAGCGTCGCCATGAGTGTGGAAAGCGGCATCGCGATTATGGTTTCGCAAAACGGCAAGGTTGACATTGACTCCTCGCCGGTGAGCATCAGCGGTTCGGGCGCGATTGGTTATCGTGTCGAAGAAGGCGGCGTCCTGGTCGCTGACCGTCCGTCGCTGATAGTGAAAGGCGAGAATAGTATAGGCATTCAATTGAGTCTTAATGAAAACTGGAATATGCCCATGATCAACATCAGCGGCGGCGTCATTGACAGCGAGGGCGACGCCATCGGGGTAATCGGCTCGATTGTGTCCGGCACGGGCGTCATCAACATCACCGATGGCGCGACTATCAGCGGCGGCTTATTGTTGGATAATAAATCCACCAGCGGCGACTTCGTGGTCAATATTGACAACTCGGATGTCGGCAACGCGGGCGGCATCGTAGTGAGCAATTCCGCCACCGGCAACACCACCGTCAACCTCAGCGGCGGCAGCGGCATCATTGGCGACGTGACTAACAACGGCAGCGGCACGCTGACCGTGAACCTCAACAACAGCAGCCTCACCGGCGACATCGCCAACCTCGGCGACGGTACGCTGACCATCATCCTCGACGACGACGCCACCGGCAGCGGCGGCTTCAACGGTGGTGATTTAATCGTTGGCGGCAACAGCGAGTGGAACTTCGACAAAGACAGCCAAGTCACCAACAGCGAGAACCACGGCGCTCTCAACCTCGGCGATTATAAAGTCATCTTCGACAACCTGACCCACAGCGGCACCCTCAACCTCCACGTCAACAGCGACACCGGCGCGGGCGGCTCCATTGCCGTAACCGGCACCGCTGACGGTGCAGGCACCGTCCACATCGACACCACCGGCAACGGTAAAGCCGACCCCAACCAAGTCCTCCCCGGTAAAGTCACCGGCGACGGTACGGAAAACTGGCAATGGGATCCCATCGACTGGGGCATCGACACCATCATCAAAGACGGCGACCACTTCATCAAAAGCGGCGTCAGCCCCGCTGGCGCAGTCCTGAACAGCAGCGTAGCCATCCAACAAGCCATGTGGTTCGCCCAGCAAAACAGCCTGTTAAAGCGCATGGGCAAACTGCGCTATGGAGCGCGGGCGTCCCGCCCGCTGGCGGACAAGGATGTCCGCGTTCCATATAACAGCCTCATCGACAACATCTGGCTCAGAAGCTACGGCCAACAGCTAAATGTCGGCGGCAAAGTGGCAGGTCGCGCCTACGAACAACTCATCTACGGCATCGATCTCGGCACTGACCATAAGTTCACCATCAGCGCTGACAGTGACTTGTACTTGGGCGTGTACGCCGGCTACGGCAGAAGCGATATAGACTACCGCACCCCCGGCGCTGACGGTGAGATCAACTCCTACTACGGCGGCCTTTACGCCACGTGGTTACACAGCAGCGGCTTCTACATCGACGCCACCATCAAAGCCGCCAGTGTCAACAACGACCTGAAAGCTCCGTATGGCACCACCCAACTCACCGCCAGCTACAGCGACGTAAACCTCGGCGGCAGCCTCGAAATCGGCAAGAAGTTCACCTTTAAAGATAACTGGTTTATCGAACCGCAATTCCAAATGAACTACCTCCACATCCTCGCCGAGGACTACACCGCCGGCCCGATGACCATCACTGCCAGCGACCTCGACGCCCTGCAACTCCGCATCGGCAGCCTCTTCGGTCGCAGTATAAAACTCACCAACAGCGGCGCATTACAACCCTACATCAAGGTCAGCGGCGTCGAAACCATCAGCAGCGGCGGCACCCTGCACAACGGCTACCAACACACCCGCGCCAACACTGACGGCGCCAGAGCCGAGTTAGGCGACGGCCTCATCTGGCAACTCGATGCTAACAATCAGTTGCATTTAGACTACGAGGCGAGCTTCGGCGACAAGTATGACAAGCCCTGGGGACTAACAGCGGGCTACCGTCATCAATTCTAAAAAATTGAACCACGAAGACGCCAAGGCGTGAAGGCTGTTTTTTCAACAAACCTTCGTGCCTTGGTGTCTTCGTGGTTCTGAGTTTTCCCCGTCATCCCGATCCTTTGATTTGGCTCGGGACGACAGCAGAACAGATTAAAGTTAGCCAAATGAGCCGCATTGCCGCTGACCGTCAGCGGCATTTTCGCGCGCGCGGTCTTCCCGCGCGTTGTTTAATTGGCAATTTGGCGTAGTCCAAACCGGTGTGCGCCTTGATTAAATCCGGTTGATCACATAACAGCACCCACGGTTGGACGGAGAAAATTTTGGCGAGACGTTCAAGCATTTTGAGCGAAGGCGCGGCGGTGCGGTTCAATTCAAAAAGCTGGTAGTATTTGTAATCCAGCCCCGCCTTTTCTGCCAGTTGCTCTTGTGTCCAGCCGCGATTAAGGCGCAAACCACGAACCAACCGGCGCAAGGCGGCGTATTTTTCATCCATGCCTTCACTATCAGTGAAAAAATTTTACAAAACACCTTGACTAATCAAGGTGTTTTAATGTTGTGCGATTGTGATACGGGAAAAATCAAACTGGACCGCATTGCCGCTGACGGTCGGCGGCAAGCTACTTGATTTTCGGCAGGGAAATTCTGGGCGCAAGCAACTGATAGACTTCCAACCCGTAAACCTTGGCGATGCGCTCCAACGTGGATACCCGCAATTCAGTCCGGCGTCCGGCTTCAATGCTTTGGTAAAACTTGTAATCCAAGCCGGCGGCGTGGGCAAATTCTTCCTGCGTCAAATCCCGTTGCGCCCGCAATTTGCGCAGGCGGTCGCGTAATTTTTCTATGGTGCCTGGCTCCACAAGCAAAAGCATGGAGAAAAAAGCAATCCACCTACACCTTATGATTGACAGTGCTGCGGTAACACCATAATATTGACAGTGTAAACCCATAACCAAAAAATATGAACCCATCAATGATAAAAAAACCAACCCTGATATTAACCCTCTGCTCCGCGCTGACGCTGACCGTCTGCGCGGAATACCAAGTTGTCACCACCGGCACCGTGATGGAGGCGGGCAAGAGCTACGAAAGCATCTCCAGCCAAGCCGCCCTGACCGTCAGCGGCAGCGAAACCTTCTACAGCGGCACCAATCTCACTCTCAGCTCCACCTTTGGTGCCGACTACGGCAGGTTGGGCGCTTACGTTTACAACCAGGGCCGGCTGGACTTGTATAATGTCACCAGCACCAACGAGTCAACGTCCCAAGGCCGCGCCATTCTCGCGGTATCCTCCCTAGTGGCACTCTACGGCGGCACCTTCTCCACTACCGGCACCTACGCTTGGGCAATTGTCCTCGACCAGGCATCGTCCGGTTACGCAGAAAACATCACCGTCCATACCGCCGGCCCGAACGGCTTTGGGGTCGTCGTCACCCACACCTCCACGCTGACACTGACCGGCGCAACCATCACCAGCAGCGGTCCCGATTCGGCTAACGTGTTTATCGAAGATAACTCCACCTTGCTCGCCAGCAACCTTGCCGTAATCGCCAATGGCAGCGGCGGCAATGGAGCGTTGCTGGCCATGAGCGCCCGCGTCGTTCTCACTGGCAGTAACCTCATCGTCGCCACCGGCACCGGCAACTATGCCGTGCGTGTGCAAAGATCCATAGCCGACCTTGGCGACCACACCACCATACGCAGCGAAAACTTCCACGGACTCCAAGTCGTTGGCATTGTTGGCTACGATACGCGCGTCACTGGCACCAACACCCAAATCAGCGCCCCGAATCCGGTCAACATCGAGCCTACCGACAACACCGGCGAAACCTCGCTGACGCTGGTAAACCCAAACATCGCCGCCACCAATGCGGCCGTCACTATTTTCGGCAGCGGCACCGGCGTTGGTACCATCACCATCACCGGCGGCACCATCAGCGCCGCGCAAGCCCTTATCGCCACTACCGAAGGCTGGAACAAACAATACACCGCCAACGCCGACATCACGCTCGACAGCGTCACCGTCAACACCGACAGCCTGCTCGACAGCAGCGGCACCAGTGTCATCAACCTCACCGTCGCCAATACCACACTGACCGGCGACACCAATGTCAAAGGCAATTCCACCGCCACCATCAACTTTAACCACAGTGCCTACACTGGCGACATCACGCAAAACGACAGCGCCATCGTCACCATCATCCTCGACGACGGCGCCACCGGCAGCGGCGGCTTCAACGGCGGCAACCTCATCACCGGTGAAGACAGCGTGTGGACCTTCAACAAAGACAGCCACGTGAACAATGGCAACAACAACGGCACCTTCAATATCGGCGACCACGAAGTAACCTTCGATCACCTCACCAACACCGGCACCATCACCATCAGCGTCAATAGCGACACCGGTGAGGGCGGCTCCATCACCGTCACCGGCACCGCTGACGGTGAGGGCACCGTCCACATCGATACCACCGGCAACGGTAAAGCCGACCCCAACGACGTGCTCCCCGGCAAAGTCACCGGCAACGGTACCGAGAATTGGCAGTGGGATCCCATCGACTGGGGCATCGACACCATCATCAAAGACGGCGACCACTTCATCAAACAAGGCACCAGCCCCGCCGGCGCCGTCCTCAACAGTGCCATCGCCGTCCAACAAAGCATGTGGTTCGCCCAGCAAAACAGTTTGCTCAAGCGCATGGGCGAACTGCGCTATGGAGCGCGGGCGTCCCGCCCGCTGGCGGACAAGGATGTCCGCGTTCCATATAACCTCATCGAAAACATCTGGCTCAGAAGCTACGGCCAACAGTTAAACGTCGGCAGCCGAGTCGCCGGCCAAGCCTACGAACAACTCATCTACGGCGTCGATCTCGGCACGGATCACAAGTTCACCATCAGCGCTGACAGTGACTTGTATCTTGGAGTGTACGCCGGCTACGGCCGCAGCGACCTCGAC
>JAISBF010000205.1 GCA_031266335.1 Verrucomicrobiales bacterium
CAGCGTTCAGCGTTCAGCGTTCAGCGTTCAGCGTTCAGCGTTCAGCGTTCAGCGTTCAGCGTTCAGCGTTCAGCGTTCAGCGTTCAGCGTTCAGCGTTCAGCGTTTTATAAACTTGCCAGTTTCAGCGTAAGCGGAACCGCAAGCGGTTTTTTCCCTGTTTTTCATGCTGGTGTTGCCGGCGGTTGCCGCCCGGCTGCGCCCATTACTGCCGTCGTGTCCGGCACTGTCAGCGTTGCCCATTTTTTTAACCCAAACGGAAATATATTATGAAGAACATCATCCACAAATCGGCAGGCAAGTTAATCATGGGAGCGACGCTGATGCTGACCCTCGGCGGGTCATTCGCCAGCGCGGAGACCATTTTTTTGGATTTTACTACTACCTCCAGCAATCCACCGCCAGCGGGTTGGCAGGCCGTATGGTATCAGTACGGTGAGGGTAATATTGCCTTCAACCAGGGGGATTTGGCGCAGACTTTTACCACGGTGCTTGGCTCGCAGACTTTCACCTTGCAGGGAGGCTCTGGTAACGCTGTCGGTGCCTACCTGAATACCAGCAACGCCATCCCCATAATGCGCGACGGTTTTTACTTTAACATGGATGCTTCCCGGTCCTTCAGTCTCTCCGGTTTTAACGAGGGCGACCAAATTTCGGTTTACGCGATTTCAGGATGGAAGGGCAATGCCAATGCCGGCGTGGTGACCATTGGCAGCGAGACCACCCAGGCACTGTCGGTGAATTTTACCAGCGGCACTCCCACGATTGATAATTTCACCCTGATTAATTCCACGCCGTTCGTGGTTGGAGTGGACGGGTTGTTAACGGGTTCATTTAACTGGGACACCGTTATCAGTGGCGAGGGAGATATTGGCGGCATGATTTTCGTGGTTACCTCCATCATCCCGGAACCCTCGGCGTGGCTGTTGCTGGCGGGCGGCGTGTCACTGTTAGCGGTGTTGCGGCGCCGGTGCCGTTAAGGTACACGGCATCGCGCCAACTTAAAAAAACTCAATCAACCCAATCGATAGGCCTGCGGCATCCTCAGCGTCGCCGCCATCCCCGAACCGCCGCTGTGACTCCTCTTGGAGCACGGGGTTGAGTGTGCTGGTTGTTACGCGGTGCCTGACGTAATTTGGGCAACCGCCATGCTGCTGTTTGGGGGCTGATTTTATGCAAAGATTGCCGCGCCGGTGCTGCGGGTCAAGCGGCGGTAAGCCTCGATGAACTTGCGCGTCAGCGGCCCCATTTTGCCGCTGCCGATGACCCGGCCGTCCAACTCGCGCGCCGGCACCACCTCGACCGCGGTGCCGGTCAGGAAAATCTCGTCCGCCGTCCACAGGTCGTAGCGGGTCAGATTTTCCTCGCTGACGGTGACGCCCACCTCGGGCGCGAGTTGGATGACGGTCTGCCGCGTGATGCCGCCGAGCGCGCCGGCGCTGATGGACGGCGTGATCAGCCGGCCCGCGCGCCACACGAAGATGTTGTCGGCGCTGCACTCGGCGACGTAGCCCTCGTGGTTGAGCACGATCAGCTCGTCCGCGCCGGCGAGGTTGCCCTCCAGCCGGACCAGGATTTGGTTCAAATAGTTCAGCGACTTGACCGCCGAGCTGAGCGAGTTTTGCGGCACGCGCTGGGTGGCGGCGGTGACGAGTTTCAAGCCCTTTTCATACACCTCGTCGGGATAAATGGTGATGCCGGTCGCGATGCAAAATATCGTGGGCCGGCCGCATTTGTTCGGGTTCAGCCCGAGGTCGCCGACGCCGCGCGTGACGACCAGCCGGATGTAAGCGTCGCGCAAATTGTTTTGCCGGCAGGTGGCGAGCACGACTTCCTCGATTTCCTCCATCGTCAGCGGGATGGCCAGCAGAATCGCCTTCGCCGAGTTGAACAGCCGGGTCACGTGCTCGCGCAGGCGGAACACGCGCCCGTTGTAAGCGCGGATGCCCTCGAACACGCCGTCGCCGTACAACAGCCCGTGATCGAACACCGAGATTTTCGCGCTTTCCCGGTCGTAGAATTCCCCATCCAGGTAAATTTTCATTTCGTGTGCTCCAATCTGCCGCCAGTCAGCCGGTAACGCAAATCCATTCGCCGGGCGACCGCCTCGTCGTGCGTGACCAACACCACAGATTTGTTTCTTTCGCCCGCCAAATCAAGCAGCAAATTCAGCACCGCCTCGCGATTGTCCTGGTCGAGATTGCCGGTCGGCTCGTCCGCCAGGATGACCGCCGGGTCGTTAATCAGGGCGCGGGCGATGGCGGCGCGCTGCTGCTCCCCGCCGGAGAGTTCCGCCGGGCGGTGGTGGGCGCGGGCCGTGAGGCCGACTTGTTCCAGCAGTTCCCAGGCCAGCGCCGCGCGGTCGCGGCGTTGCAAGGCGGCGGGCAGCAGGATGTTTTCCAGCGCGCTGAGTTCCGGCATCAGGTGCCAGGCTTGGAAGATAAAGCCGACGGACGCGGCGCGCCACCGCGCCAGCCCGGCGCGGCCGGCGGCGTAAATGGACGCGCCGCGCCAGCGCACCTCACCGTCAGTGGGCAGCGTCAGGCCGCCGATGATGTTCAGCAGGGTGGTTTTGCCCGAGCCGGAACTGCCGCTGATGGCGACGGTGCCGGCGTCCGGCACGGTGAGTGAAACTTTCTTGAGCACTTCGACGCGCCGGCCGTGCCCGAAGGGGAAGTCCTTGCTGAGGTTGCTGAGTTCCAAACAGTTCATGGTCAGGGTCCGTCATTCCGCGTGCAGGGTCGTCGCGGGGTCCACCCGCAGCGCGGCAAAGGCGGGCGCCAGCGCCGCCGCGGTGCTCAGCGCCACGCCCGCCAGGGCGATCCAGGTCATCATCCAGCCGTCGGTCAGCGCCGGAATTTGCGCGAAGTGGTAAATCGAGGGCGGGAACACGTCGATGTTGAACGTCCGGTTCAACCAGGCGCTGAATTCGTTGCGATAGCGCAGCAGCAGGTTGCCGGCCAGGACTCCCAGGCCGGAGCCGACCGTGCCGATGATGAAGCCGTATAGCGTGAAGATGCTGACAATCTGCCGGTCGCTGGCCCCCAGGGCCTTCATCAGGCCGATTTCGCGCGATTTCTGCACGGTGACGGTAATCAGCGTGCTGCACAGTCCCAGGGCGGCCACGATGATGATGAAAAACAAAATGAACGCCATCACCCGCCGTTCCACCGCCACTTGCCCTAACAACACTCTATTTTGATCCATCCACGTTTCCACCCGGTATGACGGCGGCAGCTGGGCGCGCAATTCGTCCTGCAACCGCCAGGCTTGCATGGGGTCTTGCGTCCGCACCGTCAGCGCGTGCACCGCCGGCCCCAGGTCGTACAAACGCCGGGCCTCGGCCAGTTGGAACAGCAGGTAATTGTTGTCGTATTCGTAATAACCCGTCGAATACAGGGCGCTGATGGTGTACTCGCCGGGCAGGTTGGCCGTCGGCGGCTGGTCCTGGCCATCGGGCGATCTGGCGGCCAGATAACGATTGAGATGGCTGGGGGCGTACACCAGCACCCGGTCGCCGACCTTGGCGTGGTTGCGCAGCGCCCAGCCCAGGCCGGCCCAGACTGAGTCAGCGGTCAGCAACGGCTCGCCGCTGACGATGAACCGCTCCATCGGCACCACGGCCTCGCTGGTCGCCGGATCCACGCCGCGCAGATACGGCGCGGAGATTTTGTCATTGACCCGCGCCAGCACCTGGCCCAGCACCGTCGGCGCGCTCGCCACCACCCCCGGCTGCCGGTTGATTAACGCCATGAGTGCCGGCCCGTCGTCAATCAACCCGTCGCGGTTGGCCACCGTGACATGCGGGGTGAAATCCAGCACCTTGTCGCGCAATTCCCGCTCGAACCCCTCCATCACCGAGAGCACGATGATCAGCACGCCGACGCCCAGCAGCACGCCGAGCAGGGATAACACCGTGATAATGGAAACGAAGCTGCGCTTGGGGCGCAAGTAACGCAGGGCGATGAATAATTCGACAAACCGATGCACGGGGAGAGGATACGGGCCGGTTGGCATAAGTCCATTTATTACCAAGCGCGCGCGGGGCGGGCGGCGCGCGAAATTCAAATCGCCTGACGCAAAACTAATTGGCGCCGCCGCGGGTGGGCGCGCCGCCACGGTGAAAATCGTTGTTCTCTTCGCGTGTTTTTGCGGCTAAAAAAATCTGATGCCTACCGCCGAACGCCTCGCCGCTGTTGCTGACGCTTTTGCCCGGCGCCCGGAACTGGGCTTCAATGGCGCGGCGGCGTTGCGGGCGTTCATCGCCGGCGAGCTGGGGGACGCGGAAATACTCGACCGTCCGGTCACCGTCGGCGGCGTCACGCTGCGGGCGCGGGCGCCGGAAATGATTTACCATCTCTGCGCGGCGAACCTCAGCGTCAGCGCGGAGACGAGTTTGCTGATTGGATTAATGCTTGGCTCGCGCCTGGTGTTCAAATTGCCGGCCGCCGGCCTGCCGGAATTTTGCGCCACCGTCAGCGCCCTGCCGCCGGCGTTGCGCGCCGCCGTCACCCTGCTGTCGCGGCACGACCCGGCGCTGATGCTGGCCGCCGACGCCGTGGTGGCATACGGCACCGACGAAACCGTCGCCGCCATCCACCGCCAGACCCACTGGCGGCAACGCTTCCTCGGCTACGGCCACAAAATCAGCCTCGGCCTGATTGAACGGGGTGATGAAACCCCGGCATTCGCCGCCGCCGCCGCGCGCGAAGTGCTGGCTTATGAGCAACTCGGCTGCCTGTCCCCGCAGGCTTACCTGTGCCGCGACCCGGAGCGCGGTGAACAATTCGCCGCGCTGCTGGCGTCCGCCCTGGCCGGGCAGCGCCGGACCCGGCCCATGCCCGGGCTGGATTTCGACCGGGCCGCCCTGCGCCAGCACTTCCGCCAGGCCGCCGCCGCGCGCGGGGAAAAAATTCTCGCCGGCGCTGATGGTGAATATTTGGTTATCAGCGGCGCCCGGCAATTGGCCGCCGGCCCCGCCCACGCCGCCGTCAGCGTCCTGTCCGCCTGGGAAATCCCTGACCCCGAACTCTGGCGCGACAAACTTTCCGCCGTCTCCCACAGCTCGCCCTTGACGCCCGCGGCCATCGCCTACTTCACCGACCTCGGCGTCTCCCGCTTCTGCCCCACCGGCGGCCTGCAACACCCGCCCCTGGCGTGGCGTCACGACACCCGCCCGCGCCTGGCGGATTTGGTGCGTTGGGTGACTTTTAATTGACGCCTGCCGCGGGATTAAGCGGAACCGCTATGGCTTGAAGTTCCTCACGCCTTGCCGACTTCCTTTTCCAGGCGCCTGACCACGGTCCTCAGCACCTTGAGCCGCGCGTACCATTTGAAATTGCCCTCCACCAGCATCCAGGGCGCGCCGGCCAGGTTGCAGTTGGCGAACATATCCTCGGCGGCCTCGTTGTGCTGATGCCATTTCTCGCGATTGCGCCAGTCCTCATCGTTGATTTTCCAGCGCTTGTACGGGTCGGCGGCGCGTTTCTTGAAGCGCAGCAACTGCTCGTCCTTGGTGATGTGGACGTAAAACTTCAACAGGATGGAACCGTCGGCCACCAGCGTTTGTTCAAACTGGTTGATTTCGTCGTAAGCCCGCTGCCATTCCGCCTTGGTGGCGAAACCTTCCACCCGCTCGACCAGCACGCGGCCGTACCAACTGCGGTCAAACACCGCGATTTCGCCGTAACCCGGCAGCTTGATCCAAAACCGCCGCAGATAATGATTGGCGTACTCCTGCGCGGTCGGCTTGACGATGGAATAAACGCGGACCGTGCGCGGATCAAGCCGTTCCAGCGTGCGCTTGATAATGCCGCCCTTGCCCGCGGCGTCCGGCCCCTCGAACACCAGAATCAAATTGCGCTTGGCCTGGCGCAGGCGCGGCTGCAAATGCAGCAAATCCAACTGCCAAGCCTCCAGCTTTTTTTTGTACTTTGCTTTTTCTTCGATTTGCTTCGTCAAGTCGAGATTGTCCAGCAGACCCATAGCGGCCCAGCGTAGCCGGCCAAGACCAAATGCCAAATTATTTCGCCGCGCCACAGTCAGCGGCCTGGTCGCCGTGAAAAACATCAATTCAAGATCCTTGGTTGGCGCAAACACGTTACTTAACCACGGATGGACACGGATGCACACGGATAGTTAATCCGCAGATTAAATTATTTAAAAAACTCCGCGTCTCCGCGCCTCTGCGGTTAAAAAAACTAAAAAAAACCTTGCACCGGTCAGCGCAATTCTATAACGTCCCATTCCGTTGCCGCCGACAGGCCACCTGCAATAACCAGAGACCGTCAGCGACAACAGCTTGAGCATGAGCATCTTCCGACATAACAATCTCGATCCGCGCAACGCGCAACGCGCAACGCGCAACGCGCAACGCGCAACGCGCAACGCGCAACGCGCAACGCGCAACGCGCAACCTTAACTCGTTTTTCCCTGGCGGAGCTGTGTCTT
>JAISBF010000210.1 GCA_031266335.1 Verrucomicrobiales bacterium
TTCGCCAGATTCGCAGGTGATTTATCTGGCGTCGTCCAGCACCATCGGCGCGGATGAACACCATACGCTGGTGATTAATGGCGGGCGGCTCAGCGCCGCGCAAGGCACGGTGATTGCCGTCAATCCGCAGTCGAGGGACAACTACGACCTGGATTTGTATAGCACCTACCAAGGCAATTATGAACTTACGTTGCGCGATGTGACCATGAGCGGCACCAGCGCGCTGGAAATCACCAGCGTCCGCTCCGGCACGTGGAGCGATGGCACCGTCGGCACCGTGGACATGCCCACCAACTTCACGCTGCGCACCGAGCGCGCGACCATCAGCGGCGACGCCAATTTCCACGGCTCCTCAACTTCGACATTAAACTTGGCCGACAGCACCCTGACCGGCAACGTCAGCGGCAACGACCACGCGATCGTCGACCTCACCGTCAGCGGCAGCCACAGCGCCCTGCTCGGCGACATTGCGCAACACGACGAAGCCGTCGTCACCATCACCATTGACAACGGCGCCACCGGCAGCGGCGGCTACCACGGCGGCAACCTCATCACCGGCGGCGACAGCGTGTGGACCTTCGACAAAGACAGTCACGGTAACTACGGCGAAAACAATGGCACCTGGAACATCGGCGATTATGAAGTCATCTTCGATAACATGATTCACACCGGCACCATCACTCTCAGCGTCAACAGCGACACTGGTAAGGGGGGATCCATCACCATCACCAACACCGCCGACGGTGAGGGCAGAGTCCACATCGACACCACCGGCGACGGCAAACTCAATCCCGACGACGTACTCCCCGGCATCGTCAGCGGCGACGGCACGGAATACTGGCAATGGGATCCCATCGATTGGGGCATCGACACCATCATCAAGGACGGCGACCACTTCGTCAAACACGGCATCAGCCCCGCCGGCGCAGTGTTAAACAGCACCATCGCTGTCCAACAAGCCATGTGGTTCGCGCAGCAAAATAGTTTGCTCAAGCGTATGGGTGAATTGCGCTATGGAGCGCGGGCGTCTCGCCCGCCAGCGGGCGGGACGCCCGCGTTCCATAACCTCATCGAAAACCTCTGGATAAGAAGCTACGGCCAACAGCTAAACGTCGGCAGCCAAGTATCGGGCAAAGCCTACGAACAACTCATCTACGGCGTCGATCTCGGCACGGATCACAAGTTCACCATCAGCGCTGATAGTGACTTGTACGTGGGCGTGTACGCCGGCTACGGCCGCAGCGACCTCAACTACCGCACCCCCGGCGCTGACGGTGAGATCAACTCTTACTACGGCGGCCTCTACGCCACGTGGTTACACTCCAGCGGCTTCTACCTCGACGCCACCGTCAAAGCCGCCAGTGTCGATAACGACCTGAAAGCTCCGTATGGAAGCACTCAACTAAAGGCCAGCTACAGCGACGTCAACCTCGGCGGCAGCCTCGAACTCGGCAAGAAATTCACCTTCGCCGATGCTTGGTTCATCGAACCCCAGTTCCAAGTCAACTACCTCCACATCCTCGCTGAGGATTACACCGCCGGCCCAATGAACATCACTGCCAGCGACCTCGACGCCCTACAACTCCGCATTGGCAGCCTCTTCGGTCGCACCATCAACCTCACCAACAGCGGCGCATTACAACCCTACATCAAGGTCAGTGGCGTCGAAACCATCAGCACCGGCGGCGCCATCAGAAACGGCTACCAACATACCCGCGCCAACACTGACGGTGCCAGAGCGGAAGTAGGAGGCGGTATTATCTGGCAACTCGACTCTAACAATCAGTTGCACTTGGACTACGAAGCCTCCTTCGGTGACAAGTACGACAAACCGTGGGGACTGTCAGCGGGCTATCGTCACCAATTCTAAAAGTATATTGGGCCACAGAGAACCACGGAGAAGACACAGGGAGTCACAGAGATTTTATTAAACTAAAAATAAACCCTGTGCTTCTCTGTGCCTACTCCGTGTGCCTCGGTGGCCAATAAAAAACCTCAGCTGCCAAAGGTTTGTTCCCGCCCGGGGCCGACGCTGATGAGGTTGATTTTGGCCCCGGTGATTTTTTCCACCGCCCGCAGGTATGCCTGCGCGCGGCGCGGGAGTTTGGCGAAGGAACGCACCGCCGTGGTGTCGGCTTGCCACCCCTTGAAGGATTGGTACACCGGCTGGCAGCGATACAAGTCCTCAATGGCAGCGGGCGGCGCGGTCAGTGTTTTGCCGTCGAGCTGGTAGGCGACGGCGATGTTGATGACCGGCAGCGTGTCGAGGCCGTCGAGATTGGTGATGGCGAATTCGTCAATGCCGTTGACGGTGACGGCGTATTTGATCAGCACGCCGTCGAGCCAGCCGCAGCGGCGCGCACGGCCCGTGGTGGCGCCGAACTCGCGGCCCAGCGCGTGCAGCAGGTCGGCGAGATCGGGCGACTCGGTCGGGAACGGTCCCTCGCCGACCCGGCTGGTGTAGGCTTTGAGCGCGCCGACGATTTTGCCGACGCGGTTCGGCGCGAGGCCGCTGCCGGTGCATAGTCCCGCCGAGGTGGTGTTGGACGAGGTGACGTAGGGATAGGTGCCGCAGTCGATGTCGAGCAGCGTGCCTTGCGCGCCCTCGAACAAAATCTTTCGGCCGCGCGCGGCGAGTTCGTTCACCTTCAGCGCCGTGTCGGTGACGTAAGGCGCGAGGAATTTCCCGGCGGCGAGGTAGTCCTTGGTGATTTGCGCGGCGCTGACGGTGGGCCAGCCGTGTTGCCTGGCGAGGGCGTTGATTTCCTTCACGCGGTCGCGGACGCTGCCGGTGAGTTTGTCGGCGCTCAGCAGATCGCCGACGCGCAGGCCGATGCGCGAGGCTTTGTCATTGTAAGCGGGGCCGATGCCGCGGCCGGTGGTGCCGATTTTTTTGCCCTTGGCCGCCGCCTCGCGGCCTTGGTCGAGCACGCGGTGGTACGGCATGACCACGTGGGCGCGGTCGCTGATGAACAGTCGGCCCCGGGTTTTAATGCCTTGCGCGTGCAGGCCCTTGATTTCCTCGACGAGCGCCAGCGGGTCAATGACGGTGCCGTGGCCGATGAGACACTGGCAGCGGGGGCGCAAAATGCCGGACGGCATCAGGTGCAGCACGTATTTTTTGCCACCGATGTGGACGGTATGCCCGGCGTTGTTGCCGCCTTGCGAACGGAACACGGCGTGGTGTTGCTCGGTGAGCACGTCAACGATTTTTCCCTTACCCTCATCGCCCCATTGGGCACCAACCAGCAGTGTGTTCATATTCAAATGTAAAATTTCAAATTTAAAATGCAAAAATGGGCGGTGATGGTCAGCGGCCGACGCTGTAATATTCGAAGCCCAGTGATTGCATTTCCGCGGGGTCGAGCAGGTTGCGGCCGTCGAATACCAGCGGGGTTCGCATCAGGCCGCGGATTTTCACCCAGTCGAGATTTCTGAACTCGGTCCATTCGGTTGCGATGATTAGCGCCTCGGCGTCTTTGGCGACGGCATACGGGTCGCTGACCGTCGGGATGGTCGGGTGCAACTGGCGGCATTTTTCCATGCCTTTCGGGTCGTACGCTGACAGTGCCGCGCCCTCGCGCACCATTTGCTCGGCAATGCGGATGCCGACGCTCATGCGGATGTCATCGGTGTTGCCCTTGAACGCCAGGCCCAGCTGGCCGATTTTTTTCTCCTTCAACACCCACAGCTTGTCGCGCAGTTTTTTCAGGAAGCGCTCGCCCTGGCTGGCGTTGATGGTCTCCACTTCCTTGAGCAACTGGAAATCATAGCCGAGTTCCTCGGAAATTTTGATAAAGGCGGAGATGTCCTTCGGGAAGCACGAGCCGCCGTAGCCGAGGCCGGCGTTGAGGAACTGGCGTCCGATGCGTTTGTCGGCGCCCATGCCGGCGGCGACTTTCTCAACATCAGCGCCCGACGCCTCGCAAATGGCGCTGACGGCGTTGATGTAGCTGATCTTCAGCGCGAGAAAGCTGTTGGAGGCGTGCTTGATCAACTCGGCGCTGTTAAGATCGGTCACCATGATGGGCGCGTTGAACGGCGCGTACACCGCCTGCATGATGGCTTGCGCTTTCTCGCTGTTGACGCCGAAGACAATGCGGTCGGGCTTCATCAAATCCTCGACGGCGCTGCCTTCGCGCAAAAATTCGGGATTGCTGACCACGTCAAACTCAGCGTCCGGCCGGGCGTAACGACGGATGGTTTCCGCGACCTTCTCGCCGGTTTTCACCGGCACGGTGCTCTTGTCAACAATCACCCGGTAGGCGCTGATGTGTTCCGCAATCTGCCGCGCCACGGCTTCGACATAGCTCAAATCCACGCTGCCATCCTGCTGCGGCGGGGTTGGCACGGCGATGAAAATCACCTGGGATTCGGCCACCCCTTCGCCGATGGAAGTGGTGAACCGCAGCCGGTGAAGTTGGACATTCCGGCGAATCAAGTCCTCCAGGCCGGGTTCGTAAATCGGAATTTTTCCCGCCTTGAGCTGCGCGACTTTCGCCGCGTCATTGTCCACACAAATCACGTGATGCCCGATTTCGGCAAAACACGTGCCAGTTACCAGTCCGACATAACCGGACCCTATGATTGCTATATTCATGTTGTCAGAGATTACCGCGTATGCTCGCCCTGGGATAGGCCTTCAGCGTCACACTCAGGTAGGTTAAAAATTCGTTGCCGCCCGGGCCGTTGTCAATGTAGCCGACCGTAAAGCCGATGATCCAGGCGGAAAGATCACGATACAGGGAATAGCGCTGTTCCTGCACGCGGCCGATGCTGGCTTCCCACGACAAGCGCTGCCCCACGCTCCAGTTTTCATTCAACCGCCACTGGGTTTCCTCGGTAATTAAATTGGCGTTCGGCAGCCGGAACCGGGAGTAATAGACATTGTCCAGGGCATAATTCACATTGTCCAGATGGTTATACCACAGCCCCACGCTCAAGGCCGGATGGGCCTGCCATTGTGCGCCGGTCACAATTTCATTAAAGCCTTCCTCGGCGAAGGCGGTGGCGGAATAAAAGCTGAATTTCAGCCACGGCACGGGATAAAAATTGATGTCGTTGTAGATTTGCGAGTAAGTGGAATCGGTCAGCATCCCTTCATACGTGCTGTGCGTTAAATTGGCCTGGGTGTACAAGTTCCAGTCCATCAGGTTGTAATTAAGCCCGTCGCGCTTGGTCTGCAACCGGTTGCTGACCCCATGCTTAATCGCGCCGACGCGATCAATGGAATCAATCGAACCGGTCAGCATCCGGTCCAACGGCTGCAACCGGGTGGACGGAATGTAGGCGTCATAGCCGCGGATGTCCCCCGGCGACATGCCAACCGGCAGCACATAGGCCGCCTCGACATACGGCTGGAGCACATGCCGGAGGCCGTCAATTCCCCAATCGGGATTTTTAAAGTCCAGCCAGGTGCGCGACAGTTTGAACGAGGCGTTCAGGCCGGCGTTAAACGCCACCCGCCCCTCCCCGCCGTCCGGGTTATGGTTGAACGGGTTGTGATTTTCCATGTAATAGGTGCCGCGCACCCCCGCCAGCGGAGTCAGCGCCAGCCAGCCGAAATACTGGCGCGGATAGCTGAACTGATGAAAACTGTCATAACGCACGGTTTGGTAGGCTTGGTAAATTCCGTTCAAATCGCGGTCATACGCCCGCTCGAAATTAACCACTGAGGACTGGCCTTCGTAATGAATCGGCAAACCGAGAAATTTCTGCCGCTTGAAATCCAGGGTGAATTCCGGTTTGCGTTCCGTGACATTGAACAGGTTGTTCGTCTGGATTCGTCCCAGGAACGTCGCCATGAAATTATCGTCGTAGTAATTGACACCGGCGTAATTGTCCGGCTGGATTTCATTGCGGTACAACGACGGGAAAAAGTCTTCCGTCACCAGCCGGTCACTCCACACGTTGATGTCCGCCATGGTGGTCAGATTGTTGGTCAACTGATAACGCTGCTGATAACTGATCCGGTAGCGGTTGGTGCCGTGGATGATGGAACGGTCCTCGATCTCGTTGCCAATCGCCGGATCGCCGTCGCTGACATAATAGCCGCTGAACCGCGCCGCGTCATGGTTGGGATTGTGCTGCGGCTGATATTCAACATCCAGCCCGCCGCCCGGGCCGCGGCGCGAATAGTACGCCCCTTTGAAGGTGGTTTGCCAATCCGCTCCCAGGGCGGTGGTATAAGCGCCGGTGGCAAAAATTCCCCAGTAGGAACTACTGCCGCCGCCGATGTCGAAATTATCCGAGTCCTTGTTAATCGGCATGGCCACGTAAGGCAGCCACATCACCGGCACATCCTCAATGTACACCGTCACGTTGTGGCAGACAATCCGGTCGTCCGGGTAAATGGTCATGGTCCTGGCCTTCATGCTGTACGACGGTCGCTCGCGATTATCAATGGTATAAGTGCCATTTTTAATCAAATAGGCATTCGTGGCGGGCGATTCGATGGCCTGGCCGACCGCGTAGATTTGGTGCCAGGCCGCCTTGAAATCGCGCGAAGTGACCTTCTTGCTGTCCAGATCGTAAGTGAAATATTCACCCCGATAAATTCGCTTTTCCGCGTAAATGCGCACATTGCCGGTGGCGGTAATCAACCGGGTGGCCTTGTCATAGGTAATCTGGTCGGCGTCAATAATGTCCTCGCCGTAACGCACCGTGACGTTGCCCTGCGCGTAGGCAATCCCCCCCTGATAGCGGTTTTCTCCGTCAGCGCTGATTTCAATCGGCTGCTGGCTGGCGCGCGGGTCGCTGCCGCTGCTCGTGGCGGACTGGGCAGCAACCTGCGCCTGTACGACCGCCACCGACAGCAACACCAAAATCAGACTGTATCCCGTGCTTTTCAAAAGGAGTAACTTCTTAGCAGTTAATTCAACAAACTGCCAACTAGAAAAGCGTTTTTTTACAAGAAAATCGGCAACCAAACACTACGCCAAATACAGTCGGCGCGACCTGATATATTCCGCCACCGGCGGACTGACCAGCCCCGTCAAGGATTGACCGGCCCGCACCCGCTGCCGGATGGCGCTGGCGGAGACCGCGGGAATCCGTTCCGTGGGCCAATGATAAACCGGCCCTGCGTGCGCGGCGCCCACGGTCAGCGGCGCCTGGCCCGCCCGGCCAAACACGTAAATATCCAAGCCCCGGCCCCATTCGGCAAATCGCTGCCAGTGCGGGAATTTGTGATACTGATCCAATCCCACCAGCAGCGCCAGTCGCACCCCGGTGAATTTTTCCCGCAAAAATTCCAGGGTCTGCCAAGTGAACGACACGCCGCCCCGCGCCAGTTCGTAAGTTGAAATTTCCACTCCCGCCACCGCGCCCAGCGCCAGTTCCAACATGCGCCGCCGATGCTCACCGTCAGCGGGCCGCGCATGACTGGCCGCGTCAATCTTGTGCGGCGACAGACAACAGGGCATCACCACCACCCGTTGCAATCCCATGGCCAGCGCGGCGCGCGCCATCCGCTCATGGCCCACATGCACCGGATCGAAAGTCCCGCCAAACAAGCCGACCGTCATCATCAGTGGCCGATTATAACCGAGGCCGGCCGGGAAATGTAACAAAAGTTTATGTGGGTTTGGGTCAGTTTGAAAATTTGTTGAGTTACGCGGTATCGCGCCAACTGACACAAACTTTCCCCCTTTAACGCCGCCGCGTCAGCATCAGCGCCAACCCGACTCCGGTCACCAGCAGCGCCCAGGTCGCCGGTTCGGGGATGCTGGCCATGATATTGTTGATTTCCTCGGCGTACTTCGTCAGATCGACAAAATAAGTTGCCATCAGTTGCCCATCTTCCGTTGAGCCAACGTCAACCATCACTCCCGCCAACTGCCATTGACCGCTATCGCTATTGTACACAAAACCGGCGCCGCCGGAATCACCGTCAATCGCTTGCGCGTGATTGTCGGTATAGGGAAATCCGGCATTATAACTGTAGGTGTAAAAGTCAGCGGAGTAAAATCCCGCGTCAGGCAACAAATCGTTATCAATACCGGTCAGACTATTCTCCCCCCAACCGTATGTACCCCCACCGTATCCCAGCATGAAAACATCCATCCCAGGCGTCAGCGTGCCGTCAAATAACGTCGTCCCCGGCAATTCGGTCGTGACGTTGATCTGAAACAATACCAAATCCACCTGCGTCTTATCCGCATTGTAAAAAGAATGCGCCGAATCAGCCACCATGGCATAAGTTTGCCCACCCAGGATAAAATCTCCCGGGCCGACATGCGCGGCGCTGATTACCCAGCCGTTTCCCAGATAAACCCCACTGGGGCCGTTAACCTGCCCGACGTAATTTTCCAACCCATGACCGGTCGCCGCGGTATTGCGCGTCGTGCCGGAAGCATCAATGATGACCACCGCGCTCACCGTCAGCGGCGTCGTCAGCGTCAGCAACGCCAGAATTATCCACATGGGGACGGAGTGCCTGCTCATGGCGCGCATGGTAAAGAATATGGAACCAAACATAAAGGATAAAATATCACCCGGGCCATCCCTTATCCGGCGGCGCGTCAGTTTGATTTTTTTACCGGGAGAGCATGGAGTTCATGAAGATTTTAAGCAAACCAAGCTCAATGTTCTCCATGCTCTCCCGGTAAAAAAATTCAAACCAACGCGCCACCTATTATCCTTTATCCCCAAGCCGTTCCCGCCTACGCTGACCGTCATCATGCATCCGCGGCGCGCCATCCTGCTGGTCAACCTCGGCTCGCCCGACGCCCCCACCGTCAGCGCCGTCCGCCGCTACCTGCGGGAATTTCTCATGGACGGGCGGGTGCTCGACACTAACTTCCTGCTGCGCTGGCTCATCGTCCACTGCCTCGTCCTGCCCCGCCGTCCCCGCCGCTCGGCCCGCGCCTATCAACAGATTTGGACCGCCGCAGGTTCCCCGCTGACGGTGAGCGGTCAAAGATTGCGCGATTTGTTGCAACAGCAAACCGCCCTGCCGGTTGCCCTTGGCATGCGCTACGGCAACCCGTCCATCCGCGCCGCGCTTGAGCAACTGCGCGCCCACCGTCAGCGTCCGGGCGAAATTCTACTCCTCCCGCTTTACCCGCATTACACGCCGGCCACGTGGGAAACCGCCGTCGCCAAAACCCGCGCCGAACTCGCGCGGCTGCGCTGGCGCGTGCCGCTGACGGTGCTGCCGCCGTTCTACCGCGAACCGGCCTACCTCGCCGCGCTGACCGCGAGCATCCGCGAACCCCTCGCCGTCAGCGGCGCGGATTACGTGCTATTCAGCTACCACGGCATTCCGTTGCAGCAGCTGCGGCACAAGTTCCCCGGCGACCGGGCCGACTACCGCGCGCAATGCCAGGCCACCACCGCCGCCGTCGCCGCGCGCCTGGCACTGTCAGCGGGTGCGTATTCCACCGCCTTCCAATCCCGCTTCGGCCGCGCGCCGTGGTGCCAGCCCTACACTGACCGTGAGATTATCCGCCTCGCCAACAGCGGAGTGAAACACCTCGCCGTCGTCTGCCCCGCCTTCGTCGCCGACTGCCTGGAAACGCTGGAAGAAATCGGCCTTGCCGGCCGCGACCGCTTCCGCGCCAACGGCGGCGAAACGTTCCGGCTCATCCCCTGCCTCAACAACCACCCGCTGTGGGTGACCGCCCTGCGCGACTGGGCGGAACACTATCCCGCCGCCCGCTGACGGTGAGGGTCGGGCGCTGGCCCGAATCACTACTTGCTGGAGGAACTCCGGCCGCGAAGACGCCAAGGCGCGAAGGGAGCGATAGTTTTGCAGTGTTAATCCGTGGTTGAAAGAGTGGCTGGAGCCGGAATCGAACCGGCGACACGAGGATTTTCAGTCCTCTGCTCTACCAACTGAGCTATCCAGCCGTGGCAAGCGGACGAATATTAAGCCGGGTTCCCGCCGCTTTGTAAAGCAGAGAACGGAAAAATTTTGCATGTTCCCGCGCCCGGGTCTTTGGCAGATTGTTCGCATGGACGAGCTCCCACTGTCAGCGATATTGCCACCGTCAGCGCCCGCGTTCGACCCGTGGCTGCCGAACGACGACCTGTTGCGGGTGTTCGACTGGCGGGCAATCTTTGGCAATGCCAATCCGGTGGAAATCGAGCTTGGCGCGGGCGACGGCGGTTTCATCCTCGAATACGCCGCGCGGCACCGGCAGCGGAATTTTGTCGCCGTCGAGCGGTTGAAAGGCCGCGTCGGCAAAATCGCCAAACGCGCGGCGCAACGCGGCCTGGCCAACCTGCGCGCCTTGCGGTTGCAAGCGGAATACGTCATCGGCCGCATGTGCCCGCCGGCCAGCGTCAGCGTCATCCATATCATGTTTCCCGACCCGTGGCCGAAACGGCGTCATTTCAAGCACCGCCTCATCCAACCGGAATTTCTCGCCGCCCTGCGCCGCGCGCTCGCCGACGGCGGGACGGCGCGCTTCACCACCGACCACGCGGAATATTTCCAGTGGACGCAAAAAATCTGGTCGGCGGCGGCGGGCTGGAAAAATCTCGGCGCGTGGGACGCCGCCGCCGACCCCAAAAGCGACTTTCAGCGACAATTCGAAAGCGAAGGCAAGCCGTCATACCGCTGCCAGTGGCAAAAAATCTGACCATGACATTTATTAACCGCGGAGATTTTTTATTGATGAACCACCAAGACACCAAGGCACGAAGGCTATTTTTTAAATAAACCTTCGTGCCTTGGTGTCTTCGTGGTGCAAATGGTATTTAGAATTGGTGCCGGTAGCCCGCTGACAGTCCCCACGGCTTGTCGTACTTATCACCGAAGGAGGCTTCGTAGTCGAGGTGGAGTTGGTTGTTGGTGTCGAGTTGCCAGATGAGGCCGGCGCCGAGTTCGGCTCTGACACCGTCAGTGTTGGCGCGGATGTGTTGGTAGCCGTTTCTGAGGGTGCCGCCGCTGCTGATGGTTTCGACGCCGCTGATTTTGAGGTAGGGCTGGAGTGCGCCGCTGTTGGTGAGGTTGATGGTTCTACCGAAGAGGCTGCCGATGCGGAGTTGCAAGGCGTCGAGGTCTTGGGCGCTGATGCTCATGGGGCCGGCGGTGTAATCCTCGGCGAGGATGTGGAGGTAGTTCACTTGGAGTTGTGGCTCGATGAACCAGTCATCGGCGAAGGTGAACTTCTTGCCAATCTCAATGCTACCGCCGAGGTTCACGTCGCTGTAGTTGGCGGTGAGTTGAATGCTGCCGTAGGGGGCTTTCAAGTCGTTGTCCACACTGGCGGCTTTGATGGTGGCGTCGATGTAGAAGCCGCTGCTATGGAGCCAGGTGGCGTAGAGACCGCCGTAATAACTGTTGATCTCACCATCAGTGCCGGGGGTGCGGTAGTCTATATCACTGCGGCCGTAGCCGGCGTACACTCCAAGATAAAGGTCACTGTCAGCGGACAAGGTGAACTTGTGGTCGGTGCCAATGTCCACGCCGTAGATGAGTTGTTCGTAGGCTTTGCCTGATACTTGACTGCCGACGTTTAGCTGTTGGCCGTAGCTTCTGAGCCAGAGGTTGTCGATGAGGTTATGGAACGCGGGCGTCCCGCCCGCCAGCGGGCGAGACGCCCGCGTTCCATAGCGCAACTCACCCATGCGCTTGAGCAAACTGTTTTGCTGCGCGAACCACATGGCTTGTTGGATGGCGATGGCGCTGTTGAGGACGGCGCCGGCGGGGCTGGTGCCGTGTTTGATGAAGTGGTCACCGTCCTTGATGATGGTGTCGATGCCCCAGTTGATGGGATCCCATTGCCAGTGCTCCGTGCCGTCGCCGGTGACAACGCCGGGGAGGACGTCGTTAGGGTCGGCTTTACCGTTGCCGGT
>JAISBF010000073.1 GCA_031266335.1 Verrucomicrobiales bacterium
CGTAAAGGCAAGCGAGGTCGTGGCGCGGCCGGTAAGGTTTGTGTGTTTGGCATTCTCAAGCGCGGCGGCAAAGTCTATGCCTTGCCGGTTGCCGATGCCAGTGGCCCGACGTTGCTTACCGCCCTGCAAACCAAGGTTTTAGCTGACTCGGTGGTCTATACCGACAGCCTGCCCAGCTACAACATCCTGGACGTTTCCGGCTTCAAGCACCACCGCATCAACCACGCCAAAGTATTTGTCAGCAAACGCGGCCATCACATTAACGGCATTGAAAACTTCTGGAACCAGTCCAAACGGGTACTGCGCAAATACAATGGCATTCCCAAAAAACACTTCTTCTTGTTCCTCAAGGAATGTGAGTTCCGCTTTAACTACGGTACCCCTAAACAACAACTCGCTTTACTCAAGGGATGGATTAAACTCTAACCCTTATCTAGGACAGCCCCAAATATTTTGTTGCGCCGGTCTGCCAACTCAACCAACTGCTGCACACCTTGGGAGGTCATGCCGCGAGATTAGCGCCGCCGGTGCCGGCACTCAACCCCAAACGGAGCCTAACCGATGACTGACCAACTCGAATTTGACTGGCTCGTCGCCACCTATCGCCCGCTGCTGACGGTGGGGGAGACGCAAATCATCCTCCATGATTGCAGCGACCGGCATGTGCTCAATCTGCTCGATGAGGGGCGGCTCGCCGGCGTGGACATCGGCAACGGGGAGGAGCGGCAGTGCGTGCGGGTGTGGCGGCACGCGGCGTTGCACGCGGCGCTGAAGCCGGAGCGACCGCTGCCGGTCATCGCCGTCGGTGAAATTTTGCCGCATCACCGCCCGACGATTTTTCAACATGAACTGGCCCGCTGGTGCGGGTGCGCGGCGAACACGGTGGCCGGCTGGGGGCTGGTGGGGCCGCGCACGGACCGGCGCAATGTGTTTTTCCGCGAGGCGGTGATTGAGTTTTTAGAGCGGAAGAAGATTTAACCACGAATGAACACGAATTAACCCGAATAATTTTATGAAAAAACCAATCGCAAAAAATCAAGCAACGAAATTAACCAAACCCGTCACCGTCAGCGGCCGGCTGGATGCCGGCGTGCTGACGCGGAAGGACGCGCCGGAGATATCACCAGCAGCGGCGGAGTCCAGGGCCATCATCAAGGCGCTGGACAACGGGGCGGATCTGGAGATGGGGTTGCAACTCACCGCGCAGTATCAGCGCGCCATTGGCGGCATGACCGAGGTGCTCAAGTTCGGCGCGCTGATGATGCGGTTGCGCGAATATATTGACACAAAAAATCTAAACTCCACACGTGGAGTTAAGCTGCCTCGTGGTACCAATGCCGCTGACGGCGGCATCAAAGCATGGCTTAAACGTTACGCGCCACAAGTGAAGGAAGCCACGGCGTACCGTTTCCTGCACGTGGCGGAAGCGGTGCTGGCGGATTTCAGAAACCAACTGCCGGCGAAAATCAGTTTTGTCGAGTTGGCAACCGCTGACGCCGACCAATTGCCTAACAAGTACAAAAAGAAACAACTGGAACTCTGGGAGTTTGTGAACGGCACCTCGCAACGCTCGTGGCTGGACCGGTTCCGCCCGTACCGGCCGACAGGCGGGAAGCGGGTTTCGACCAAGGAGCCGCTGACGGTGGCGGAGGAATTGGCGGCGAAACACGCGCTGGGCCAAACCGTGTTCACCGACTTGTGCCGGCACGTGGACGATTTTTTCACCGACGAGTTTCACCTGCATTTGAGCAACGACTTGATTGTCCAACTGGAGGATTTGTTCCGGCAGGCGCTGGAGAAATTGAAGAACATTAACCGCGAATAAACACCAATGAACACCAACGCACAACTGGTATTACGCAGCAGCCACGCGCTGGCGGTGGCGGCGCACGAGCAGGATGAGTTCGCCGCGCTAACCAAGAAACAACGCGAGGCGGCGCGTTACCGGCTGGCGGTGTTGCGGCGGTTGCGGCCGGGGGAGACCCAAGCGGCGGCGGCGCGGCGGTTGGCGGTGGCGCTGCCGACGCTGTCGCGCTGGACGATGACGTTCCGGCGCGGGGGCTGGCGCGGGCTGGTGCCGGATTGGAAGAACCCAGGCGGCCTCACCAAGGTCGCGCCGGCGTTCGTGGACTTTTGGCGCAACTTGTACGAGAGCAACCAGCGCAAGGGCGCGCCCGCCATCCGCAGGCTGCGCGCCATGTGGCGGGCGCGGGAGCCAATTCCGGGTTTCGCGGGCTGGCCCGGCTGGCCCAATCTACCGCGCGCGTTTAGCGTGAGCAACCTGTACCGGCTGGCGCCGGCGAAGGTGGAACTGGTGTCGTTCCGCGTTGGCCGGGGCGCGGCGGCGGCGCTGTTGCCGCAGACATTTGCCACGCGGGTGGGGTTGTGGCCGGGCAGCCATATCCAGCTGGATGACATGATGGGGGATTTTTTCGTCAACGTGCTCGACCGTTACCAGGCGGTGCGGCCGCTGTTTTTGCACGCGCTGGATTGTTACACGGGTTGTGTGCCGGAGTGGGGGGCGCGGCCGCGCCTGCGGAATTTCAAGAAGGAAAAGCAAGACGGATTGTTGGAGCGGGACACGCGGTTGTTGGTGACGGCGCTGTTGTTCAACCACGGCTACCACGCGGAGCGGGGGACGATGCTGATGGCGGAGCACGGCACCGCCGCGGTGAACGAGCGCGTGGAGAAAATCTTGTTCGACGCCACCGACGGAAAAATCCGCGTGCGGCGTAGCGGGATGAGCGGCGTGGAACAGGCGGTGGCCGGATTATATCCGGGCGACGGCGGGGGCAATTTCAAGTTCAAGGCGATGTTGGAAAGCTGGCACAATCTCGCGCACAACGAGCAGGCGTTTTGGCCCGGGCAAACGGGCATGAACCTAGAGCACCGGCCGGAGCATCTGGCCGGCACGTTAAACCGCAACGCGGCGTTGTTGCAAGCCCATTGCAAACTGCCGCGGGAACGCGCGGAAAAGCTCATCTTCCCGCTGAAGGAGTGGCGGCAGTTTATGTATGACAATCGCGAGTTGTACCGCCAAATCAACGCGCGCACCGACCATCACCTCAAGGACTGGGCGGAGTGCGGGCATTTGGTCAGCGAGTTCCGGCTGGCGCCGGACAGCGATTGCTGGCTGGGCGCGGCGGATTTCGCGCGGCTGCCGGCGGAGACGCAGACGGTCATCCGCAGCCTCATCACCGGTGGCGCGGAGGGTTACACGCGGGCGCGGCGGCTCTCGCCCGCCGAGGTGTGGGAGCGCGGGCGGCGCGAACTGACGCCGTTGCCGGTGACGGCACTGGCGGAGATGCTGCTACCCGACTTGGGCAAGGAACGGAAGTGCGAGGGGTCTTATTTCAGGTTTGACGACAAAGAGGTCTCGCTGGACCCGCTGACGTACGAGGCGGTCATCATCAACGCCGGTGGCACGCAACGCGAGGCGGCGCGCGGGGAAAAGTATATGACGCTGGTTAATCCATTCGCGCCGGCGCAAATGCACTTGTTCGACGCGGCGGGGCGTTACCTCGGCTGGTGCCGACAGACGACGCGCGCCACTTACGACGAGGTGGAAAAGAACCAGCGGCAGTGGGGGCGCAACGCGGCGCGGGAGAAGGAAATTTACCAGGACATGCGGATACGTCGTCACGCATGGAGCGCGGCGCAGGCCGCCGAGCGCGCGCATAACAACGACGTGCTGGAGGGCGTGACGCCGGAGGACCGTGCGGCGGCGCGGCAGGAACAGGATTTACATAACCGGGCCGTGGCGGCCACGGTTATGTCTAACAAACAAAATAATAACAACAGAGAGGCGAAACATGAGTACGACGAATATTGACAGTTGGGGCGAGGTGCCGGACGGTCGGCATTTGCCGCCGGAACCAAAGCAACAGGAACAACCGGACGCGGCGCTGCTGGAGCGGCTGGCGGCGTACAAGCGCGAGCATGAGCTGACCGACAACGACCTCGGGCGCAAGCTCGGGGTCAGCGGGACGATGGTGAACCGGGCGCTGAACGGGAAGTTCGCGGGCAACGCGCGGACCTTCGCGGCGCGGGTGGCGGATTTTCTCCGCAACGACCCGGCGCGGCGGCGGGTGCGGGAGGAGTCGTTCGCCAACGCGTTCACGCGCGGGGTGGCGGATTTTCTCGAGACGGTGCGGCGGACGGGCGACGTGGGTCTCGCCTACTCGCCGGCGGGCAAGGGCAAGACGATGGGCGTGGCGTTGCACGCCGCGGCGAACCCGCTGGTGGTGGCGTTCGAGTTGGCGAAGTGGAATTGCGGCGCCAGCGGTCTGGAGCGGGCGTTGTTCGCGGCGGTGGAGAACCGCGCGTGGAAGCGTAACAACGAGTCGCGCGGCGAGTTTTTGACGGGGCGGTTCAAGGGTTCGCGGCGGCTGGTGGTGGTGGACAA
>JAISBF010000192.1 GCA_031266335.1 Verrucomicrobiales bacterium
CTTGAGCAAACTGTTTTGCTGCGCGAACCACATCGCTTGTTGGATCGCTACGCTGCTGTTGAGGACGGCGCCGGCGGGGCTGGTGCCATTTTTCACGAAGTGGTCGCCGTCCTTGATGATGGTGTCGATGCCCCAGTTGATGGGATCCCACTGCCAGTGTTCCGTGCCCTCGCCGCTGACGATGCCGAGCAGTACATCGTTGGGATTGAGTTGGCCGTCGCCAGTGGTGTCGATGTGGACGGTGCCATCACCGTCAGCGGTGTCGGTGACGGTGATGGAGCCGCCTTCGCCAGTGTCGCTATTGACGCTGATGTTGACGGTGCCGTCGTTGGTCATGTTGTCGAAGGTGACTTCGTAATCGCCGATGTTCCAGATGCCATTGTTTTCGCCGTAGTTGCCGTGGCTGTTTTTATCGAAGGTCCAGGTGCTGTCTTCGCCAGTGATGAGGTTGCCGCCGTGGTAGCCGCCGCTGCCGGAGGCGCCGTTGTCAATGGTGATGGTAACGGCGGCCTCGTCATTTTGCGCAATGTCGCCGAGCAGGGCGCTGTGGCTGCCGCTGACGGTGAGGTCAACGATCGCGTGGTCGTTGCCGCTGACGGTGCCGATGATGGTGGTGCCGTTGCTGCTGGTGACGGTGATCACCGCGTTGTCACTGGCGTCGATGTTGCCGGTCATGGCGCTGTGATCCAAGTCCAACGTCAGCGTGCTGGTGTGGCTGACCACGATGTCGCCGTGCCAGTCGCTATCGCCGGTCATGCTGACGGTGTTGACGGTGGCGTTGTCCGTGCCGGTCACGATGTCGCCGCCGTTGGTGAGATCCACGCCGTTGAAGGTGACGTTAATGGCGCCCGCCGTGCCGGTGAGGTGCAGCAGGTTGCCATCCTCGGTGCGCGCCAGCGTACCGCCGGTGAAGACCATGTTCGTGTCGCTGCCGGAGTTGAGCAGGATTTCCAACACCGCCTGCGTGCCCGAGGTGGTGATGGAACTGTCCGTCAGGTTCAGCGACGCGCCGTGGTTGGAATAAACACCATAGCTGACAGAATCAATGGTCACGCCCGTGCCGTCAACACTGCCGCCGCTTTCCAAGTAGATCCCGGCATTGGGATTGGAACTTGATACGGTGATGGCCACCCCGTCCAGGTGATACATCGAGTTGTTCGCGCTGCGGATGCCGATGGCATTGTTACCCAAGGCGTTGATCACGGTATGCTCCAGCCATAGCTCCGAGTAATTCGCGTTGACGCCCCACGAATTGCCGCCGCCGACGGTGGTGACGGTGCCGCCAATGATGAACACGGTCGAGCGATCCGCGGCAATACCGTAACCGTTGACGCCTTCGTTCCTGACGTTGACGTTTTCCAGCGTTGCCACCGACGAGCCCTCGATATGGAAAACGTGCGTGGCGTTGGACCTGTCGAACGCTCCCAATGTATAACTGCCGCCGCGCACGGTCAGGGTCGAGAAATCTGCCACCCGCACCGGGTTGCTTTGATACATACCCAGCACCCAGACCGTGACATTTTCCAGATAGCCGGTCGAGGTGCCACCGATATAGATTCCCCCCTTCTGGTCGCCTGCGCCGGCAAAAGTACCGCTGTTGATGACCGTGCTGCTGAACAACGCCAAGGCCCCTTGGTCGTTAATTTGCGCCACGTATCTGTTATGGTCCATGGTCGTTCCAAGGGAGGTCAAGGTACTGGTCAGGAGCACGTCGGTGCCGGTATAACTCGCGCCGGGACTGGCGACATACAAGGCATTGGTGCCGGTGACCGCTGTGTAGGCGCTGCCGGTCTCCACCACGGCGGTGGCGGTGTTGATGATTTTGACTTCCGCCGTCGTGGTTAACGGCAACGCCGCCATGCCGCTGATAGTCAGCAGCAACGCGGCCCATTTGGGTAGGTTGTTGTTTTTCATTTTGTTTTTTCCTTCATAAATTCAAATCAATAAAGCGGATTATATGCGGCGGTCATTTTGTGGCAAGCATAAAAAGCCGTATATATGCGGCTCTATTTTTTCCTCGTTGAAAACATAATCCTGAGTGGATTGCAACAAAGCCATTGGCCAGAACTTGAACCGACTGCGCTTGCGCGCACAGTTGACCCAAGAGCAACTGTGTGAATTGGCGGAAGTTGACCGCTCTTATCTTCAGCGCTTGGAAAAAGGTTCCTCCAGTCCGACCTTGGAGGTCATGGTTAGAATAAAAAAAGCGCTGAATTGCAACTGGGCGGAATTGTTGCGGAAAATCGGCTAACCAATTACCACTGTCAGCGGCAGCACGCCAGACAGCCGATTTTGTTGTGTTGTTGTTCTTCATTCTATTTTTTCCTTTCAGAAAAGCGAAGCTACGTTGCTTTGTAAAATATATCAATTATTTTAATTGTCAGATGACATTATATTAATATCCATTATTTGAAAGGTGTTCGTCGGCGTTGAATGTTTAGATGGCCGGGTGCAAGAGAAGAAAAACAAGCAGGTCGGCATTTGGCTCGAACACGACACGGCGGCCACAGTCAAAAAATTGTCCGAGCGGTCGCGGCTGCCAATGAGTGAAATTATCAGGCTGTGTGTGGAACGGCAGTTGGCGGAGAAAAATAATTTCAAGGAATTGGCACGGGAACGGAAGGCGTTGCAAATGAGCGTGCGGTTCGGCGACAGCTTGCTCAAAGTCCTAAACGGGATTGCCCGTGACACCGATTTGCCGGTGGCGGAAATCGCGCGGTTATGTCTGACGCAACAATTGCACAAAATCCGACGACAGGGTCTTAAGCTTAAAATAACACTGGACGCCCCAATCGAACGCTGACGGTGAGAGCAACGGTTGTGATAAGTGCCCCATCTTAACCTTGGCAGACGAGGATTTTTGAACCACGAAGACACCAAGACACGAAGGATTATTTTAACAAAACCTAACCGCGGAGGCGCGGAGGATGTGTAACCGCGAATGAACACGAATAGACATTAATGAAAGAGGCAACCAAGGTCGCCGCCGCTGCTCATTTATGCAACCAATCATCAAACAACACCCAATCTGCGGTCGCCATATCGGAAACAAGGGGGTCAACGTCAGCGGTGATTTCGCGATTGCCTTGCCGCCGTCGGCGGGCTACATTATTTCCATGCCCACCGCTACCGCAGAACCTGCAAGACACACCGGCAAGCTGCCAAGCTCCAGAATTGCCCGCGAAATGCGCGCGGAATGCAATTCCCACGACGAAAAATACCGTCGTGCATGTTACCGACGCGGGCTGGAATTTATCAAGCAAGCCGGACATGGACACGCCATTACTGGTCAGCGTTGATACCTGTGTCCTGCTGGGATTGATGGCGCATGAGCCGCCGCCGTGGCGTTTTGTGCGAAAGGCGCGCGTGGTTGGTGTGTCGTTTTCGGTGCCGCCAACCGCCATATATGAATTATTTCACCAGGTGGACAACCATGCAAATACCGAGCTTCAGTATCATGCGCGTCGGGCAGTAGTCGCAATTAGCGGTGAAAATTTACCGGATTTTTTCCCCGCTGATTTGACTGACGAACAACTCAATTTGGCAAAACAAGCCGCCCGCCGCCTGCGACGTGAACATTTGCTGCCAGCTGAGGAATGGAACGACACTCTCATCATCTGCGAAAGTGCCGTGCTCGGCTGCGATTACCTGCTGACCGACGATACACACCTGCTGGGCGTCCCGCAACAACGCCTCGCGGAAGTGTTGCGGCAAATGAACTTGCGCGTCCCGCGCATTATTTCCTACGCTTCCATCCTTACGTAAAGATAGCGGTTTGGTTAGGCAAACGCTCTCAATTAACTCCATGTTCTCGTTGTAAAAATAAAGTAAGGCTTTTTTTAACCAAACTTCGCGCCTTGGCGTCTTGGTGGCGTAAACGGTCTGCGGGGAAGCTTCAACCGGCGCGGGTTTTGAACAAATCCAGCTGCGGCAGGTCGGGCTTGCCGTTCGGTTTGCCCTTGGTTTCGGCGCGCTGACGGTGATGCGCCAGGTTCGGCTGGCCGGTGGTGTCCAGCTCGGCTTCCTCCAGGTTACGCAGGATTTCCTTGGCGCGGCCGATCACTTCCTGCGGCAGGCCCGCCAGCCGCGCGACTTGGATGCCGTAGCTTTTGTCGGTGCCGCCGGGGGCGATTTTGCGCAGGAAGATGATTTGGTCGTGCCACTCGCGGACGACGACGTTGTAATTCTTCGCGCCGCGCATCAGCACCGCCAGTTCGGTCAGCTCGTGGTAGTGGGTGGCGAACAGCGTCTTGGCCTTGACGACGTTGTGCAGATGCTCGGCCACGGCCCACGCGATGCTGAGGCCGTCGAAGGTGCTGGTGCCGCGCCCGATTTCGTCGAGGATGACCAGACTGTCAGCGGTGGCGTTGTGCAGGATGTTGGCGGTCTCGTTCATCTCGACCATGAAGGTGCTTTGCCCGCGCGACAGGTCGTCGCTGGCGCCGACGCGCGTAAAAATTCGGTCTAACACCGGAATCACTGCCTTTTGCGCGGGCACGTAGGAGCCGGTGTGCGCCATCAGCGCGATCAGCGCGACCTGCCGGATGTAGGTGCTCTTGCCCGCCATGTTCGGGCCGGTCAGGATGACAAGGCGACAGTCGTCGTCGTTGAGCACGGTGTCGTTCGGCACGAACCGCTCGCCGCGGTTGAGCTGCTCCAGCACCGGATGGCGGCCCTCGACGATGTCCAGCCGCCCGTTGCCGCTGATGATGGGCCGGCTGTAGTTGAAGCGCCGCGCGCTGACGGCGAAGCCGGCGAGGAGGTCCAGGTGCGCGATGGCGCGGGCGCTCTCCTGGATGGCGGCGGTGTGGACGACCACTTGCTCGCGCACTTCCTGGAAAATCTGGTACTCCAGCTGTTTCGCGCGCTCCTCGGCGCCGAGGATTTTCGCCTCCATCGCCTTCAACTCCGGCGTGATGAAGCGCTCGGCGTTGACTAACGTCTGCTTGCGCGTGTAGTCGGCGGGCGCTTGCGCGAGGTTGGCCTTAGTAATCTCGATGTAATAGCCGAACACCGAGTTGAAGCGCACCTTCAGCGACCTGATGCCGGTGCGTTCCTGCTCGCGGGCCTGCAATTGGGCGACCCAGTTTTTACCGTCGCGCTGCGCGTGGCGCAACTCGTCAACGTCAGCGCGGTACCCCTCGCGGATGAGGCCGCCCTCCTTCAGCGCCAGCGGCGGCTCATCCACGATGGCGCTGACAATCAATTCGACGACCTCCGGCAGCGGCTGGATTTTCGCCGCCAGTGCCACCGCCAGCGGCGCCTCCAGTTCGGCGGCGCGGCGCGCCAGGCCGGGCAGCGCCACGAGCGACTGGCGCAGGCCCTGCAAATCGCGGGCATTGCCGGAACCCTGCGCCAGCCGGCCGATCAGCCGCTCCAGGTCGCGCACTTCCTGCAATTGCTCGCGGAACAATTCCAGCCGCCCGACCTCCTCCAGCCAGCGCGTCACCACCAGTTGCCGCGCCTCGATGGCCGCCTGGCCGCGCAACGGCTGCAAAATCCAGCGCCGCAACTCGCGGCCCGCCATCGCGGTGACGGTCTGGTCCATCGCCTTCAGCAGCGTCGTGTCGGTCGCGTTATGGCCGCCGCTGACCGTGAGTTCCAAATTGCGTTGCGTGATGGCGTCCACCACCAGAAACTCGGCGCCGGAATAAGGCAGCAATTTCAGCACGTGCGCCGCGTTCGCCCGCAACTCCTTGGTGACGTAATGCAGCAGCGCCCCCGCCGCGCCCAGCCCGACGGTTAGCTGCGCGCAGCCGAAGCCGTCGAGCGAATGGATTTGAAAATGCTCCTTCAGCTCCACCTCGGCATTGCCCGGCGCGAACGTCCACTCGTCGTACTCCACCAGCGCCACGCCCGGGTCGCCGGTCTCCGGCGCGCGCGCGCCGGCGGGATAAATCAACTCCTTCGGCCGCAGCCGCTGCATCTCATCCCGCCATTCACGCGGCGACGCCAGCTCCGTCGCGCGGAACTCGCCGGTGGTCATGTCGAGGAACGCGAAGCCAACCGTTTGCTCCGCCGGCAACACCGCCGCGAGAAAACGATTTTCCTTCGGCTGGGTCAACTCAAGGTTGAACGTGCTGCCGGGCGAGAGGATTTGCGTCACCTTGCGCTCGACAATCTGGCCGGGGCGCGGCTCGGTCATCTGGTCGCAAATGGCGACGCGCCGGCCGCTGCCGATGAGCCGGCCGATGTAATTTTCCGCCGCGTGGTACGGCACGCCGCACATCGGCGTGCCGTGGCGCTTGGTCAGCGTCAGGTTCAGCAGCGCGGCGGCCGCCTTCGCGTCGTCAAAAAACAACTCGTAAAAATCGCCGAGCCGGAACAACAGCAGCGCGTCCTTGGGAATCTCGCCCTTGATCTGGCGGTACTGCCGCATCATCGGCGTCAGGGTCTCGGACATCACAGTTTTTAAAACTGGCGGAAAGCGGCGGGGAATCAAAGGATAAAATACCTTGCGCCCGGCTCGATTTATGAAACGCTAACCGGGACATGGACCGGGAGAAAAAACGCGAATGGGCCACTTATTTCAAGCTGCACCTGGACCGGCAGTTGAAAAGCCGCGCCAAGCGCCAGGCGGTCGCTGACCGTGGGGTGCAGCTGTTCATCGGCGGCGCCTCGCCGTCCATGCCGTTCCTGAAAGTGTCGAAAAGCAGCTACGTCAAGACTTGGCGGAGCGTGGCCAACGAGCTGGTCGCGCGGCTGGCGGAACAAACCGACCGGGTGGAGGACTGTTTCAACCTGCTGCGCCCGCGCATCGAGCGGGAAACCTACGCGCGGCTGGCGGCGCTGACCGTGAACCTGTCGGAACTTGACCGGCAGTTTGCCAAACGGCACGGCCGCCCGATGACCGCACGCGAGCGGGAGTTGTACGTCAACGCGTTGAAGCAACAACCGCCCGCCGCCACGGTCAGCGCCGCCAGCCTGCGCAAGTTGTGGCTCAATTCGGTGGTCGGCAAAATCCGCCGGGCGCAAAGCGAGCGCCCGGACAATTTGCAAAAAGCCTGGGCCAGCGTGGTCGGCTCCGAGGCGGCGATGGAAACCTTGCTGACGCGGGTGGATGCGCTCAAGGGCATCGCTTATTGCCACTCCCTCAGCTCGGCGCGCCGCCACGCCCTGCAACGCAATCCCGCCCTGCCGGCCCTGCTTGGCCGGCAGTTAAAACTGCCGATTAAAAAAATCGTGTTCAGGTAAGGGCGGCGAGCCACACTTTTTTACCAAGCGGGGTCATGGCGCAAACCACCGTCAGCGCAAGGACCGGCGCGCCCGTTCCGGCGGGCCGCGCCACCGCGTTGCGGCGCTCAGGCTGACGCCTGCGGCCGCGCGCAGGGCCTGCGTCAGCGGCGGCGGTTGACTGCAACCCGCCGCCGCTGGTGGTCATGGGAATCCCCGCCGCCGCTTATTGCCGCGGACGTTCCTCGCGCGGGCGCGCTTCATTGATGCGCAGCGGACGGCCTTGGAAATCCTTGCCATCAAGGGCGGCCACGGCGTTGGCGGCTTCTGCGTCGTCCATCTCGACGAAGCCAAAGCCGCGCGGGCGGCCGGTTTCGCGGTCGGTCAGGAGTTTGACGGAATGCACCGTGCCGTGGGCGGCGAACAGTTGCTCGATTTCTTCTTCAGTTGCTTTGAACGGCAGATTGCCGACGAATATACTTTTCATTTACTTTACTCGGTTGTGGTTCGGTTCTCAAGCTCCCGGGCACACGAGTGCCTTGGATACTTAAAAATTGCTAGGTTGCCGGAGTGGCAAGGAATTCAGGGGAGACATAAGCGGATACGGCCGGAAAGGTCTGTCAGGTTCAGACGGTTGCGTTGATTTTTACTTGTCGTGTTTCCATTTGCCCGGCGGATCCATACACCGCCGTTGGCTTGGATATTAATTAGAGCGCAAAAAACCAAACTGTCTAGCCGGAAAATAACCACACCCGCGGGTTATACGCGAACCGTCACGGTTGTTGATGGCTGATGGTGAGGCCGGAACCCCTTGCGGTGGCGAAATTACCGGTGGATTAATTTACTGAATTTTCGGGTTGTGACCGCGGCAAATTTCAGTATGCTGGCCATTCCGAACGGGCCGTAGCATAGCTTGGTAGTGCGCTTGAATGGGGTTCAAGAGGTCCCGAGTTCAAATCTCGGCGGCCCGATTTAGCCCAATTCTTTTTTTGCCATTTCAATACGCTTCAATTGCTCCTTGCTCACGTCAGGATACGCGGGATTGAGTTCCTGCAAGGCGTCGAGCACCGCCGCGCCGACGACGAGGTGCGCGTATTGCTTGTCGTCGGCGGGCACCACGTACCACGGCGCGGACTTGCTCGCGGTGTGGCGTATCATGTCCTCGTAAGCGGTCATGTATTGCTTCCAGTATTGGCGTTCCGACAAATCGGACGCGGAGAATTTCCAATGTTTTTTCGGGTTGTTCAGCCGCTCCAGAAAACGCTTTTTCTGCTCCTGGGGCGAGAGGTTGAGGAAGAATTTCAAAATCTTCACGCCGTTGCGCGACCAATAGCGCTCGCACGCCGCGATGTCCTCGAACCGCTCGCGCCAGATATTTTTCGTGACCAGCGGCGCGGGGAGCCGCTCGCCGGCGAGGATTGCGGGATGCACCCTGACAATCAGCGTCTCCTCGTAATACGAGCGGTTGAAAATCCCGATGCGCCCGCGCTC
>JAISBF010000177.1 GCA_031266335.1 Verrucomicrobiales bacterium
ATCTGGCTCAGAAGCTACGGCCAACAGCTAAACGTCGGCAGCCAAGTATCGGGCAAAGCCTACGAACAACTCATCTACGGCGTCGATCTCGGCACGGATCACAAGCTCACCATCAGCGCTGACAGTGACCTATACTTGGGCGTCTATGCCGGCTACGGCCGCAGTGATATAGATTACCGCACCCCCGGCGCTGACGGTGAGATTAACAGCTACTACGGCGGCCTCTACGCCACCTGGCTACACAGCAGCGGCTTCTACATCGACGCCACCATCAAAGCCGCCAGTGTTGATAACGACCTAAAAGCCCCCTACGGCGACACCCAACTCAAAGCCAGCTACAGCGACGTCAACCTCGGCGGCAGCCTCGAACTCGGCAATAAGTTTACCTTCAAAGATGACTGGTTTATCGAGCCACAACTTCAGGTGAACTACCTCCACATCCTCGCCGAAGACTACACCGCCGGCCCGCTGACCATCAGCGCCCAAGACCTCGACGCCCTGCAACTCCGCATCGGCAGTCTCTTCGGCAGAACCATCAACCTCACCAACAGCGGCGCACTCCAACCCTACGTGAAAATCAGCGGCATCGAAACCATCAGCAGCGGCGGCACCCTGCGCAACGGCTACCAACACACCCGCGCCAACACTGACGGTGCTCGTGCTGAAGTAGGCGGCGGCCTCATCTGGCAACTGGACGCTGACAATCAGCTCCACCTCGACTACGAAGCCTCCTTCGGCGACAAGTACGACAAACCCTGGGGCCTAACAGCGGGCTACCGCCATCAGTTCTAAAAACAGTCACAGCGCACACAGAGCAGGCACAGAGCGCCACAGAGAAAATTTCTGTGGAACTCTGTGCCTGCTCTGTGTTTCTCTGTGGCCAACAAAAAAATGCTTACAAGCACGTGACGGGTAAACTGGTTTTAATCATTTGCAATTAATTGCCCGGTCAATAGCATTTCCCCATGACCTCCATGCAACACCACAATCTCAGCCTGGCTTTGGCGGCCAGTGAATTGAAGCAACCGCTCCACGTCAAAGTGCGGCACCTCCTGCGGGAACGCATTCTGGCGGATTTCAAACACAATCAGCGGTTTTATTCGGAGCGCGGCCTGATGCAGAAACTGGCCGTGTCGCAGGCGACCGTCCGGCGCGCGATTATGGATTTGGTGGACGAGGGTTACTTGCGCGCCGATCCGCGCCGGGGCTTTTTTGTGCGGCTGGTCGAGGGGCCGCGCTATGTCAGCCTGATCGCCCCCACGGTGGGAGGTTCGCGCCAAGTACACGGCCAGTCGGAGTTGATGGCCGCCTGCCGCGAGCGCGAGTGGATTTTCAACACCTACGGTTTTCACAAGCACGAGTCGGCCGCCGACATCATGCGCCTGTTGCAGCACAAGCCGAGCGAGGAGCGGATTTTAATGTCAGGGCTGACGGTGGATCTGACGCTGAAGCTGGGGTTGCAGCTCAAGGCGGCCGGCTACCGGCACGTGCTGATCGGCCCGCACATCCTGGGCTTCAGCGGCGACACCGTGGTGCAGGATCACGGCGCGGAGGTGCAATTGGTGCTGGAGCATCTGACGGCGCTGGGCCACCGGCGCATTTTGTTCATGGTCAACGAGCCGAAGGATTTGCTGATCACCAACCTGCGCGCGGAGAAAGTCCGGCAGAAACTGGCGGAGCACAACCTGCCGGAAGCCCGGCTGGTGTTTTGCGACACGCCCAACTGGACCGACTCGTTCGCGGCCGCTTACAAGAAAATTCACGCCATCATGCAGACGCCGCCGACGCCGACCGCCGTGGTGCCGCTGTCCGGGGTCGGAGCCTGGGCGGTGTTGCGTTACGCGCTGGAACACGGTCTCAAGGTGCCGCAGCAACTTTCCATCGTCGGCTTTGACCCGCTGATCAACGCCGACCTGCTGCCGATTCCGCTGACCGAGCTGAGTTTCTCCATGGAGGAACGCGTGAACAAGGCGCTGGATTTGCTGTGGTCGGGCGAGACCTCGCCGCAGCACGCGCTGATTGCCCCCAAGCTGGTGGTGCGCGCCAGCACCGCCGCGGCGGGAAGATAATTTTCAATTGATTATTTATTATTGATAATTTAAGCGGCCGCTGACGCCACAAGTCACCGCGTCAATGGTGTTACAAATTATCAATAATAAATAATCAATTAAAAATCTCCTTCCCGCCGTCAGCGGCGTGGGAACGGCGCCAATGGTGCCAGCGGCTTGGCGTGCTTTCGCTGGTAAGTGTATTCGGGATACCACAGGCCCTGCGTGACCACCGGCCAGTCGTCGGTGCGGAACGGGCTGGCGGGCAGGCCGGCTTGGTTGTACAAATTGCAGCCCTCCGGGTTCGACGACCACGCGTAACGCGCCGCGACGGGCGCTGATAGTGACGCGCTGGATACCACCACTGTGTCGCCGTCAATTTCGGCGTCGGCGGGCAGCCATTGTTTGTCGGTGCCGGCGATGGCGAAGCGTTGCAGCGCGCCGTCCTTTGCCACGAGGCCACCGTCAGCGTGCGAGAATTTCAGCCGGATTTTGTTGCCCTCGATTTGCATGGATTCATACACCGGCCCGGACCATTCGATTTTTTTCCCGTAAACATCCGCCAGCGCGATGCGCGCGAGCCGGCGCGCCACGTCCTGTTTGTTGTGCGGATGAATGTCGAACGGTTCGCCGAGGTCGATGGTGACGGCCATTTTCACGCCGGGCACGGTTTGCGCGGCGCGGAGTTGGGACTCGCGCAGCACCGCCCAGTCATCATCGCTCACCGGCAGCGGCTTGGCGCCGCCGAAATTCGGCAGTTGCACGACATAGAACGGGAAATCGCCGTAGCCCCAGTGCGCCCGCCAACTGTTCACCAGCAGCGGCAGCAACTCGCGGTAAGCGTGCGCGTACGCGGCGTTGCTCTCGCCCTGGTACCATAACACGCCTTTGATTGCGTAGGGCATTAATGGCGCGACCAT
>JAISBF010000220.1 GCA_031266335.1 Verrucomicrobiales bacterium
GACTGGGAGCGGCACTTCTACGAACTCGCGCTCAAATGCTCCGGCGCCGTGCAAGCCTCGCGCTGGACGCGGCTCGGCGCCGACCGCGGCTACATCCGCTCGTTCAACGGCCCGCACTCGCTGTTCGCCGACACCATCCGCTCGTTGCGCGCGCTGGCGCTGGCACATCAACTCGGCCACGCGCTGATGAGCGAGCGCGACGAAAAAATCTCGCTGCTCCAACGCCTGTTGCAACACGCCGAGACCACCGCGCACTACAACGTCTTTTTCGGCGCCGGCCGCGACGCCTACGACACGCGCGGTCGCGTGGCGCACGAGTCCATCTTCAACCTGACCGACGGCTCCTACCGCTGCCCGAACTCCCAGCAAGGCTACTCCCCGTTCACGACGTGGACGCGCGGGCTGGCGTGGATTATCCTCGGCTTCGCGGAACAACTGGAATTTCTCGCCGCGCGCGCTGACGTTGACCGGCAGACCATCGCCCGTTTCCAAGAAGTCGCCCAAGCCACGGCGGATTTTTACCTCGCAAACACGCCCGCTGACGGTGTGCCATACTGGGACACCGGCGCGCCATTATTACATAACTTGGGCGACTACCTCGACCGTCCCGCCGAGCCGCACAACGACTGGGAGCCGGTGGACAGTTCCGCCGCCGCCATTGCCGCGCAAGGTCTGCTGCGACTGGGCCATTGGCTCGGCGCTGACCGTGCCGGCAAAAAATATTTCCAAGCCGCGCTGACCGTGGCGCAGACCTTGTTCTCCGACGCCTATTTATCAACCTCAGCGGCGCACGAAGGTTTAATCTTGCACTCCGTCTATCACCGACCGAACGGCTGGGACGTCATCCCGCGCGGCCAAAAAGTCCCGTGCGACGAGTCCTCATTGTGGGGCGACTACCACGCCCGCGAGCTGGCGCTGATGGTGCGCCGCCTCGCTGATGGTCAGCCGTATTATAAATTTTATTTGTGAGTATAAAAAATTTTTCCATCATCCTGCTCTTGTCGCTGCTGGTGCTCGACGTGCGCGCGGAGAATTTGTCAGCGCTGACGGCGGAAAATCTGATTGACCGGCTGACGTTGCTTGACGCGCCCGCTCCCGGCTTGCATGGCGGCGCCATCAGCAGCGGCTTTATCGGCAGTGACGAACCGCAACAATTCAGCGGTGGCATTATTGGCGCCGAGCAACCGCAAGTGCCGCCGGCGATGCGCGAACTGGTCCGGCGTGGCGTCAGCGCGTTGCCGGCGCTCATCGCGCACTTGCACGACCGCCGCCCGACCAAGTTCGCTGTTGGTGACCAAGGATTTTTTACCTGGCGCGTGTTTTCCAATGAGTACGGTGATTATAATATAAAATATAAAAAAGACTTTGCCGGCGCTTACACCGTCAAGGTCGGCGATGTGTGTTACGCCATCATCGGGCAAATCGTTGACCGCCCCTACACGCCGGTGCGTTACCAGCCCACCGCCGGACTGGTGGTCAACTCGCCGCTCGAAGCACCGGAGCTGATTGAATGGTTGCGGCGGGACTGGGGGCGGCTCGACGCTGACGGTCACCGCGCCATACTCGTCAGTCACGCGCTCGGCACGCGCAACCCGCGGCAAGTCTCGGCGGCGCTGGAGCGGCTGCGTTTTTATTATCCGGCTGAATATGCAAAACAAGCCGCTGACGGTGAATTGCGCGAGGCGATAAAAATTTTTACGACTGAAAAAAACAACCGAAAATGAGCTGATTCAGCATTACTAACCGTCGAGGACAAAGCGATGTTAGCGCCGGTATAGGTGCCGCCGATGACGCTGAGCGCGTTGGAGCCGGTGACGGCAGTATTGGTCTGGTCTGTTTCAGTAACATTTTCTCCCTGGCCAACGTATTTGACGTCCGCGAGGGCGGGCAACGTCAGCGTGGGCAGGAGGGTTAATATCAGGATTAGTTTTTTCATATTATGGGTTTTCATAAAGGGATTGCCATCAGGTCAACGGAAGATGAACGTGGCAGCACAATTTTTTGTTTTTTTATCAGTGTTCATCCGTGTCCATCTGTGGTTAAACCTCAGACTTTCTTCGCGCCTCCGCGCCTCGACGGTGAGCTTGTCCCGGTATTGCGAATTTGACCCCGCCGCCGGATTCGTTTATATTGCCAACATGATGTGGAAAGGCGCGCTGGTGTTGCTTGGCTGCGGTTTGGCCACGGCGGTTTGCGCCGAGGACCCGCCGGCCCAGACGCCGCCGGCGCCGTCATTGGATTTACCCGCGCTGGAACAGCCTGGTAAAAATAAAAACACGTTGCCGGAAAAAATCTCCCTGCCCGGCGGTTATGACGCAATGTTGCCTGACGCCGTGCCCTCCCGGCCGCGAACCACGAGCACCGGTACTGCCAAGGACAAGAATTGGTTGGTCAACGGGCTGTCGGCATGGCAAAAGAAGCAGACCGAGGAACAAAACATCCTCAAGCAAAAACAACAGGAAGCCGGCGAACAATGGTACCAGCAGGAACTGGGGCGTCGGCAAAAACAACTGACCGGCGCCATCACCGTCAACCCGCTGGACAATTCCAAGTTGACACTTACCGGCTCCAACCCCGATGCCGCCGCGCCAGCCGAATTTTCCAGGCAACTGAGCAACCTGCCCGCCGGCCGCCTGAGCCTTTCCGGCTCCAATTCCTCCCAAAACATCACGGTCAATCTGTCCGGCCTGCCCGAATTCACGTCGGCCAACGGCACCCCGTCCCGTGATGCCGACACTGCCGCCGGGCCGGCGAGCAGCAGTTATCATTCCCCGCAACCTTATAATAATCCACTACCCGGCCTCGGCGGCCAGCGGCAATGGAGTGGCAGTAACAGCGCCGCCTGGCAAAAAAACGCGCCGGCAGCCGGCGGACCGCTGCCTCATCCGCCCCCCCAGTCTCCCGCTGTCCGTGCCTTGCCGCAAGCGCCCACGCTGTCCGTGAACGCGACGCCTTATCCGCCAGCGGCAAGTCAGGCGCAAAATGGCAATCCTTTCACCTCCGCGCAGGCCGCCAACCTGCTGAAACAACTGGACAGCTCCAAAAACAATCCCGCCAACCCGAATCGCCCGAACATCAAAGATTTGCACAACGGCATTCCCAACCCCGCGGACATGCGGCGGTTTTAACTGCGGATTTATCCTGTCGTCATCCCCGGCGCGGTTGCAGAATCGGCGTGACGGGCGACGTAGGATTAAGCGCTAACCGTCCGCCCGGTTTCACGAATCAGCCGGGTAATAAATCCGATGAGGTCGCGCCGCCGCTCATCGTCAGCGAATTCCTCCACCCGGAACGGCAGCCGTTCCGACCAGTTGCTTTCCGCCACCGGCCCCGGCACGTTGAAACGAATGTCCAGACCGAACAAATCGGTGATCATCAGCACCGCCAGCCAGGAACGGCCGGCCAGCAGCCGCCGGCACAACCCTTCGCGCACCGCCGGTTCAAAGTCCGTCAGCAGCGTCCGGTCGTCCAGGCGGCAGAACCGCTGCGTCCGGTACAATTCCCAACTGGCCAGCCTTCCCTTTTGCGCCAGTTCATTGTCAGCGCCGGGCACGCCGGCCGATTCCGCTGCCCGGTACTCGCGCCACCACGCCGCCCATTGGCCGGCCATCGTCTCGTGATCGTGCGTCGCCAGCGTCGCCACCGTCAGCGGCGGGTATTCCTCCGGCGGCAAATATTCCCGGCTCGCCTCGTCCCGCTCGAACAGCGGAATCTTGAACCCGCTGACGTTGAGCGCCGCCAGCGACGGCCGCACATATCCCGGCACCATGCCCAAATCCTCGCCAACCATGACGCTGTCACCGGCGGCGGCCTGCAACATTTTTAGCAACTCCTCGCCGTGCGCGCGGTTCGCCGCCCGTGACGCCTCGGTGGCGTCATCGTTGGGGAAAAATCGCGGCAGCGCCCCGGCCCGCGCCCGCGCCGCGGCGACCGTCAGCGCCGCGTAATCGGCGTTCTCCTCCGGTCGCCACGGGAACGCGTAGCACCGGTAAAAGCCGAGGATGTGATCCACGCGGAACAGCTTGAACAACCGCGCCGTCAGCGCCACGCGTCGCCGCCACCACGCATAGCCGTCCCGCCGCATGAACTCCCAATCGTACAACGGCAGCCCCCAGTTCTGGCCCCATTGTTTCGTGAACTCGTCCGGCTGGAAAAACGGCTCCGGCGGCGCGCCGCCGCTCCAGCGCAAATCGAAATTCTCCCGCGCCGCCCACACGTCCGCGCTGTGCCGGCTCACGCCGAACGGCAAGTCCCCCATCAGCGCCACGCCGCGCCGCTGACCGTGCGCGCTCGCCGCGTCCCACTGCGTGAACAACAACCACTGGACGAACGCGAAAAATCTTTCCGCGCGCGCGAATTTTTTTTGCGCCGCCGCCGACCGTGCCGCCAGCCACGCGCCCGCCGCTGACGGTGAGCGGTGTTCCGCGCGCCAACGCTCCCACGTCGGCGCGCCGCCGTTCAGATCCATCAGCGCGCGGAAGCGGCAGTAATCCGCCAGCCACGCGCGCTCGCCGGCCATGAACCGCGCGAATTGCTCTCGCTGACCGTCGGCGTTCCCGCCGCGCGACTTTTCAAAATTCGCGAACGCGCGGCGGCACAATTCCCGTTTCAACTGCTTCACCGCGCGATACCGTGTCGGCCCGGCCCGCAATGGTTCAAGCACCGCCGGCGGGCACCACTCGTCGAAAATTTTTTGCGTCAACCCGGGCACCGCCGACGGTGACACCGCCAGCGTGGTAATGTCCAGCGCCGCGCTGCTGACGGCATTGTACGGGCTGTTGTCGTCACTGGTCTCGTTCACCGGCAGGATTTGCAACACCGCGAAACCGGTCTGTGCGCACCAGTCAATCATCTCCGTCAGCGCCCCGGTGTCGCCGACTCCCAAATCATCCCGCGACCGCAAGGCAAACACCGGCGTCAACACCCCGGCGCGACGCTGTTCCGTGGAAATTTTCACCGCCCAATCATCGCCGCTGACCGTGGCGGCGTCAAGGCCGCTGACTCATATACTAACTAGCGTATCCGCAGATTACGCGGATTTTCACGGATTAAATTATTAAAAAAACTCCGCGTCTTTGATTCGCTTCGCTAGTGTCGTTAGAGCGGGCGCGTAATAGCCCGCTAAGGTGTTGCGCCTCTGCGGTTAAAAAAAACGAAAAAAAACCTTGCGCCAGGCAGACAAATTCCATATCGTCCCATCCCGTTATCGGGAAAAACCAATGCTACCTACTACATGCTATCTACTAACTACCAAGAAAGCCCAGTAGCCTAAGCCAAAGTAAAACCCCGCTAACCCGCTGAAGATGAGCAAGATAAGTCATAACGTAAGTACACCGCGCTCACGCGCTCACGCGCTCACGCGCTCACGCGCTCACGCGCTCACGCGCTCACGCGCTCACGTATGACTCTTGCCCCGATTTCTTAAGTTCTCCGTGGAATTTTACTCATTCCATTCCCCATGCGGTTGACTACCCCCG
>JAISBF010000222.1 GCA_031266335.1 Verrucomicrobiales bacterium
AATTGCAGCGGAACAACGGCTCCAGCATGAGCACCAGCGGGTAATGCCGATTGCCGCGTAATTTCTGGCCGATGACATACGACGCCACCGTCCACGCCTGCGAGATAGGTACTGCCATAATGGGGTGAAATGGTATCGGGGCGGCACTGTGACTGTCAATGCGGGAATCGTTTGGTCCGCTGACGCTCAATTAAAGGGTGCCATTCTTTTTTACAAAGAGCGCATGGAGTTATTGGAGCAAATTGGCCTTGGCTAAACTGCCTCTCTCCACTTCCTCCATGTTCTCGTTGTAAAAGGCGCAAGGCGCCAAGGTCAGCGGCGCCGGTAAAATAAATTGCCAAAACGCCGGGGACGCTAATATTGTGAATCGTCAATGAAGATCGCTTGCTTGCAACTCAACGCCACCGTGGGGGATTTCGCCGGGAATTTACAGCGGCTGGCCGCGGCTTATCAGCGGGCGGTGGCGCGCGGGGCGGAACTGGCGCTGGCGCCGGAATTGTATGTGACCGGTTATCCGCCGCGGGACTTGCTGGCGCACGAGGATTTTTTGCAAGCCAGCGAGGCCGCCAACCGCGCGCTGGCCGCCCTGGTCGGCGAGGTGCCGCTGGTGTGCGGCATCCTGACGCAAAATCCCGACCGGCCCGGCAAGCCGCTGTTCAACAGCGCGGGCTTTTTCCAGTCGGGCCGCCTGTTGCACGAGACGCACAAATGCCTGTTGCCGACCTACGACGTGTTTGACGAGGCGCGCTATTTCGAGCCGGGCCGGGTTTGCGAGCCGTTCGTGTGGCGCGGGCGGCGGCTGGGCATCACGATTTGCGAGGACATCTGGAACGACGAGGATTTCTGGTTGGACAACCGCCTGTATCCGCTGGATCCGGTCCGGGAACTGAGCGGCCAGAAAATCGACCTGCTGCTCAATCTTTCCGCCTCGCCGTGGAGCCAGGGCAAGGAGCGGCTGCGGGCGCGGATGCTGCAAAAAATCGCCGCGACCGAGCGGGTGCCGCTGGCGCAGGTGAACCTGGTCGGCGCCAACGACGAACTGGTGTTTGACGGGCACAGCCTGGTGTTCAACGCTGCCGGTGACCTGCTGGCGCGCGGCGGCTCCTTCGCGGAAGACCTGCTGCTGGTGGAGCTTGACGAAAAATCAGCAAGCGAAAATCAACAAGCGAAAATGACAACCTGGCCGGAGCGGGAGGGGCAATTGTTTGCCGCGCTGTCGCTGGGCGTGCGCGACTATGTGCGCAAGACCGGGTTCAGCAAGGTGACGCTGGGACTGAGCGGCGGCATTGACTCGGCGCTGGTCGCGGCCGTCGCGGTGGACGCGCTCGGCCCGGACAACGTGCTGGGGGTGCTGATGCCCGCCCGCTATTCCAGCGCGGGCAGTGTCAGCGACGCGGAGTTGCTGGCGAACAAGCTGGAAATCGAATACCGGAGCTTGCCGATTGAAGCGGTGTTCCAGGCGAGCCTGCGACATCTGGCGCCGGTGCTCTCCGGCGCGCCGCCCGACCAGACCGAGGAAAACCTCCAGTCGCGCCTGCGCGGGCTGACCCTGATGGCCATCGCCAACAAGACCGGGCGACTGGTGCTGACCACCGGCAACAAGTCGGAGTTCGCCACCGGTTACTGCACCTTGTACGGCGACATGTGCGGCGCGCTGGCGGTGCTCGGCGATGTCAGCAAGACCCAGGTGTATCAACTGGCCCGCTGGCTTAACCGCCATGACGAGATTATTCCCCGCGCCAGCATCGAAAAAGCCCCCAGCGCCGAATTGCGGCCCAATCAAACCGACCAGGATACCCTGCCGCCGTATGCGGACTTGGACGGCATCCTGGAGCTTTACGTCGTGCAGGGCCAAAGCGCGCGCGCCATCGTCAGCGCCGGTTACGATGAAAAGTTAGTGCGCGACCTGATTCGCAAATTCGACCTGAACGAATACAAGCGCCGCCAGGCCGCGCCCGTGCTCAAGGTCAGCGCCCGCGCCTTCGGCCCCGGCCGCAGAATGCCCATCGCCCAGCAATTCAGGCATGCATGAGGTTATGAACATCGACCGCCCCAATATTATCGTCAATCACGTCGGCTTCTTGATCGACGAGGCCAAACACGCGCTGTTTCCCGCCACGGCGGCCGGGGAATTTGAATTGCAGGATATGTTGCAGGTGGACGAGGAAGCGCCGCTCGGGGCGTTCGAAAACTGGCGGGTGGTCTGGCGCGGCCAATTGGCGCCGGCCCCTGAAGGCGGGCGGTGGCGCGGCGACTTTTCCGCCTGGCGCCGGCCCGGGGTTTATCGCCTGACCTTGCCGAATGGCGGCGGGCGCTCGCTGATGTTCACCATTCATGACGGCATACTGGCCGATTTGCCCCCGCTGTTTCTGGATTACATGAACGGCATCCGCTGTGGCGCGCATGAGAATCGCTGGCGCTGTCCCTGTCATCTGGACGACGGGGTGTTAAGTGTGTCCGGCCAACAAATTGACGCCACCGGCGGCTGGCATGACGCCGGGGACACCCGCAAATGGATGACCCACGCGACCCTGCCGGCGCTGGCCTTGGCCGAGTATGTCGAACACCAGCAGCCCGGCGCCCGGCGCGGTGATTATCTGGCGGAAATCGAGTGGGGGGTGCGGTTTATCCTGAAGATGCAGGATCCGGCCACCGGCATGATTTACGAGGACGTGGGCGGCGGGCGCGATACCAGGCGGCGCGAGGGGATGACGTGGTGGTATGAGAATCTCTCCGGCTGTTACGCCGATAATTTTGACAACCGCTTCACGGACAATATTCCCCGCAGCGGTGACGAGCGCCCGGTGCGCGAACAGTACAACCCGATGGTGCAATATGTGAACAGCGTGATTCTGCTGAAGTCGGCCGCCTGGCTGGATGCACCGCTGGCGGCGCGGGCGCGGGGAGCGGCCTGGGCTTGCTGGCAATTCACCGAGCGCCAGCCGCCGGATGAACGCGCCGCAGTCCAGGCCTGGCGCTTGCTGGCCGCGCTGGCCATGCAACAAACCGCCGCGATGGAACACGCGCTGGATACGCTCCTGGACTTGTGGTCGCCGCGGACCGGATTTTGGTTCATGGACCGGGAAAAACAGGATTTTCACCGGGGCGTCTGGAACTCAGCCCAGCCGTTGCTGGCGCTGGCGGAGTGGGCGGATAAAATGCCGGGCCACCCGCGCCGTCAGCGGATTGAACAAGTCGTCAACCAATGCGTGCGCGACTACGTGCTGCCCATGTCCGCCACCAACGACTTCGGCCTCATGCCGTATGGCCGTTACTGCCGGCCCGCCACGGTCGGCGACCGTTACCGGGAATGGCCCGGCGGGGGGTGCTTCCGCTATTACATGCCGAATCACAGCGTCCAGCGGGTTAATCACGGCCTGGGCGGGCATTGGACTTCCTGGGCCTGGGCGCTGGCGCGTTGCGCGACGGTGTTTGATTTGCCGGCCTGCCGCCAGGTGGCGCTTGACCAGCTCTATTGGCTGCTGGGCAACAACCCCGCGCAAGCCTCGTTCGTCAGCGGCATCGGTTACAACAACCCAATGCCGCACAGCCGCCCGTACGGTTACCTGCTCGGCGGCTTCATGGTCGGCCCGCGCGGCGACGCGGCCGATGAATTCCACGCGGACACCGCCGGCTATGCCGACTGGTCAACCTGCGAATACTGGAGCCTGGTGGGCGCGCAAACCGTGCTGGCCCTGTCCCACCTGCTACCGCGAACAGTCCCCAACCAGCGCAAACTGGGTGCCGTGATTTAAAAGAGGTTAACGCAAAGGCGCAAAGGAACAAAGGCGCGAAGAATTTTTTTAACAGGGAGATCATGGAGAACATTGAGATTATTTTTTTTAAAACCTCCATGAACTCCATGTTCTCCCTGTAAAAAAAAATCCTTCGTGCCTTCGTGTCTTAGTGGTGAAAATAAAATCTGCTTGCCAAACCCGCCGCGATATTGTCTTTTATCTAATGGCTCCTACCTCCAATCCCCCCGCTGAATTCAACGAAAACAACTACTATCCAGGCGTGGAAGCGTTCTTCGCGCAACTGCCCGGCCAGGCCCTCACTTACGATGACGTTTCCCTGGCGACCAACTATTCGGCGATTTTGCCGCGCCAGACCAAGCTCGAGACCAGCCTCTCCGACTCGCTGCAACTACAATTGCCGATTATTTCCTCCGACATGGACACCGTCACCGAGGCGGAGATGGCCATCGGCATGGCGCTCAACGGCGGCCTCGGCCTCATCCACTACAACATGACCGAGAAACAGCAGGTCAAACAAGTCGCCCGCGTCAAAAACCACGTACACGGCCTCATCCAGGAACCCATCACCGTCCGGCCGGACCAACGCATCGGCGACGTGCTGGCCCTCATCGCCGCGCGCGGCTACAAATTCAGCACCTTCCCCGTCAGCGCCGGGAACGGCACCCTGGCCGGGCTGCTCTCCGGCCACGTCGTCCGCGCGCGCTACGCCGCCAAACTGGTCAGCGAGGCCATGACGCCGCGCGCGGAAGTATTCACCATCAGCGACACCGACCTGGGCGGCAACCCCATCGCCGCCGCGGATAAATTCTTCAACGACCACCTGGGCATCCACAAGCTGCTAGTGGTGGACCGCGACGACCAAATCCGCGGCCTCTTCACCCTCAGCGACATCGAGCGCATCACCGAGGAATCCGGCGCCCACCACCGCGCCGCGCGCGATAGCAAATTCCGCCTCGTCTGCGGCGCCGCCGTCAGCGTCCCCCGCGCCGCCGACGGCCAACTCGACCGCGACCGCCTCCTCGCCCACCTCGCCGCGCTGGTCAAGGAAGGCGTGGACGCCGTCGCCGTCTCCACCGCGCACGGCCACACCGCCGGCGTCGGCGAAGCCGTGCGCCTCGTCCGGCAACAATTCCCCGCGCTGACCCTCATCGCCGGCAACGTCACCAGCGCCGCCGGCCTCGCCTTCCTCGCCGACGCCGGCGCCGACGCCGTCAAAGTCGGCCAAGGACCGGGTTCCATCTGCACCACCCGCGTCGTCGCCGGCGTCGGCATCCCGCAACTCACCGCCCTCTACGTCGGCAGCCGCGCCGCCGGCCGGCGCCGCACCCGCGTCATCGCCGACGGCGGCATCACCAAATCCGGCGACATCGTCAAGGCGCTGACCCTCGCCGACGCCGTCATCTGCGGCGGCATGTTGGCCGGCTGCAAGGAAGCGCCCGGCAAAATCATCGAAATCAACGGCAAATGCTACAAACCGTACCGCGGCATGGGCAGCCTGGAAGCGATGAAAGCCGGCAGCGCCGCCCGTTACGGCCACGAGCGCGGCGACTTGCACCGCAAAGCCACCGCCGAGGGCGTCGAGGCGCTGAAGGAAGTCTCCGGCGGCCTCGACGAAGTACTCGCGCAACTCGCCGGCGGCATCCAAAGCGGCATGGGCTACCTCGGCGCCGCCACCCTGGGCGAACTCAAGCAAAAAGCCCGCTTCATCCGCGTCACCACCGCCGGCCAGCGCGAAGCCTCGCCGCACGACATCATCGAGATCAAGACCACCGACCGGTGAGGGGGGGGGAATTGATTATTGAATATTGATTATTGAATATTTGTACAGTTTGCGCCTCCGGCGAATTTGCAGCTAATTCCGCCGGAGGCGCAAATTTCCCAAATAATCAATATTCAATATTCAATAATCAATTTCCAGCCGGTCACGCTGGTGACGCTATTTGTTCTTTCTTTGGTTTGTTGTTGACTGACAAAGGGTTACGTTGCGATGGCGCGCCTGTTCGGAACACTGTCTGCAACTGCGGGAACGATGTCTGCAATTGCGGGAACGGTGTCTGCAACTGCGGGAACGGTGTCTGCAACTGCGGAAACGATGTCCAAAACCCTGGTAACAGCATATCGGATTGACCGCGCGAGCATGGGCACTTTTCTAACTGGCAAGCGGCTGCTTGTTAAATTCAAAAAAAACTCCGCGCCTTTGATTCGCTTCGCTAGTGTCATTAGAGCGGGCGCGTAATAGCCCGCTAAGATGTTGCGCCTCCGCGGTTAAATTTCATTGGCCCGAATCGTGCTTGTGAAAACACAGCTCACCCCCGTTCCCAAAACTATCCGTGTCCATCCGTGTTCATCCGTGGTTAAAATATTCGCATGACGGCGGAGAACAACAGGTTGCGCGAATGGCTGGCGGCCAGCGGCGGGCGGGCGACGGTCGCGCAGTTCATGGCGGCGGCGTTGTATCATCCTGAGTTTGGTTATTACACGCGGCACATCCGCGCCGTCGGGCGGGCGGGGGATTTCTCAACGTCAGCGACGTTGCACCCGCTGCTGGCGCGGGCGGTGGCGCGGTGGCTGGTCGAGTACGGCGCGCTGACGCTGGGGCGCGGGGCGTGGGCGGTGATTGAAATCGGCGCGGGGACGGGGGAACTGGCGCTGACGGTGCGGAACTGTCTGCCGCTGACGGCGCGGTGGCGGACGCGGTGGCACGTGGTGGAGACTTCGCCGGTGCTGCGCGCGCGGCAGCAAGAGTTGCTGGGGAAAAACGCGCGCTGGCACGACACGGTGGCCGACGCATTGTCAGCGTGCGGCGGGCGGGCGCTGATTTACTCGAACGAGCTGGCGGACGCGTTCCCGTGCGCGCAGTTGGTCAGGCGCGGAGAGGCGTGGCGCGAGCTGTTCCTGGTCGCTGACGGTGACGCGGTGCGGGAAGCGGAGGGGGAGATTGCCAGCCGCTTCGACCCGCGCGATTTTTCCGTGCTGCGCCAACCCGCCGCCGACGGTCAGCGGGTGGAGTTGCACGAGACCTATCGCGCGTGGCAAGCGGCGTGGCTCCCGCGCTGGCGGCGCGGCGCGTTGCTGACGGTGGATTACGGCGACGCGGCGGCACACTTGTATGCGCGCCGTCCGCGCGGCACCTTGCGCGCGTATTTTCACCATCAGCGGCTGGAGGGGGCGGAGGTGTATCAGCGCATGGGCCGGCAGGATGTGACCGCCGACGTGAACTTCAGCGATTTGCAAGCCTGGGGCGAGGCCGCCGGCTGCCGGACCGATTTTTTCCAAACGCAAGCGGAGTTCATCACCAGCCGCGTGCCGCCCGCTGCCAGTGACGCGGAGAAATTTTTATTGCACCCCGCCGGCGCCGGCACCGCCTTCAAGGCGCTGGGCATGAGTAAAAACCAGTAATGATTATCGCTGACGGTGGATTAAGAGCCTATCCGAAAAACCTCGGTTTTCTCACCCCGCCGTCATCCTGAGCGCAGCCGAAGGATCGGGTTAACGTGGCTTGGCATATGGAACTTTTGACAATACGGTAATGAGTCTTGCGTCAACAGTGAAGATAAATTAATACTGGACAAGTTCTGATATTTTGGATAACTTAAGGTTCTTATGAAGAAATTCATGGCTGGGCTGATGGGGCTGCTGCTGGCAGCCAGTGTGCAAGCGGAAATGCCAAGGCCGGTGTCGGATGGTTCGCCTGGCCTGTCGGGGCAATCGGACGAATGGTGGGCGGCAACGCGCAAGGCACAGGCCGCGCAAGAAGCCCGCGGCGGGAAACCGAAAGCCGCTGACGGTGAGACGAATTTTTACACCGGCAAGCCGTATGACGAGGAAATTGACAGTTACATATTCAAATACAGGAATTATTCTCCAGCACTGCAACGTTGGACGACGGCTGACCCCAGCGGATTCCCTGATGGGGCGAATAATTATGCCTATATGGCAGTTCCAACAGAAGGATTAGATCCTGATGGAAGATTAACAATTACAGGTGTAACTACCCCAAATAAGGCTCAGCAAACTGTTACTTATGGTGGTATAACTTACACTATTGTGGCTGCCGCGCTTAGTATAATAGAAGCGTCGAGCAATCTCGATGGAAATCTAAATATAAATAATTATACAACTTATGAAAAAGGAGGAGTTTTAGGAGGCGCTCAACTGGCAATATCTGTTTCTGGAGTAACCGCACCTGCAAATACGGAATTTCACTGGGTACAAATAGTTGAATCATCCAATCCTATCGGTGGCTCATCTATTTTCATTGATACACAAGGAGATATTTTTTACGATGGCGGTGGTGCAGCGGCTTCAGCGTCGTTTTTTTATGATGGGCCACTAAGATCTCTTACTAGTGCCACCAGGGAAAAACCAGTTATGTGGATGGCAGACTTGCATTATGTCGGTTATAATACGATAACAGGACAAATTACATCATATGGTGGCGTAAGCTGGGGATTTATGATATATGAATAAAATAATTTATAATTTTATTGCATATACTTTCTTGACAATGATTGTTTCCAGTAACGCGGAAGTGATCGTCACTGGAGCTTTTAATGCCAAGTTGACAGATCCTGAAAGTGGGGTTGTCTATGTGTTATCTCTGGATAAGCGGCGAGTTATTGCCAAGTCATCGACAGGTCAATTACTTTGGGATGTGAATCCATATCAGGATGCTAAATTATCTTTTTATCGGATAGCCAACCCGCCGATAACTTATTTTTCCTTTCCAACAGAACAGATTTGGCAATCTCATAAAACATTAGGCTCTAAAAAGGATTTTATTCATATTCAGTTCAAGTCTTCTCAAGGTGGATTCCTACAAAAACAGAATGGTAAATTTGTTTTTTGGGGCCAGGATTAATTACTATTTTAAATAATCTAGCATGAAAGTCTGAAAAGGTGAAAAAATGGAGGCTTCGTTTTTTTGATAAATTCTTTTTATCTTTCACTTTATTTTTAATCTCAGTATTTGTTTTTCTCAATTTTATTTCATCTGTCAAGCGGCGTGGGAGTAATTACGATGAGATTTAAATTAATAATATTGTTTTTTATAAGCGCAATCGCGATCATATTAGGTGGCAGGATTATTTTTTCGTATATTGAAATGAGAAATTTTTCAAAATCTGGCAACCGGCTGCCGGAATTGCGAGCTATTGCCTTGGTAATCAATGAATATAAATCACAATTTAAGCGCTATCCGGCAAATCTTGAAGAAATTGAAAACTATATAAAATCCAGTAAATTTCCATTACCCAATGCTCCTATTTCGAGGGACATCATTTATATTATGCCTGAAGAAAATGGCGAGAACGAAGTTATGCTTCGCTGTGAAAATGTTTATGGAACATTTGAATATACAGTAAACAATAATGCTGTTTATACGAGGAGAAAAAAGTTCACGCCAGTTGGAAGCGGCGGCAGTAAAATTTTATCTCCTCACTGAGACTGAATTTTCGAATAATTGTGAAAGTAAAATTTATTTTATTTAGTGTCATTTCCATGATATTAGGCTGTTCATATAATGATAACAGTATCAATTTAATAGGAAAAAGTCGTGAGGAAGTAATTAACTTTCTGGACACACATTCTCGCTATTGTTACGAAGATTACGGGGGAATGCAGAATAAAATAAGGATTTCAGTTAATTCGGTAAATAAATATTATGATAGCATTGATGAGATTAGAAAAGATGCTTTTATCATGAATAATAACAAATGGGAAATCATGTTCAAAAAAACATTTTTAGGCGAGAGTTTTTTTGAAATTGTTTTTAATGAGAATGATATTGTTATATCACAAAAGAGTTTTTCGTTGCGTGATGGTCCATAGGGATTTTGAGGAAATCAGGCGATGATTAGTGGGTAATCAAATAGTGTCAAGGAACAAAACTTCATCCGGTTTAAAGTAATGGATTTTTATTATCAAGGTCTCCTGCGCTGGTCCTACGGCTTTGAAAACCCGAACAAGGCGGCGGCGCTGATTGCGAGCTTGCTACCGTTTTGTTTGCTGGCGTTCAATGCGGAGACGCGGAGAGCGCGGAGTTGGTGGTTATGGGGAACGGGACTGCTTTTGTTGCTGGGCGGCTGGTGGTTATTGATTAAAACGTATTCGCGCGGCGGGGTGGTGGCAGCGGCGGTTTCGCAGGGGTATGTGTTATGGTGTTTGCGTACCGTTATTTATCGACATTGGCGCCAGGTGATGCTCGGCGGGTTGTTGATGGTGGCGGCGCTGACGGTGATGTTCATCGTCAGCGGGCTGGGGGCGCGGCATGTGGAGAGTGTCGGCGACGCGTCGGTGCAAAATCGGCTGGCGTTATGGCGCGGCGGGCTGGCGATGCTGGCGGATGCGCCGCTGGGGGTGGGCGCGGGGAAGTCGGGGCAGTTTTACATGGATTGGTACCAGCCGCTGACGGCGACGGCGGGGTACCGGACGATGGTGAACAGTTTTTTGACTTTTGCCACGGAACAAGGACTGATGATGCTGGGCTTGTGTTTGGCGGGACTTTTGGTGTTTTGGAAAATAACCACGCATCATTTTCAACCACGGATTGACACAGATGAACACAGATTAATGAAAACAGCGGCAGCCGGTTCGCTGCTGGCGTTTTTGGTGGCGGGATTTTTTAGCACGACGATGGAGTCGTGGGTGTTGTGGCTGCCACCGTCAGCGGCAGTGGCACTGCTGGCGACGGTGTTTTGGCGAAGTGAAAAAAATTGGCCGCTGCTGGTGCGGCGGGCGCTGGTCGGGGGCGCGGCGGCGCTGACGATGACGGGATTGCTTTACGGCGCGGGATGTTGGGAACGCTCGCGGGACGGGGTGCGCCGGAGTTTTGATTTTAGGAACGGCGAGTTGGCGGCGGTACATTTGCGAGGGCAACAATCGCTGACAATGGGACACGTGACGCTGTGGGCGGACGCTGAAGTTCTGGGGGCGGCGCACGGCAAGGAAATGCGACAGATTTTGGCGCGGGGATTGGCGGCGGAGTTGACGGTTTACGAGGACACTGACGATGGAGCAACAACGCTAAAACACCCCGTCGGTTGCGCCGCCACCCCGCTACGAGAGGGAAATGTTGATATGCGGATTTATTGCGGACGGCAGTGTGTGCTGACGGCGACGGGTGACGGTCAGCGGGTGGTGTTTATCATGCCATCGTCAGCGGTGGCGGGGCAACTGGCGGCAACTCCGCCGCCGCCGGGTTTGCGGGTGGTCACTTCGTCGCGGGTGGCGGCGCGTGATTTGGCGGCGTGGCCCGCTGACGGTCGGGTGCTGGCGCTGGGCGGCGCGGAGAAAAATGCGCAGTGGTATTGGGATGAAATTTTAGACTGGTTAACCGCGGATGGACGCCAATGAACACCGATAAACAACAGTGGTTTTCCAAAGCAGGCGCCATGAGCCGCTGGTTGTTATTGACCGCCGTGTTCATCAGCGTGCCGCCGTGGTTGCGCGCGCAGGATATTCGCAAAATCTCGGTGCCGCTGCCGGTGAACCTGGAGCGGGCGGATTTGCATGTGTGGCGAACCGATTACCAGCCGGCCGCGGTGGTGGTGTTGTGTCCGGGCTTCAACGGAAACGGCGGGGATTTGTTGCGCGACGAGCAGTGGCGGGCGTTTGCCAGGGAGCATCGGCTGGGCTTGGCGGGGCTGTCGTTCGCGTCGAACCCGGAATTGTTTCGCCTGGGCCGCGGCTATTATTACGCCAGTCAGGGGTCGGGCGACGCGCTGCTGGCGTGCGTGCAAAAAGCGTACGGCAAAAAACTGCCGCTGTTGCTGTACGGTTTTTCCGGCGGGGCGCATTTCACCGCGCGTTTCGCCGAATGGCAGCCGGCGCGGGTGACGGCGTGGTGCGCCTACTCGGCGGCGTGGTGGGACGAGCCGCAGCCGGACAATCACGCCGCGCCGGGCATTGTCGCCTGCGGCGCTGACGATGAACGCTATCAGACCAGTTTGGAATATTACCAGCGCGGGCGGCGGTTGGGCAACCGCTGGGCGTGGGTGGCGCTGCCCCGCACGGGACATCAACCGTCAGCGGCGCTGGAGCGGTTCGCGCGGGAATATTTCGCGGCGATTTTGCAGCAAAAGACCGCCGCTGACGGTGTGTGGCTTGACCGGCGGGGACAAATCGCTGACGATGGCCGGCGCGCGCGCGACCCGCAATGGTCGTGGCTGCCGGCGGCGGATTTGTCAGCGGCCTGGCGCGCGTTGCAGGAATAGGGAAATCATCATGAATAATAATTGGTTAAAATTCATCGGCTTGCTAGCGACCGTCAGCGCGGCCGGCGCGCAGGACCAGGATAATTTCACGCTGGGGCCGTACAAGCAAGTGGAGGAAGCGCGGGTCCAGGCATGGAACTTTGGCGGGCGGCAACCGGTCAAGGGCGTGCTGGTGGTGACGCCGGATTACGGTCTCAATCCGTCGGGTTCGACCCTGAAGGAAATCGAGGCCTGGCAAAACAGCGCCAGGCAGCGCGGGCTGGCGCTGGCGTTCGTCAATTTCAAATGGGTCAACCTCAACGCCCCGAAAAATCCGTTTGACGGCGGCGCGGAATTGCTGGCCCAAATCGCCGCCAAGGTCGGCGGGCCGGACACGCCGGTGTTCATTTGCAGCCGCCACGAGCCGGGCAACCGCTTCGCGCTGGATTGCGCGGACAAAAACCTGCCGCTGCTGAAGGGCTGGATGTGTTACGACAGCCGGCTGTGGCCGCCGAGTCCGCGCCAGCACAGCGGCGGCGCCATGCCCGGCATCATCGCGGCGGCCACGGATTCCATCTGGCACCACCAGACGCGCGCCTATTTTGTCGCGGGGCGCAACGCGGGAAAAAACTGGACCTGGCTCGGCTATGCCCCGATTGACGCCGCGCTGACACGGGATTTCGCCGCGCAATATTTCGCGGCGCTGTTGTCACCGTCAGCGACGCCGCAGTGGCGGGACATCGCCACGCGGGAGGCGATGCAGCCGAGCCTGCTGGCGGAGCCGTCCGCGGGCTGGAGCTGGCTTCCCGACCAGGCCGCCGGGGAGGCGTGGAGCAAAATCCAGCGGGAACAAAAATCGCTGCCGACGGTGGTGGAGAAGGAAATTGATTTGCCCGGGGAAAAATTGCCGAGCCTGAAAATGTACCTGCGGCTGCCGCCGGGACAACCGGACGCCGCCGGCGTCAGCGGCGTGGTGGCCTATTGCACCTGGACGCAGGACCGGAACGTGTTGATCCAGCAATTGTCGTATGACCTCAACCAGCCGGTGGAACGACTGGGCTGGCCGTCGGTGCAATTGCTGCGCTTTGCCACCAAGCACAATCTGGCGGTGATTAGCTGGTCCACGCCCGGTCGCTGGCAGACCGGCGGCAACAGCGACGAACTGGACAAGGGCCTGGTGAAGATGGACGACAGGATGTTTGATCTTTACGCCAGGGCCTGGGCGCGGGGCGTTGAGTTTTTTCACGCCAATCACCGGTTGCCGCGCGACAATTATCTGCTGTACGGGATGTCCCGCGGCGCGCAATGGGCGCACCGGCTGGCGCTGCGGCTGCCGCAATATTTCCTGGCGGTCAACCCGCATGTGTCGGGCAGTTACGACCGCCCGACCCCGGAGGCCCGGCGCTGCCTGTGGCTGATCACGGGGGGCGAGGTGGATGTCGGTTATGATAACGCCGTCGCTTTTTACCAGCAATGCCGGGCGGCGGGTTACCCGGTGCTGTTCAAGGCCGGACAGGATTTGGGGCACGAAACGCGCGCTGACATTGAGGCGTTGCGGGACGCGTTTTTTGCCTACGCGCTGACACTCAAAGACCAGCTGAAACAACCGCCCGGCGGCGACTTGTTCCAACGGGAAGCGAAATTTATCGGCAATTATGACACGCAGCGGGTCGTGCCGATTGACCGGGCGGCAGAGGTGCCGGAAGAATACCGGGTGTGGCTGCCGACGGAGGAAATCGCCGAGGCGTGGAAATTGCCGCCGCCGGATTAAGTAACTCCAGCCGCGAAGACGCCAAGGCGCGAAGATTTTTACGCGGAACCGCTAGTAATCCGTGTCCATCCGTGTTAATCTGTGGTTAAATACTGAATCATTAATATGAAAACTTTTTTAAAATGGTATTGTATGTTTTTTGCTATATTTATTATACTTGGAACCATTTATTTTTATATGGAGAACAAGGATCCTAATAAAACCACCTATGGCAGACAAAATATAACATTTGATAGTGTACTTATACGCAGCAAGGAAACAAAATCATTCTCCCTGGAAACTAATAAGTAAATGCAATGGACGCGGCCGGGCAGAGCAAGCCACGCGGCAGGCGCGGGGTGGAATCCAAGCCGCTGCTGACGGTGAAACGAACTTTTACACGGGTAAGCCGTATGATGCGGATTTAGGCTATAATGGACTATTTATATGAATAAATTTATTATAAAATTACTATCAGTATGCTTCATTCTATTTGGAGCAATTTTTAATTCACCTTGTAAAACATTAGATAATCAACAAGAATTACAAAAGGTCACGAAAATTATTTTCAAGAAAGTCGGGGTAATTTTTGATGGCGGTTCACTTGTTTTTACGTTTTATGTTAACGATACCAAGCATAAATTACTTGATGTTCTCATGAGAGATTTTGCCGGCGAAAAAAATGGGGATCGTTACTCTATTTCAAAAAAGTCAAGGGGAATTAAAGGAGTATGGATTGAATACACTTTTTACAATGAAAAAGAAAAAGTGGAACTTAAAGATTACACATTGATTGACAGTGGTAAGGCGGATGAAGAAAAAATCATTGAGTTGATTAGTCTTGCCGGAAAAGATATGTCGGTATCTCAAAGAGAATATATAAGAATTTTTACTGAAATTATTAAAACTCGAGACACTGCGTTAAAGGATATGTTTTATCAGATCCCATATAGAAGTATTTTTGCAGAATAACAATTTGTGAAAAATAATTACTGTTCACGCTCGACCCGAAAGATAAGGGCAATTATTCCTCGCTGGCCAAAGACTGGCGGATGGCCTTCAAGTCGAACAGAATTGCCATGATTTTCAACGAGCAGGGTTGGGTGTATGTCCATCAGGGCAGCGCGTTGATTTCGGTGGAATCGCAGACCGAGCAGACGCTGAATTTCACCTGTCAGAAAGGTGACTTTCAGCGAATAAAGCAAAGCGACCCGGATGGGATATGGGATGACCGCGCCGCTGATCTTGGTTGTTCACACTTATGACGAATAGCACCGTTGGTGTCCAGATGGAAATCTGGACTGTTGCCCCACCGCTTTTGCCTATGAGGAAAAAACTCACGGCAACCAACTCACCTTCAGGTGCGACGCTGACGGTCATCTGAGCGAGCGGTGGGATCCAATCGACCGGATCTTGTGGCGCAATCCTATGACAGGGAACCGCATATCGAATACGGCGCGGTGACCGTGGAGTGCTTGGCGTAAGGGAAGGACTATTGACGCTGATAGTTATGCTAGAGGGCTTGCGTGGCTGATCGGCTGGCTGGCAAATAAATTTTGGCCGACGGTAAAATAGTCGCTTGACATTCCCGTTCCTATGTCGTAATATCCTCGTAATGAATGAGCGAACCTAGCTCCGGTGCCGATTGTACCGGCAGCCAAGGTTCGGAAAATAAAAAAGGAGTCGCGATGAAACGGATGATGTTGGGGTTAGTTGGTGTGTTAGCGGTAACGGTCAGCGGTTGGGCGAAAATGCCTGCGCTGGTAACGGATAATGACCCGGGCGTCCCGGGGCAATCGCAGGCGTACTGGGACGCCGTGCGGGCAGAGCAAGCCACGCAGCAGGCGCGGGGTGGAATCCAAGCCGTCGCTGACAGTGAGATGAACTTTTACACGGGTAAACCGTATGATGCGGATTTAGGTTATTTATTTAAGTACCGATCCTACAATCCCGAAATACAGCGGTGGACGACAATGGATCTGATTGGATTCCCAGATGGAGCAAATAATTACTGTTATGCTCCAATTCCAGTACTTGGATTAGATCCATTGGGATTAATGGGGGCAAAACCTCAAGGCGTTCCTGGTATTCCAGACTTTGAAACAGCATCTTTTTCTGTTACCCCCAAATTAACAGACTATACTCCAATAGTGGCGGCAAACAGTGATAGCGGGCAAGCTTTGATAGATTCGTATTCATCCAAATGGAGTGCTACTGTGTCTATGTCATTCGATAGTCCATTCGATAATGGTGAAGTTAAAGTTGGAGAGGCGACATATAGCATTACAGTAGCAGGTAATTTGAGTCAAGGTCCTTATGCTGGAACTGGTTTTACGTCTAGTGTTCCTGGTTATCAGACCCTTTTGGAAGGATTAGTCGACTCCATTGTTAGATGGACTTTGAGTCTTTTTTCTTCTAGCAGCCCTTTTGGCGTGAATCCTACCGATCTTAATAAAATAGTTACTGAAATTGTGAATAACCCACCGACGATTGATATGTTTGCCTCCGAATTTCCTGGAAATAAATATCCTTTATTTTACGAATAAATAAAAATGAAAACTTTTCTCCTTGTAAATTTATTGATGATAATAGCTTCTGCTTTTACTGGTTATGCAGAAGAGTTGGGTAAGGTGGTTCAGAAAGATGGAATTACATACCAACAGTTTTTTTATAAATCAGGCAAATTAAAATCGGAAGTGCCTATAGTTAATAAGAAAGCACATGGTGCCTGCTATGGTTGGTATGAAAGCGGGGAATTTCATTACATTGTCTCATTCGTTGAAGGCAATATAAAGAATATCATATCATTTGATAAGAATGGAAAAATCATAAAAATATCAAACCATGGAAATGGAAATTTAATAAGTGATATTTATTATTATCCGACAGGCATAATCAAAAGCGCATATAATATGCAAATAGGAGGGAAAAAGGGACAAATTAATCAAAGGTTTAACGAAAATGGGGAAGTGTATTTTGAGAAATAAATAAAGTAAATGTTGTCTAAATTTAAATACGATGAATTTTGTATCCTTATTAAATCGAATTTGATGTGAATAGTGTACAAAAATATAAAGAGATGAAAATAACCTGAGTGAATAGTAAAAATTTAATGAGAAATCTTCGTAGTTATGTTATCGGGTTATTATTAGTCGGCTTAACACAAAATTCTTTTTCTGATTTAGTTTGGAAATCCCAACAAAAATATCTTGGTCACGCTGCTGCCAGTGGTGGGTGGAACGTGCAGTATCAATTGGGTACTGCAAAGTTGGGGATGGAAGTACAGATTCCCGTCCTGTTAGTTTATAATCCCATTGTTGATGACAAGACGGGGTTATTCCTTGGCCAATGGTCGTGTCCGCAGTTGGAAAGCAGCATCGCACCACTTGGGAAAACGGTGATAAAGTGGACGCAACCGGGTGGGGATACGCTGTTGTTCGCGCCAGATCCGAAGGACAAGGGGAATTATTCCTCACTGAGCAAAAGCTGGCGAATGACCTTTAAGTCAAACAAAATCACCCTGATTTTCAATGAGCAGGGTTGGGTGTATGTGTATCAGGACGGCAGCTTGATTTCCGTGGAATCGCCGACCGGCCAGACGCTGAACTTTATCTACCAGAAAGGCGACCTGCAGCGGGTGGAGCAAACCGACCCGGACGGGATGACCACGCCGCTGATCCTGATTGCCTGTACTTACGACGAGCAGCACCGCTGTGTCCAGATGGAAATCGGGCCGTTGCTGCATCGCTTCGCCTACGAGGAAAAGCTCCACGGCAGATTAATCGGCTGGGACCAGCCGGGCGACGGGCAGTCGTTGAATTTTTATTATGACGAGCGCAGCGGAGTACTGAACGAGGTGGAAAAAGCGCGGGCGGAAAAGTGGCCGGTCAAGCCCGGCGAGTCGGTGAAGCTGATTCCCTACGGCGAGCCGCTGACGCTGAAGTGCAAGTTTTTCGAGCCGCGTCAAAAACAAGTGGAGGGCGGCGACCCGAAGCGGAATCCGGCGAATTATTTCATCGAGGACGACGGCACTTACCGTTACAGCTACAGCACCAATCCCAACGGCTGGCAGCAAGGCAACAATCCACCACCGTACACCGTCACCGCTGAGGATGACAACGGTCTCAAACAATCACTGAAGGTGGGCGTCAAGGACAACCTGTTTGCCATAACCAACGCCTACGGGAAGGAGACCAAGGCGCTATACTACGGCAACGGGCTGCCGTACTCAGGCCGCATCCGCGCGTTGTATCAGGACGGGGAACGGGTGATGCAGTACCGTTACGACAAGAAAACCGGCTGGCTGACCCAAACCACTGACCGTGACGGCGTCTCGACTTTTTACGAGTATCGGCGGGACGGTTATTATACGCCGCTGTTCCAGGGCAAATACGGCAAAGGTATCAAGACCACCGCCTTCGATCCCAAACCGGTCCGGATTTCGCGCGGCTACGAACCGCGGGTGGCGGAAGTCATCGCCGAGATGGACTACGACAACCGCGGAAGATTGATCGCGCAAACGGACGGCGAGGGGAACGTCACGGAATTCAGCTACAATGAATTCGGTGAATTAGCCAGCGTCAAGCCGCCGGACGCCGGGGCGCTGACGTTGCAGTACGACGAGTACGGTCGCGTGGCGGAAGTGACGCAGGGCGGCGCTGACGATGAGGCCAAACCGCAGACGCTGAAGCTGGCATACGATCCTTTCGGCAAAATCAACAAACAAACCGCGCCGGACGGCAGCGAGACGGCGTTCACCTACAACGAGCTTGGCCAGGTGCAGGAGGTGCGGAAAAACAACCAATTGCTCGCCGCCTACGAATACGATCTGGACGGCAAAGTGGTGGGGGAAAAAGACGGCAAGAATCGCGCGAAGAAACTGGAGCGCGACCTGAAAGGCAATATCGTCGCGGAAATCCTGCCCGGCGGCATTGTCACCAAGTATGAGTACGATGCGCAAGGGCACCGCACGGCGCAAATCGACGCCAACGGCAACAAAATCACCTTCAAATACGACGCTTACGGTCACTTGGTCGAGCAGAAGAACCCGCTGGGCCAGACGCTGACATGGACCTATAACAAGGACGGCAAGCTGACGCAACGCACCAACGGCGCGCAGACCGTGCGTTACGAGTACGACGAGCGCGGGCGGCCGTGGCTGATTGACTACGGCGCGGCGGGGCAACAGGTGCGCTACACCTACAACGCCAGGGGACAAGTGACCCGCGAGGAAACGCCGACCTTTCTGGTGGAGAAAAAGTACGATTATCAAAATCGCGTGACCGTCTTGCAGATGATCGACCTGCGACAGGCATTGGGAAACAAGGAGCAACGGTTGAAGGGGCAGGTGATTCGCTATAAATACAACTCGCGCGGACAAAAAACACAGACCGTGCTGGCGGAAACCGTGACCAGCGACAAAACCGCGACGAAGCCGAAGTATGACATCCTGCAACAGACCGATTACCAATACGATTCGCAGGGCAAACTGACCGGCATTCGCGGCAACGGGCAGCCGGTGTTCACGCAGAAATATGACACGCAAAACCGGCTGGCAACACGGCTGTACCACAACGGCATTCGCGCCGACTATCGCCATGACGATCAGGGCCGGCTGACGAAAATCACCTACAGCGGCGTGCCGCGGCAACAGGCCCTCGCGCTGGAATACACGTGGGACGAGGGGAACGAACTGGTGAGCCGCGGCTGGAACGGGGAAACGCAATGGTTCGGTTACGACGCGGCCGGCCGGCTGACCGGGGTGTTCAGCGACCAAAAGAAAACCAAGCCGCTGGAAAAATACGCTTACGACCCGGCGGGAAACATCACGGAAAAAATGGTCTATGGCGAACGGGCCGCGCTGAAATACAACGCCGCGAACCAATTGATCTCAATGGAGGGCGGCGGGCGCACGGTGAATTACACCTACGACCCGGCGGGACGACTGACCGTCAGCGCCGACAATCTCACCGGCCAAACTGTCAACCAATACGGCTGGCTGGACAAGCCGGTGACCATCGAGCGTCAGGGCCTGGGCAACATCAGCGCCAGCGGGGCGGTGGCGCTGGATTATTACCCGGACGGGCATCTGGCGGTGAAAGGGCCGGTGGACAGTTCATTGTTGGCGGAGGCGCTCAAACCATCGGTGGCCGTCAAGGGCAAGGACGAGAGCGGCGCTTTTGCCCAATTGCTGAAACTGGTCGGCCTGCGCACGGAAGACGAGGCGCTGTGCGCGAATGCCTGCCAGACGCGGATGCAAGTGGCGGACGTGTACGTGTGGGACGGCTTGGGGTTGTTGCGCCGCAACCACGAGGTGTACGTGATCGAGCCGCACATCAGCGGCGGCGTGGCGGTGTATGTCGCGCGCATCGGGGATTTTCGGTCGGGTCGTTATCTCATCAACGACATGCTCGGCACGACGCTGATGGAGGTGGACGGCGGCAAAATTCGGTTCAACACACTGTCAGCGTTCGGCTTGCCGGTGAAAAGAACCCAGGAAATTCCCAAACCGGACACCGCTGTGCCAAAAGTACCAACGCGCGGGCGAGCGCGATGATCCGGTTTTGAATTGGGGGAGATTACTGACTGTCAGCGGACACAAACTCATTGTAAACTATGTTAATAATAATGAAAAAAATCCGCTATTTGATACAACAGATATTGTGCGAAGTAAATACCGGATGTGAATTATTGGATTAAACCCCATCGTTTGGTGATCGGCCAGTAAACCACCAAGGCGGTGCCAACTAGGTTTTTCCTTGGCACATATTTCCAGTAACGGCTGTCGAGGCTGTTGGCGCTGTTGTCGCCCATGGCCCAAAATTTGTCTTCGGGAATATAAACTTCATCGTTGGCGGATACCAAGTACGCTGCCGTGCTTCCTTGGGGCCAAACATATCCGTTATAGCCGTTTTGCTTTGAATAGATGCGTTCAAAGGCCCGTCGATGAGCCAGAATCTGTCCATCAGAGTAAAGATACGGTTCTTCCAATCGCAAGGTCACTCCGGGAGTGCCGACGCAGCGCTTGATATAATACTGAGTGACGCCATGAGTTTGGTCTTGCAAGCCGGCGATATCCTTGGTGGTAAAAACAAAAACCTCCCCCTGTTTGGGCAACCGGAAATGATAACTCAACTTGTTGACAAATATGTGGTCACCGGCTTGCACCGAGAAATTGGCAATGACTTCGCCTTTTTTATAGGTTGTCCTGAAATGCTGCGGCAGCATCTTGATAAATGAGGTGTAATCGGTCCACAACTTGTACTCTTTGCCAGCAAATTTCACTAAGGTGGTGTCGATGAACAGGTACGACGGCCCGGGACGAACACCCTCGATTTTACCGTCTTCCGGCGCGAGCAAGATATGATAACTCTTGCCGCTGACGGCGTAATCAAGGATTCTTTTCAGGATATTGGGCGACCTTTTTTCAACGGATTCCGGATAGATGCCCCATAAGGTGGGTTTCATGGAGTCGGTTGGAATTTTAAATGGCTGAACAAAATAACAGCGCAAGGCGAAGGCCACCACCAGCGCCACGAACAGCACCTCGATGTTTTCAGCCCATGAATTGGGCTTGGTGCAACCCGGCCAAAAGCGTTCCAATTGCCCCGGAGTCTGCTCGATCAACTTGGCGGCCGCGTCTTTGGGCAGTCGGCCGCTGACGACTTTAGCCAGGTCGGTTTTTAGTGCCGACACCTTTTCCAAGTCATTCGGTTTCAACAAGTCACGAGAATAGTTCCACTTTTTCTGTAGAAACTGTAAAAAGTTTTTGGCTTCCTTTTTGTTTGGCATAAAAATCGAGTTATCCGGTTTAATTGGAGGATTTTAGCACTTCAAGAAACGCCTCCTGCGGGATGTTTACCTTCCCAAATTGTTTCATCTTCTTTTTGCCCTCTTTTTGCTTTTCGAGCAGCTTGCGTTTGCGCGTGATGTCGCCGCCGTAGCACTTGGCGATGACGTTCTTGCCGACGGTTTTTACGTCCTCGCGGGCGACGATTTTGCCGCCGATGGCCGCTTGCAGCGCGACTTTAAATAACTGCGGCGGGATGACTTCCTTCAATTTCGCCGTGATTTGCCGGCCACGGGCAGCGGCTTTTTCTCGATGCACGATGGTCGAAAAGGCGTCCATTGGCTCGTCGTTGACCAGAATGTCCAGCTTGACCAGATCGGACGCCCGGTACGGGGCGAACTCGTAATCCATCGAGCCGTAGCCGCGCGTCATGCTTTTGATTTTGTCGTTGAAATCCACCAGAATCTCGTTCAGCGGGATGTCAATGGTCAGCATCACGCGCCGGCTGTCGAGCGATTCCGTGTGCAGGCATTCGCCGCGCCGGTCGCGCACCAATTGCAACACGTCGCCGATATTTTCGCCCGGAATCATGATGAACGCCTTGACCATCGGCTCGCGGATTTCCTCGATGAAGGTCGGGTCGGGCATGAAGGTCGGGTTGTCCACCTCGACGATTTCACCGTTGGTCTTGAGCACCTGGTAAACCACGCTCGGATAGGTGGAAATAATATCCATCTCGTACTCGCGACGCAGGCGCTCCTGGACGATTTCCATGTGCAGCAGCCCAAGGAAGCCGCAGCGGAAGCCGAACCCCAGCGCGACGGAATTTTCCTGGATGAACGTCAGCGCCGAGTCGTTGAGTTGCAGCTTGCCGAGCGCCACCTTCAGCGCCTCGAAATCGGCGCTGTTGATGGGATAAATGCCGGCAAACACCATCGGATGCACTTCCTTGAAACCGGGCAGCGCGTCGGTGGCGGGCTGGACGCTGCTGGTGATGGTGTCGCCGATTTTCAACTCGGCGGTGGTCTTGATGTTGGCGACGACGTAACCACTGTCCCCTGCCCGCAAAATCCCCGCCTTGACCGGCTTGGGGGTGAAAATGCCGACTTCCTTGACCTCGTATTTCTGGTTGGTCTGCATCAGCAAAATCGGCGTGCCGGCGCGCAATTCGCCGCTGACCACGCGCACATAAGCCACCACGCCACGGTAAGTGTCGAACACCGAGTCGAACACCAGCGCGCGCAATTTGTTGTCACCCGCTGACACTGGCGGCGGCACGCGCTGGATGACCGCCTCCAAAATCTCCTCGATGCCGATGCCCGCCTTCGCGCTGGCCAGAATCGCCTCCTCCGCGGGAATGGCCAGGATGTCCTCCAACTGCTGCTTTACCGCCTCCAGATTGGCGTTAGGCAAATCAATCTTGTTGATGACCGGGATGATTTTCAGCCCCTGCTTGACCGCGAGATGATAATTGGCGACCGTCTGCGCCTCGACTCCCTGCGCCGCGTCCACCAGCACCACCGCGCCCTCGCACGCTGACAGTGACCGCGACACTTCGTAGGTGAAATCCACGTGACCGGGAGTGTCGATCAGGTTCAGCTTGTAACTGTTCCCGTCCCGCGCCGTATAGTGCATCGTGACCGGATGCGCCTTGATGGTGATGCCGCGCTCGCGCTCCAGATCCATCGCGTCCAGATATTGATCCTCGATTTCCCGATTGGACACCGTGCCGGTGCGCTGCAACAAACGGTCGGACAACGTCGTCTTCCCGTGGTCAATGTGCGCGATAATGCAAAAATTCCGTGTCAGCTTGCTTGGCATAATAAAAAATCAACCCGCGGCGGTTATCTCGGTGGCCTTGCTGCGCAAGTTGGCGACCGCCTCCCGCATGTTTTTCTGCTTGAACAAAAAAGTGCCCGCGACGATGACATTGGCGCCGGCCGTCACCGCGAGGCCGGCCGTGTCGTTGTTCAACCCGCCATCCACCTCAAGGTCCACGTTCAGCGCGTGTTCGCGGATATATCGGCGCGCCGCCCGCACTTTTTCCAGCACTTCAACCATGAACGCCTGCCCGCCAAACCCCGGATTAACGGTCATGCACAGCAGCAAATCAATCTGCGGCAACAGCGGCAACGCGTTTTCCACCATCGTCAGCGGATTGATCGCCAGGCCGGCGCGGCAGCCCATGTCGCGGATTAGCTCCAGCGTCTTGTGTACATTATGATGCGCCTCCAGATGCACGGTCAGCACGTCCGCGCCGCTGTCAATGAAACTGCGCGCGTAACGGTCGGGCTGCTCGATCATCAAATGCACGTCCAGCGTGGCCTCCGGCGCGATGCGCCGCAGAGTACGCACCAGGTCCGCGCCGAACGAGATGTTGGGCACGAAATGCCCGTCCATGATATCCAGGTGCAGCCAGTCCGCGCCGCTGTCCACGGCGCGCCGCACCTCCCGGTCGAGGTTGGCGAAATCCGCCGCCAGGATTGACGGCGCGATGATGAGGGGTCTGGGGGCCATGCTGGGTTAATTCCGGTGTTTTTCAATCAACTCAAACTCATAGCCATCCGGCCCGTCAATGAACGCAATCACACTGCGGCCGGTGACCGTCGGCCCGTCCGACAGCGGGTAACCCAGCGCCGCCGTGTGTTTGGCGAACTGCTCGATGGAGTCCACTTCGAACGCCAAGTGCGTCAAATCCGCCGGCACCTGCACCGGCCCGCTGGCGGGATAATGGCACAACTCGATTTCCTCCTCACTGTCAGCGGCCTTGAAAAACACCAGCGTCGAGCCGCGCAGCGAGGTGTGCCGCCGGACTTCCCGCAACCCCAGCACGTCGCGGTAAAACGCCACGGATTTTTCCAAGTCGTTGACCCGGTACCTGGTGTGCAGAAATTTGGTAATCATAAGGCGAGATATACTACGCCGATTTACGGCCAAGTGCAAAACGCAAAATCAGCAAATCGCGCCCGCCACCGTCCGGGGCCTGATTATCACACGCTGACCGTGAAGTTTTCATCCGGTTGCAGCCCGCCGAGATACCGCGCAATCAACTCGGCCAGCCGGTCCAAATCGTCGAGTTGAAAAGTTTCCACCGTCGAATGCATGTAGCGCAACGGCAAACTTACCACCGCCGACGGAATGCCGCCTTGCTGCCGGAAAATCGCGTCCGCGTCCGTGCCGCTGGCGCGACCGTCAGTGGCGAGCTGATAGTCAATCTTCGCCTTGCGCGCCGCGCGCTCCAGCCCACTGACGATGACCGGATGGTTCACCGAGCCGCGACTGAGAATCGGTCCCCTGCCCAGCCGCGCCTCGCCGTCGCGCTTGAAATCGCACAACGGCGTATCCGTCGCGTGGCCGACATCCACCACCACCGCGGCGCTGGCGTTGAGCGAGTGCCCGACCATCGCCGCGCCGTAGAGTCCGTTTTCCTCCTGAATAGTCGAGACCGCCGCGACGCCGATCTTCACGCCGCGCTTTTTCACCCGCCGCAACACCTCCGCCGCCGCCCACACCCCCACGCGATTGTCCGCCGCGCGCGCCGCCCACACGCGGTCGGTGAGTTTTGTCACGCCGCACGCGAATGTGATGGCGTCGCCCACGCGCACCCGCTTACGCGCCTCATCGTCACTCGCGGCGCCGATGTCCACGAACAACTCATGCAACTTCGGCAATTTCTCCTCGCTCGCGTTTTTCAAATGCACCGGCAGCGAGCCGAACACGCCGTTGACCGTGCCGTGCTCGCCGTGTACCAGCACCCGCTGACCGCGCGCCATGCCGACATCCGCGCCGCCGATGCGACCGACATACAAGAACCCTGCATCGGAAATATAGCGGACTTGATAACCGATTTCATCCGCGTGACCGACCACCAACACCCGTCGCGCGGCGGCGGGATTGAGCACCGCGAAGGCATTGCCGTAAGCGTCCGTGCCGGTCTCGTCCGCGTATTCCCGCGCGTAATCCAGCCAGCGCCGCTGCACCGGCGTCTCCCAACCCGACGGCCCGTGAAGATGCAACAACTCTGCCAAAAATTCCCATTTGCTCATGCGGGTTATTAAATCATGGCACGGGCTGAACACACGATTTTTTTTAACCACCGATGGACACAGATGAACACGGATAGTTAATCCGCAGATTACGCAGATTAAATTATTTAAAAAAACTCCGCGTCTCCGCGCCTCTGCGGTAAAAAAATAAAATCCGCGCAACGCGCAACCTTAACTCGTTTTTCCCTGGCGGAGCTGTGTCTTGAAATTGCGTTAACCCCGGCCACTTTCACCGCCCCTATTCCCGTCGATAGAGTCTCTTCCCTCGGCCAATACGTCGGCGTCCTGCCCGGCATCCGTGAACGCCTCGGCCTGCCCACCCCGGCAAACCGGTCGTCGAAAAAGTCATCGTCGGCAGAGACATCACCGTCGAGGAAGAAAAAATCTAACCAAAACTCCGGCCACGAAGACGCCAAGACGCGAAGGATTTTTTTTACAGGGAGATCATGGAGAACACGGAGATTCTTTTTTAAAACCTTCAGGAACTCCATGTTCTCCCGGTAAAAATTCTTTGTACTTTTTGTGTTTTTTTGTGGCCATTAAAAACTATCAACCAACAACCAACCAACCAATAGAAAACACCCACATGAACCCCACCATCCCCCACCCTTCGCGTCTTCGCGGCCGGAGTTAAAAAACTAACCCAAACACTAACCCTCCTCTGCGCCCTCAGCGTCTCCGCGTTGAATGTGCTGGCGCAATTACAACCCAACGGACAGTTCCTCGTCAGCGGTTCCAGCGTCACCCAGTCCGGCACCGGTTATAGCACCGACAGTCTCAACACCCCGGCCTTGTGGGTGACAGGCAGCGATTCCAGTTACAACGGCACGGACATTACTCTCCGTACTGTTGGGTCCGGCAGCATACGAAACGGCGTACCACAAGGCCCTCATGCCGGTGCCCGTGTGGACAATGGCGGATGGCTGTCGTTGACTGATACCGAAATTAACACCGTGGGTTATGTGGGGCTAGGGGTGTCGGTGTCTGGATCTAGTAGCGGGGTGTTACAACGGGTGAATATCACCACGGTGGAAGCTTTTGCCTCGGCTGTTTTCGTGGAGAAGGATTCGACCTTGCTGATAACCGGCGGTACCCTGGCCACCGCCGGTACGGATGCCAGGGGATTGTGGACACACTCCGGCGGCACAATAAACGCCAGCTTGGTGACCCTACACGCCAGCGGGCCGGAAGGACACGGCTTGCTGGCTTCCGGTTCTGGTGTCATCCACATCAATGACAGCGCGGTGATTACGGACGGTGCGGCCACCACTCGCGGTTTGCTGGCCATAACCGGCGGGGAAATCCGCGCGCGCAACCTGACCCTCACCAGCGAACTAACCGCCGTGGAGAGTGCCCGCGACAGTATCGTCGTCATTGAATCCAGCACCGTACATTCCAACGCCGGTGTGGGCGTGAACAGCGTCGGCGGAGAGGTGAAAATCCAGGACAGCGACATTACCAACAGCGGGACGGCCAGCGTGATTGTCGCGCTGGGCGGCACCTTGGCGATAACTGGCGGCACCATCGCCGCGACCGGGGATGGCAACTTGCTGACGGTGAGCGGCAGCAACACCCTCAACGTCACGTTGGACAATGTGGATACCAGCGGCGCGGGTGGCATTACCGTCAACGATACCTTCACCGGCACCGCCAACCTCACCGTCAGCGCCGGCAGCGGACTCCACGGTGACATCACCAACACCGGCAGCGGTGTCCTGACCGTGAACCTCAACAACAGCGCCATCACCAGTGACGTCATCAACCAAGGCGACGGGGCCCTCGTCATCACCCTCGACAACAATTCCACCGGCACCGGCGGCATCACGGACAGCGACCTCATCATCGGCAAAGACAGCGCGTGGACCTTCAACAAAGACAGCCACGGCAACTACGGCGAAAACCACGGCGTGTGGAACATCGGCGATTACGAAGTCATCTTCGACAACCTGACCCACACCGGCACCGTCAACATCAGCGTCAACAGCGACACCGGCGCGGGCGGTTCCCTCACCATCACCGACACCGCTGACGGTGATGGCACCGTCCACATCAACACCACCGGCAACGGTAAAGCCGACCCAAACAAAGTCCTCCCCGGCATCGTCAGCGGCGACGGCACCGAGCACTGGCAATGGGATCCGATCGACTGGGGTATCGACACCATCATCAAAGACGGCGACCACTTCATCAAACAAGGCACCAGCTCCGCCGGCGCGGTGTTAAACAGCGCCATCGCCGTCCAGCAAAGCATGTGGTTCGCCCAGCAAAACAGCCTGCTCAAACGCATGGGTGAATTGCGCTATGGAGCGCGGGCGTCCCGCCCGCTGGCGGACAAGGATGTCCGCGTTCCATACCATAGCCTCATCGAAAACATCTGGCTCAGAAGCTACGGCCAACAGTTAAACATCGGCAGCCAAGTTTCCGGCAAAGCCTACGAACAACTCATCTACGGCGTCGATCTCGGCACCGACCATAAGTTCACCTTGTCCACTGACAGTGACCTCTATCTCGGCGTCTTCGCCGGCTACGGCCGCAGCGATATAGACTACCGCACCCCCAACACCGACGGTGAACTCAACAGCTACTACGGCGGCCTCTACGCCACCTGGCTCCACAGCAGCGGCTTCTACATTGATGCCACCTTCAAAGCCGCCAGCATTGACAACGACCTGAAAGCCCCCTACGACAACACCCAACTCACCGCCAGCTACAGCGATGTAAATATCGGCGGCAGCCTCGAAATCGGCAACAAATTCACCTTCCAGGACGGCTGGTTTGTCGAACCTCAGTTTCAAGTCAACTACCTCCACATCCTCGCCGAGGATTACACCGCCGGCCCGATGACCATCAGCGCCCAAGACCTTGACGCCCTGCAACTCCGCCTCGGCAGCTTGTTTGGCCGCACCATCAACCTCACCAACGGCGGCGCGTTACAACCTTACATCAAGATCAGCGGCGTAGAAACCATCTGCACCGGCGGCACCATCAGAAACGGCTACCAACACACCCGCGCCAACACCGACGGCGTCAGAGCCGAACTCGGCGCCGGCCTCATCTGGCAACTCGACGCTGACAATCA
>JAISBF010000037.1 GCA_031266335.1 Verrucomicrobiales bacterium
AGCACGCCGCCGCTGACGGTGGTGCTGCCGCTGTAGGTGTTCAGGTTGGTCAGGTTCAGCGTGCCGGTGCCCACCTTGGTCAGCGACACCACGTGGTTCACGTCGGTGTCGGTCCAGCCAACGTACTTTTGGTCGGAAACTCCAGGCTCATTGGTGGTGGTGTATTGCGCGTTGTTAGTGATGTGGCCGTCGAAGACGGTGCTGTCGCCGCGATTGCCGATTTCAAAACTGTACGCGCCGTTGTCGCCGACGGCGCGAACCATAACCGTGCCGTCCCGGTCTTCCGGCAGATACGGCGACATGCCGCCGTCGGCCTGGTTCTTGTCAATGTAAACGGACGCCAGGCTGCCCACCTTATAGGCGCCGGGCGCGGCCAGTTCCAAAAAGGTCAGGTTGTAGCCGTAAGTCAAAGTGCCGTCCAAATAGCTGGTGCCGCTGAAGCCGAGCACCACGGCGGTGTTTTCCAGGTTGGCACCGGTGCCGGTCAGTTGAAAGCGTCCGTCGGTGGTACGATTGTCGCGCGGACGGGCGGCGATGAGATACAGCTTGCCGGCATAATCACTCATGTCCCCCTGCACCCATATCGTGCGCCCGCCGAAGTTGTGCAGCAGCGACATCTCGGCATCGGCGGCGCCGTGCCACGCGCCGCGGAAGCGCGTGTCGTCCGAATCGATCCCCAGCATGTTGTCCTTGCCGCTGATGGTGAGGTCCGTGTAAACGCCGTCGTTCTTGCCCACCCCGCCCATGCTGGTTAGGACTCCCGCGGTGCCGCTGAAGAACAAGCCGCCGCTGCCCATGGCCTCGCGGTGGTAAATCCGCTGATTACTGCCGACGGTGATGCCGCCGAAAATATTGGTCGGGGTCACGCCGATTTTGCCGACCAGCGACACGTTGCCCTTGAATTCCAAGCCGCCGGTGTGGTCGTTGGCGACATTGAAACTGAAGCCGCCGGCGCTGCTGGTGACCAACACCCGCAGGTTGCCGGAGAAATTGGTGTACTGGGCGCCGGAATAATCGCCGGCGCCGCCCAGCGTCAGCGTGCTGGTGGTGACGGCGGAATTCTCAATGCGGCTGTTGTAGAAGTCGTAACCGCGCAACTCGGTGACGGTGAGGTTGTGGCCGTTGAGCGCGAGGGTGCCGCCGTTGACGCCGAGGATGGCGGTCTCGCCGAGGGCGTAGTCGCTGCCCATGACCAGCGTGCCGGCGTTGATGGTCACGCGCCGGCCGTTGAGCGCGAGGTTGTCGCGGCCCAGGATCAGCGTGCCGGCGCCGGACTTGGTGAGGCCGCTGGTGCCCATGATGGATGAGGAAATGACGAGATCGCCGACCCCGCTGGTCCAGACGAAAAACTCGCCGTTGTTGGCGGCGATACTGCCGGCCGCGCCGCTGATTTCGTAATCGTATTTGCCGGTGAAAATCAACCCGCCGGCGAGCAGTTGCAACTGATAATCGCCGAGCGCCAGCGTGTTATCCGCCAGGTCGCCGCTGGTGGCGTGGCCGGAGATTTTAAATCCCGCGTACCGGGAGCCGGCCTCGCTGCCGGGTCCCAGGGCGATGCTGCCGCTGCCGGCGAGCAGGCCGATGGCGGCGCCGTTCCAAAAAGAACTGGCGAACGCCGTGTAGTCCGTGCCCGTGAAGGCGTAATACAAGTTATTAGTGCCGCGCTTGGCGAAGTTGCGATCCACCCCGTCCGTGCCAATGGTGATGAACGCCTGCGCCGCGCCGGAATCGGCGGCGTTGAAATATTCCCCGCCCGTATTCGTGGTGCCAAAGACACCGTCAGCGTTGACATCAAGCGTGCCGCGCATGTCGCCGTTGCGCCAAGCCGCGGACACGAAGGTGGCCGTGCTGCCCGCCTCGCGCTGGATGCGGACATTGCCGCTGTTGATGCTGATGCTGGAGGTTTCGCCGATGCCGGCGCCGGTGCCGCCGCGGATCAGGATCATCCCGCCGGCATTGGCGCCGATGCCGCGGCCGCCGAGCTTGCTGCCCTCATCGGCAGTGTAGTCCAGAATCAGGCGCATGTTGGAGACCAAGTCGAACGACTGGGTCGAGGCGTCCGCGTGGCCGGTCAGCGTGACGCTGTTCCACCACTGGCTAAAATTGATGCGCCCGCTGCCGGTGATGTTGCCGATGCTGATGCTGGGCAAGTCCGCGTAGTCGATGCGCGGGAGATAACTGTTCATGACGCGCCCTTGAAAACCGGCAAAATTGTCGTTAGTGACCACCTCGTTGATGAACAGCGTGCCGCTGGTCAGGCCGGCGGTCGGCACGTTGTCGTTGGCGTTGACGGTGAGGCCGGGATTATTGCCATTCATGATGACGCGACCGAGGTGGATGTTGCCGTGGCCGCCGTTGTTCATCACTTGGAATGTTTGGCCACTGGCGACCACAAAATCACCCATGAGGTACTGGTCAACGTCGCTGAGGTTGATGATGCGGATGTTGTTGCCAACGCTGTAGGTACCGCCGGTGATCACGTAGCTGGTGTGGTCGTTGGTGCCGGTGAATTTCATCCACTCATAGGTGGCGGCGGTGTACGCGCCGGTGGCGCTCAAGGTCAGCGTGCCGGAACCGGCGTCGCCGAAGGTCATCGTGTTGCCGTTGGGTGTGCCGCCGTTCCAGTTTCCGGCATTGTCAAATTCCTTGTCACCGGCAGCGCCAGTCCAAGTGATAGGGACTGCTAATACATTAGCTGCCCCCCCCCCCGCATTAATCAAACTAATGATAAGCCATACCCAAATCAAACGCCCCTGCCGAATCATCGATAGTATTTTATTAATCATAACTTGCTCCGTTAATTTGTTGCTATTACCAAGCGCAAGTTAAAGCATTACAAAAATTGGCGCAAGTACAATTTTGGATTTTTTAGCGAAATTTTTTTACAAGGAGAACATGGAGTTATTGGAGAAGGGTTTGCTGCAATCAACAGCCATCCTCCAATTCCTCCATGTTCTCTTTGTAAAAAAATCTTCGCGCCTGGTTGGCATTAAGGTTTTCCCGGCTCATCGCGGCGGCCGACGAAGGTGAAGATCAGCACCCAGAAGCAGAAAATCAGCGCGGTGACCGGCAGTTGCAAGGCCAGCGGCAGGAAGAAGACCACGAACGACACCGGAATCCACAGCATCCAGCCGCTGACTTGCAGCGGCAGGTATTGCGTCAGCCAGAAGGTCGCGGTCGTCAGCGGGCGCCACGCTGACAGTGCGTAGCCGTGCTCGCGCCACTTGAACACGATCAGCGCCGCGGCGGTGCCGGCCGGGCAATAGAGGCCCATGTTGACGGCGGTTTTGACGGTCACGGTCAGCGGGTCGGCGCCGGTGCCGAAGCACAGTGCCAGCAGGTCGTAAAAGCCCTGGGTGGCGACGCCCTGGATGCCCCAGAACCACACGCCGAAGCCGCAGTTCAGTCCGTTTTGCCAGCGCGGCCTACCTTGTTGGAAAAAGACGATTTGCAACAGTTCCGGCAGCACGGCGGCGAACAGCACGTACACGCCGAACGCGAAGCGGTACTCGGCGCCCTGCTTGGCGTCGGCGACCCATTGCAACGCGCCGCGAAACCCGGCGCTGAAGAGCCAGGCCAAGACGAAGGCCAGCAGCGCCAGCCACAGCACGACGCCGGGCCGCAGATTGGCGCGGACGGCGGCGGTGACGGGAGTCAGTATCGGTTTCATGGAAGGAGCAGGTTAACGCAAAACTCAAATCTCAAATCTCAAAACCACAACTGATTAACGCTAAACTCGCCGGTAGAACCAGACTCCCGCATCAGTTAGTTTTGAGTTTTACATTGTGGCTTTGCGATTTGAGTTTTGCGATTTGAGTTCAAATCGCGTAAGCGATTTTCTTCCACCCACCGTCAGCGAGTTGCTGCCTCGAAACATCCGTCCGCAACAGGCGCAGGAAGAAGCCCCACGCCGCGCCGCGGTTCAAATCCATGCCGACGGTCAGCGGGTGTTTGCCCGCCGTCAAGGTCAGCGCTTTCTCGTGCTTGTCGGCCAGCGCCGGGTTAATGCCCGCCATGTCGCGCCAGATTTCCTTGCCGTCAAGCCACAGCCGGAACGGGCCGTCGTAGCCGAACAACAATTTCACCTTCAGCGGCTCCGGCACGTCAAGCACGGCGGCGAAATACGCCTGGCCGGCGCGGCGCTCCCAGTGCGGGTGCTCGTTGACAAAGTGATTGGCCTGCGTGTATTCGCGCACGACGCCGCCGAGCGCCGCGACGTCCGGCTCGGCGATTTGATCCAGCGGCTCATGCACCGTCAGCGGCGGCGTGACGCGCCAGGTGGTAATATAAGGCAACCAGGCGCGCGGCGGCAGCGGGCGGGCGGCGCCGATGTCCAGCGGCCCGCTCACCGGCAGCGCGTGACCGCGCCCGTCAGTGATGTTGCACACCGGCGCGCGGCCCAGGCCGTAACACACGCGGGCGTCGGCCAGCACGAGGTTGCCGGAGCAATGCAGCCGCGCGATGTGGTCGTGCAGGCTGACGCGGAACACCGCCTCGGTGTCGCGCCCGGCGGCGTCCACCACGCGGAAGCCCAGCGGCTCCCCGGCCGCGCGCAGGCCGCCGACGACGTTGGCGTATTCCACGTCAATCAAACAGTGCCCGGTCTTGGTGAACACGCGGCGGCCGATTTTCCTCAAGCTCGGCGGCGGCGGCTCCTGGAGGCCGTACACCACGCGCCGGGCCTCGCGCGCCAGGCGGTCGGCCAGGAGGCGCTGACCGTCGGCGGACAGATGCACGCCGTCGTCCAGCGGCAAATCAATCGCCGGCACCACCGACAAATTCCTTATCAACCCCGGCAACTGCCGCTGATACTCCTGAATCAAATTCCACGACTCCGCCTCGCCCGGCCCATAGACCCGCGCGATTTGCACCGTGAACCACGGCAGCGCCGGCTGCCGCAAATCGCGCCGCAACGCCGCCACCAACTGTTTCATCCGCGCCACATACAACGCCGCGCTCGCGCGATCCGTGTCACTCTCCCCCTGATACCACAACACGCCGCTGATCGGCTGGCCGACCGCGCGCAACGACGCCAGCGCCGAGGCGTACATCTGCGGCTCGCCGTCAATGATTTGCCCCGGCTCCCACTGCGACATGCTGGTGCCACCGTGCGCCGTGCAGATCAAGCCCTGCGGCACGCCGCCGGCCCGCAACATCTCCAGCGCGAACCAGATGCCGCAGCCGACGCCGTTGGGTCGCGCGCGGCGCGCCGCCTCGCCTTCCTCGCGGGTCAATTGGCGGGCGACGTGGTGGCAGCGGTCGGGCGACTCGCCCATGATGTGCAGCGGGTACTCCGCCAGGCGCCACTCGCGGCGCATGGAAAAGGCGCGGATCAGCGGGTGACTCGGCGGGTTGGCAATGTTCGCGCCGCACCCCTCCATGTTACTTTGCCCCGCCAGCAGCCACAGGTCGCCGACGTAAAAAGACTTCACCGTCAACGTCTCGTCGCCGACGGTCAGCGTCAGCCGGTACGGGCCGCCGACCGGGAGCTGGTCCAGCGTGACCGTGAACGCGCCGCCGCGGGTTTTGCCGACGACCCGGTGCCGCTGCCAGCCGGTGGGGACGCGCCGGCCGCTGAGGGTGGCCGTGATCACGCCCGGCCGCGCGCCGCTGCCGCTGATGGTGACACTCGCGCCGTGCCGTCCGCGGCGCTGCAAGACCTGGCCTTCCGCCAGCCCGTTGGTGATGGTAATCATAAAGGGGAGGAGTCTTGCCGTTTGCCGAAAAATTGCAAGCGCGATGCAATGCTTTATCAAAGGGGCAAATACTTTTTCACCACCAAGACACAAAGGCACAAAGTTTTATTAAAAAAACCGCCGCCCTTCGTGCCTTAGTGCCTTCGTGGTGAAAAAAATGCCCCTCCCCCGCGGTGAACTGCTATAGTGTTTACCATGCAACGTAACCGCTGGTCATTGTCGGCGTGGCTGCTGGTCGGGTTGACCGGGCTGGGTTGCCTGGCGCTGCTGGCGCTCGGGCGCGGGGAACACGTCAACGCCCTGTGGCTGGTGGTCGCCGCGGGGTGCGTGTTCATGCTGGCGTACCGTTTTCATTCCGCGTGGTTGCTGGCGACGGTGCTGGCGGTGGACGAGACCCGCGCCACGCCGGCGGTGACGCGCGAGGACGGGCGCGATTTCGTGCCGACCAACCGCTGGGTGGTCTTCGGCCACCACTTCGCCGCCATCGCCGGGCCGGGGCCGCTGGTCGGGCCGGTGCTGGCGGCGCAATTCGGGTTCCTGCCCGGCCTGTTGTGGATTTTAATCGGCGCGACGCTCGGCGGGGCGGTGCATGACACGGTGGTGCTGTGCTGCTCGGTGCGGCGCGGCGGCCAATCGCTCGGCCAGATGACGCGCGCGGAAATCGGGCCGTTCGCCGGCGCGGTGACGCTGGTCAGCGTGCTGGCCATCATGGTCATCATCCTCGCCGTGCTGGGGCTGGTCGTGGTCAAGGCGCTGGCCGACAGCGCGTGGGGCCTGTTCACCATCGCCGCCACCATCCCGCTGGCGCTGTTGATGGGCGTCGCGATGCGGCGGCGGCTGGCCGGCATGAAACTGATCAGCGCCCTCGGCGTCGCGGGGCTGGCGCTGGCGGTGGTCGGCGGCAAATGGTTGCAGGGCACGGCGGCGGAGTCGTGGTTCACCCTCGGCGGGCCGGCGCTGGCGTGGCTGATCATGGGCTACGGGCTGCTCGCCTCCGTGCTGCCGGTGTGGCTGTTGCTGGCGCCGCGCGATTATTTGAGTTCGTTTTTGAAAATCGGCGCGGTCGGGTTTCTCGCGGTGGCGATTGTGCTGTTGGCGCCGACGCTGCAAATGCCCGCGTTGACGCGGTTCATCGACGGCAGCGGCCCGGTGTTCGCCGGCAAAGTGTTCCCGTTCTGCTTCATCACCATCGCCTGCGGCGCCATCAGCGGGTTCCACGCCATCATCGGCAGCGGCACCACGCCGAAGTTATTGGCGCACATGCGCGACTTGCGGCTGGTCGGGTACGGCGCGATGATTACCGAAATGCTGGTCGGCGTCATGGCGCTGATCGCCGCGTGCGTGATGTCGCCGGGCGAGTATTTCGCCATCAACCTGCCCGGCCCCGCCGCCGAGGTGGTGGCGCGCGTCACCGCCCTCGGCTTCCCCGTCACCGAGGAACAGATGGCCGCGCTGGCCGCCGCGGTGGGCGAGCACTCGATGATCGGCCGCACCGGCGGCGCGCCGACCTTCGCGGTGGGCATGGCGCAGATGTTTTCCCGCCTCGTGCACAACCCGCTGGCCGTGGCGTTGTGGTACCACTTCGCCATCATGTTCGAGGCGCTGTTCATCCTGACCACGATCGACGCCGGCACGCGCGTCGGGCGTTTCCTCACGCAAGACCTGCTCGGCTACGCCTGGCGACCGCTCGGCCACACCCGCTCCGCCGCCGGCAACTGGCTGGCCAGCGTGCTGTTCGTCAGCGCCTGGGGCTGGTTCCTGTATCAGGGCGTGATTGACCCGCTCGGCGGCATCAACTCGTTCTGGCCCATCTTCGGCGTCGCCAACCAACTGCTCGCCGTCATCGCCCTGGCGCTGGGCACGACGGTGTTGCTGAAGCTGGGCCGCGCCCGCTATTGCTGGGTGACGGCGCTGCCGCTGGCGTGGTTGCTGGCCGTCACCGTCAGCGCCGGCTGGCAAAAGATTTTCGCCGCTGACCGTCGCCTCGGCTTCCTCAGCGCCGCGCGGGCGTTGGGCGAACAAATCGCCACCGCCGGCGCCACGCCCGAACAGGTGGAGATTTGGCGGCGCTTGATATTCAACAACCACGTCAACGCCGCCGTCACCGCGCTGTTCCTGTTACTGGTCATTCTCATCGTCAGCGCCAACGCCCGCGTCTGGTGGCAAATCCTGCGCGGCCGGCCCTACCCGCCGTTACAGGAAGAAGGAAGAGGTTAACGCAAAGGTTCAAAGGGACAAAGGCGCGAAGGAATTTTTTTAACAGAGAGATCATGGAGTTCATGGAGGTTTTTAAAAAAATAATCTCCATGTTCTCCATGATCTCCCTGTAAAAAATTCCTTTGCGTTAACCTCTTACGAAGCCAGGAGCGCGTCAATAACCGCGACGGGGTCGGCGGCTTGCAGAATCGGGCGACCGATCACGATGTGGCTGCTGCCGCTGGCGATGGCCTCGGCGGGGGTGGCGACGCGGCTTTGGTCGTCAACCGCCGCGCCGGCGGGCCGCACGCCCGGCGTGACCAGCGCGAAGTCCGCGCCGAGTTCCTGGCGCAACAACGCGACCTCTTGCGGCGAGCAGACCAAGCCGCGAAGGCCCGCGCCCTTGGCCAATTTCGCCAGCAACAGCGCCTCCCCGGCGGTGCTGTGCTCGAAACCGAGATCGTCGAGGTCGTCGTTGTCGTGGCTGGTGAGAACGGTGACGCCGAGCAGCGTGGTGCGCGGCGCTGACCATGCCGCGGCGCGGACGGCGGCTTCCAGCATCGCCCGGCCGCCCAGCGTGTGTACGGTGAGGAATTGCACGTCGAGCCGGCCGAGCGCCTCGACGGCCTTGGCGACGGTGTGCGGGATGTCGTGCAGCTTCAAATCCAGGAACACGTTCGCCCCCGTTTGCCGCACCGCGCGCACCAACTCCGGGCCGTGCGCGGCGAACAGTTGCAGGCCGATTTTGAAACAGCCGACTTTGTCGCGGCAGCGGCGCACCCAGGCGAGGGCTTCGTTGGCGTCGCTGACATCGAGGGCGAGGATGAGTTGCGCGGGCTGCATGGGCCTGACTGTAACGCAAAGTGTCGGGCAAAGCAAAAAATCTTTGCGAACCTTTGCGTTCCGCGCGCCTTTGCGTTACAAAGGGGCTATGCAAGTCCGCTGCCCCGCCAAAATCAACCTGCTGCTTCGCGTCCTCGGCCGGCGGCCCGACGAGTTTCACGCCTTGGAGACCCTGATGTGCCCGGTGTCCGTCCACGACGAACTGACCTTCGAACCCGCCGCTGACGGTGAGTTGTCGCTGCGCATCGAGGGCGCGGATCTCCCGGCGGGCGAGGACAACCTGGTAATGCGCGCGGCGCGGCTGGTGCGACAATTGAGCGGCACCCGGCGCGGAGTGAAAATTTTCTTGCGCAAACATATCCCCGTCGGCGGCGGCCTGGCGGGCGGCAGCTCCGACGCGGCGCACACGCTGACGGCGCTGAACGAGTTCTGGCAGTGCGCGCTGACCGTGCCGCAACTGGACGCGGCGGCGGCGACGCTGGGCAGCGACGTTAATTTTTTCCTGCACCGGCAACCGGCGCTGTGCACGGGGCGCGGCGAGCTGGTCCAACCGGTCGCGCTGCAAGCCGCTGACGGTCGGCCCTTGCGACTGGGCGCGCTGCTGGTGCATCCGGGCTTCGGCGTGCCGACCCCGTGGGCGTTCCAGACCTACGCGGCCAACCCCGCGGTCGGCGAGGCAGGACGGCTCACGCTGCGCCAAGTCGCCGCTGACGGTGCCGTTACCGAGTTCAAACCGCGCAACGACCTGGAGCCGGCCGTATTCGGCAAATACCTGTGGCTCGCCGAGGCGAAGGCGTGGCTGGCGGCGCAGGACGGCGTGCTGGACAGCCTGATGAGCGGCAGCGGCGCAACTGTATTCGCGCTCACCGCGCATCGCGAGGACGCGGAAAAACTAGCACAGTCAGCGCAAAAATATTTCGGCCCGGAAACCTGGCTGCACCCCATCGACCTGCTAACCGCTCCCCAATAATCAATCATCAATAATCAATAATAAATTATGCACCATCCCCCCACCCTACTCGGACTGTTACTCCTGCTGACCTTACCCGGAGCATTGCTCGCCGCCGGACAGAAAACCCGCGAGGAACCGATTTTTAATTCGCCGTCCGATCCCGGACAAGCCGGCGCTGACCGTCCGCCCGGATTGACCGCCGCGCAACAGGAGCAATTTTTTGATTACATCGTCCAGGGCGCCGCGGCGGAAGGGCGCGATGATTATGCCGCGGCGCTGGCCTGCTACGACCGGGCGCTGACGTTGAACCAGACCTCGGTCACGGTGTGGATTCGGCACGCCTATGTGGCGGCCAAGCTGGGCCAATATGACGTCGCCGCGCGGGATTTGCAAACGGGGGTTTCCCACGCCCCGGTCTCGGTGACGGATTACCTGACCCTGGCGTGGTTTCGCGCCACCTGTCCCTTCGCCGCCATGCGCGACGGCGTGCAAGCGGTAGCCTACGCCTTCAAGGCCCTGCGGGAACAGGAGTCCGCCGACGCCTACGACATGCTGGCCGCCGGTTACGCGGAAATGGGCAACTACGGCAAGGCCCAGGAAAACATCCGCATCGCCATCAAGCGCTACCCCGACTCGGGCCGCAGCCAGCTGCTGCGCGAGCATCTGGAATTATACAAACAGCGCAAACCCTGGCGCACCGTGTGGGGCGCCGATACCAAGCAACTGGACGCGGCGCTGCAAGACGCTCTTTAATCCGTGGACGACGCGGAGATTTTTTTTAACCACGGATGGACACCGATGAACACGGATGGTTAATCCGCAGATTAACTTATTAAAAAAACTCCGCGTCTTTGATTCGCTTCGCTAGTGTCGTTAGAGCGGGCGCGTAATAGCCCGCTAAGGTGTTGCGCCTCTGCGGTAAAAAAAAAACAAAAAAATCCTTGCGCCAGGCAGACAGATTCCATATCGTCCTACCCCGTTATCGGGAATAAATAGATGCTATCTACTAACCTTCGATAACCCGCTGAAGATGAGAGACCTAAGTCATAACGTAAGTGAACCGCGCTCACGCGCTCACGCGCTCACGCGCTCATTATGACTCTTGCGCCGACGCCTTAATTTCCCAGCGGAAATTTACCTTTTTCATTCCCCATCCGACACATGCCACGGTACTCCGTGACCTTCCCGTGCGTCGCCACGCGACTGTCGGGGTCGGCGTCTCGGCCGCCAATCGAAGCGTCTCGACTGTCAGTCGAGACCCCTCGGTCGCCAATCGAAGCCTTTCGATTTCTAATCGAATCGTCTCGATTATCAGTCGAAGCCTCCCGATTACCAATCGAAGCCTCTCGATTACCAATCGAAACCTCCCGATTACCAATCGAAGCGTCTCGATTATAAATCGAAGCCTTTCGATCGTCAGCCGGAACCCCTCTACCCAAAGTAGAAATGGCGGTTTTCCCGAATGGGAGCCTACCGCCGCAAATATAAACAATTAATTATCAGGAGATTACATGTA
>JAISBF010000051.1 GCA_031266335.1 Verrucomicrobiales bacterium
CCAGTGTCGATAACAACCTGAAAGCCCCCCACGGCGACACCCAACTCAAAGCCAACTACAGCGATGTCAACCTCGGCGGCAGCCTCGAACTCGGCAAAAAGTTCACCTTTGCTGATGCATGGTTCATTGAGCCTCAGTTCCAAGTGAACTACCTCCACATCCTCGCCGAGAACTACACCGCTGGCCCGATGACCATCAGCGCCCAAGACCTCGACGCCCTGCAACTCCGCATCGGCAGCCTCTTCGGTCGCACCATCAACCTCACCAACGGCGGCGCGTTACAACCCTACATCAAGATCAGCGGCGTCGAAACCATCAGCACCGGCGGCACCCTCAGAAACGGCTACCAACACACCCGCGCCAACACCGACGGTGCCCGTGCCGAACTCGGCGCCGGCCTCATCTGGCAACTCGACACCAACAACCAACTCCACCTCGACTACGAAGCCTCCTTCGGCGACAAGTACGACAAACCCTGGGGATTGTCAGCGGGCTACCGTCACCAGTTTTAAAGTACCTTGGGCCACAGAGAACACAGAGCAGACACAGAGAACCACAGAGATTTATTAAACTAAAAATAAACCCAGTGCTTCACTGTGCCTACTCCGTGTTCCTCTGTGTCCAACCCAAAAATCTCCGCGCCTCCGCGTCTCCGCGGTTAAATTTTCCTGACCGCTGACGATGAGGCTTTTTGCTCGATTTATTTTTCAATACAGTTACCATCAACGCTCTATGAGCGAGTATTTTATCGGTGTTGACAGCGGCACGCAAAGCACCAAGGCGATTGTCATTGACGGGAAAAACGGAAAGATCCTGGGTTCGGCATCCTCCGCTTATGGTTTCATCGAAGGGTTGCCTGCCGGCGCCAGGGAACAGCATCCCCGGGTTTGGGTGAAGGCGATGGAGGCCGCCATCAAGCAAGCGCTGCTCGCCGCCAGGGTGAAAGCCGGCGCGGTCAAGGGCATCGGCGTTTCCGGCCAGCAGCACGGGTTCGTGCCGCTCAATGAAAAAGGCGAAGTGCTGCGCCCCGCCAAATTGTGGTGCGACACCAGCACTGCCGCGCAAGCTGATTCGCTGGTCAACAGACTGGGCGGCCTGGAGCGCGCGGTGGCGCTGACCGGCAACGGGATTCCCGCCGGGTTTACCGCGTCGAAAATCGCCTGGCTCAAGCAACACGAGCCGCAGCATTTCAAGAACCTGCATACCGTGCTGCTGCCGCACGATTACCTGAATTTTCACCTGACCGGCAACCGCCGCATGGAGGCGGGCGACGCCTCGGGCACCGGCTGCCTCGACATCAAGACCCGCAACTGGAGCGAGTCGGTAATCAACGCGATTGATCCATTGTTAGGGGACAAGCTGCCGGCGATCAGTCCCTCAAGCGAGCCGGCCGGTGAGTTAAAGGCGGAGGTGGCGAAACGCCTGGGGTTGGCCGCGGGCATTGTGGTTGCGTCCGGCGGCGGCGACAACATGATGGCGGCGATCGGCACCGGCAACACCAAGCTCGGCGTGGTCACCGCCAGCCTGGGCACTTCCGGCACGATTTTCGCTTATTCCTCGCGTCCGGTGGTTGATCCGCAGGGCGAAGTGGCGGCGTTTTGCGACAGCACCGGCGCGTGGCTGCCGCTGATCTGCACCATGAACGTCACCGTGGCCACCGAGTTGTTCAAGGCGGCGTGGCAGTGGGACAATGACCGGCTGACCGCCGCCGCGGCGCAGATTCCCGCCGGCGCTGACGGTCTGCTGCTGCTGCCGTATTTCGAGGGCGAACGGACGCCGAACCTGCCCGCTGCCAGTGGCGTGTATTGCGGGTTTAACGCGCGCAATTTCACCGCCGCGCACATGGCGCGCGCAACGCTGGAGGGCGTGGCGCTGGGCTTGAATTACGGTCTCGACCGCCTGAAGGATCTTGGCGTCAGGCCGAAGCAAATCCGCGTCACCGGCGGCGGCTCCAAGAATCCGCTGTGGCGGCAAATCCTGGCCGATGTGTTTGACGCCGAGGTAATCGGCCTGGCGACGGCGGAGGGCGCGGCCTACGGCGCGGCCATCCAGGCCAAGTGGAATCACGCGACCGTCAATGGCGAGCGGGTGCGCATCCAGCAGCTTACCGACGAATTCGTGAAAACCGAGGCGGGCACGCGCGCCACGCCGAACCGCAAGCATCTCAAGTTGTACAAGCATCTGCAACTGTGCCATAACAAGTTATCCGTCGCGAACGCGCCGGTGTTTGCCGATCTCGCGGCCCTCAGATAACCGGGCGGGTAACGTTCGCTGCGCTCGCTTGGGCTGACAGTGACGGACTCGGAACGACGGCGGAAAAAAGATTGAAAGCCGCTGCCGGTCGGCGACAATCGCCGCATGGCTGAGATTAAATTTTCCAAACGACGGCTGGCGCAAATCATTCAACCCATGCAACGGCAGCGGGTGCTGGTCATCGGCGATTTGATGCTGGACGAGTTTGTGTGGGGCAGGGTGTCGCGCATTTCCCCGGAGGCGCCGGTGCCGGTGGTGCATGTCGAGAAGCAGACTTTTTTCCCCGGCGGCGCGGCGAACGTGGCGCGCAATCTCGCCGACCTCGGCGTCAGCGTCGGCGTGTGCGGGCTGCGCGGCGCGGACGCTGACGGTGAGCGGCTGGCGCGCTTGCTGCGCGGCGCGAAGATGGACACGGCGGGGCTGTTCGCCAGCAAAAAATTCCCGACCATTGTCAAGACCCGCATCATCGCGCGCACCCAGCAGGTGGTGCGCGTGGATCGCGAGGAAAAATTCACGCACACGGCGGACGAGCTCAAGGCCATCCGCGCCTTCCTGCGCCGCGCGCTGCCGAAGTACGACGCGGTGATTGTCGAGGATTACGCCAAGGGGTTCCTGACGCAGGAGATTTTCGACGAGCTGACGGTGTCGCGGAACAAAAAGCTCATCATCAGCGTTGACCCGAATCCTAACAATTTGCTCGATTTCAGCGGCGCGACGGTGGTCAAGCCGAACAAGACCGAGGCTTACGCGGCGTGCGCGACGCCGGGCGTGGACAACCGCGCCCGCCCGCTGGATGATGTCGGCGCGGACCTGCTGCAACGCTGGTCGCTGCCGTTCCTGCTGGTCACGCTCAGCGAGCACGGGATGATGCTGTACCAGCCCGGGGCGAAGCCGTATCACACGCCGACCAAGGCGAAGGAAGTGTATGACGTGTCCGGCGCGGGCGACACGGTCATCGCGTTTTTCACGGCGGCGCTGGCGGCGGGCTTGCGCGGCGACGAGGCGGCGGAAA
>JAISBF010000083.1 GCA_031266335.1 Verrucomicrobiales bacterium
ACCACGCCGGAAGAAGTCAGGCTGCTGGTGGAACAATGGCTGCAAAAAAGGCCGCTGAAATGGCTGCGCTTTTTCCGCGATAAAAAATTAATTGGGCAATTGAACGACTTGCGGCGGCAAGGCGCGAAAGTTTTTATTTTTTCGGATTATCCGGCGCAAGACAAGGCGGCGAAAATCGGTCTCGCCGCTGACGGTGTGTTTTGCTCGTCGGACGCTGACATTGGCGCATTAAAACCCAGCGCCAAAGGCCTGGCGGTGATTGCCGAAAAAATGTCCTGTCGGAAAAACGAAATGCTCATGCTCGGCGACCGTTATGAAAAAGACGGCCGGTGCGCCGAAAATTTCTCGATTGATTTTGTCATTCTGAAAAGAAGCTGGCTGCATCTTTGGCAATCCGTAATTTGGCGGCAGCAACTCATTGCTGCCAGCGTACTCGCGGCGGCGGCGGCAGTGTTGTTTTGGAACTTGGGTCACTACTCGCTGTGGGCCGACGAGACGCACGTCGCGTTGCCGGCGCAGGGCGTGCTGGCCACCGGCGACACCAGCGCGGTACTCGACCACGGCAACATCGCCGCCTTCGGCAACGGCATTTTGCTGCATAATTTGCACGACCGCAACACGCCGCCGCTGGCGACGTATCTCGCGGCGGGTTCGTTCGCGGTTTTTGGCGTGAATACTTGGGCGGCGCGGCTGCCGTTCGCGCTGCTCGGCCTCGCCGCCATCACGCTGCTGTTGTGGTGGGCGCGGCGGCAACCGCCAGCGGTGTTGCTGATGCTGGGGCTGGGGCTGGTGTGCAATGTGTCGCTGATGCTGCACTTGCGCCAATGCCGCTATTACGCGCCGACGGTGTTTTTCTCGATGCTGACGGTGTTCCTGTATTGCCGCCGGCGCGGCGGCTGGCGCGGAATGCTGCCATTGTCAGCGTCCGTGATTTTGTTGTTCGCGTCAAATTACATGCTATGCGCGGTGCTCGGCGGCTGCCTGTTGGTGGACTGGCTGCTCTGGCAGCGGCGCGCGCAACCGCTGACGCTGCGGGAATTTCTCGCGTTTGCCGCGCCAACCGCGGCGGGTTGCGGCCTGTTGCTGCTGGGGTGGAATCCGTGGAAAACCGGCGTGTGGACCGGCTATGCCTCTGACAATGATTTCGTCGATAAGCTGACGCTGGTGTGGTGGTATTTCCGCGACCTGAACGTGAACGAGTTTTACCCCGTGCTGGCGCTGCCGCTGGCGGTGGTGGCCGGGTTTGTCAATCGAACCGCGTGGCGGCTGGCACTGGCGCTGACGGTGTATATTATCCTGCTGGGCTTCGCCTCGCCGCAAAGTTTGCGCGGCACCAGCGTGGCGGACGTGCGTTACGCCACGCCGCTCATCCCGCTGGCCGTGGCGCTGACCGTGACCGTTATCTGGACGCTCACGCGTCGCAAAACCTGGCTGGCGCTGACTGTGGTGGCGGCGGTGTTCTGCACCAACCTTGCCAACCTCGGCGCCAGCGGCGGAACGCTGCCGCGCGGGGTGCGCTCGACCATCGCGATGTTCGCGCGCGAACTGGCCGCGCCGGTGCCGGAACCGCACGCGCCGGTGGCGGAGTGGATCAACCAAAATGTGCCTGACGGCGGCACCGTGTGGGTGTCGTATGAGGACGCGATCTGCCCGCTGATGTTCGCCGCGCCGCGCGCGCAATATATCTGGCAACTCGACGCCAACCGCCGCGCTGAACCGCAATTCGCCGCACTGTCAGCGGCGCATTTCAAACGCGGCGTGGCACCTGATTACTTGATAGGTATCGGCCCGTACACGCGGCGGCTGGGGCGGGATTTGCGGGATAATTGCCCGCCCGGCATCCCCGTGCGTTACGAGCCGGTCGCCAAACTCGAGGTCTTCTGGAAAGACCTTTACCGCCCGGAATTATTCTGGCGGACCTTCCGTCCGCTCACCGGCTACGACACTGACCGTGACGTGATTTACATCTTCAAGCGGCAGTAAGGGAAGGCTGAATTTTACATTTTGCTTTTTGCATTTTGCTCTTTAATTGTCCCATGTTGATTGACACCCACGCCCATCTGGATTTTCCCGAATTCGCGGACGATTTGCCCGCCGTGTTGCGGCGCGCCGCTGACGCTGGCGTGGCGCGGATTATCACCATCGGCACCGGCGTGGAGTCGAGCCGTCGCGCGGTCGCGCTGGCGGAGCAATTTGACCCGGTGTATGCCGCCGTCGGCGTGCATCCGGGCAACGCTGACCGTGAACCCGACGACGCCGTGCGCCAGCTCGCGCCGCTGACCGCGCATCCGAAGGTTGTCGCGATTGGCGAGTGCGGGATTGATTACCATCATCTGCCGGAGCGCGGCGCGGCGGAAAGCGACGCTGATTATGAGCGGCGGCTGACACCGTGGTGCGAGCGGCAGCGGCGGTTTTTTCAGCAACAACTCGCGCTCGCCGCCGACCGCGGGCTGAACGTCATCGTCCATCAGCGCCGCAGTTGGGACGACACGCTGACGGTGCTGGCGCCGTGGCACGGCAAGGTGCGCGCGGTGTTTCATTGTTTCGGCGAAAGTTTGGAGCGGGCGAACCTGTTGCTACGGCACCATCATCTGGTTTCCATCACCGGCATCGTCACGTTCAAGAACGCGCAAGTTGTCCGCGACACCGTCAGCGGCCTGCCGGACGGGACCTTCATGGTCGAGACCGACAGCCCCTACCTCGCGCCCGTGCCGCACCGGGGCAAGCGTTGCGAGCCGGCGTTCGTCCGCCAAACCGCGGAGACCGTCGCCGCGTTGCGCGGGCAGGATCTGGCGTCACTGGCAGCGGCGACCGGGCGGACGGCGGCGGCGTTTTTCCGCTTCCCGCCGACCCGCTGACGGTGAAGGATTAAATTTAGGATTGCCGGGCGGAAAAGTTTGCGCATACTGTCACCTTTCTTGACGGGGGTTTAGCTCAGTTGGTAGAGCGTCTCGTTCGCAATGAGAAGGCCAGGGGTTCGAATCCCCTAACCTCCACGTTTTTTCAAGTTCCCGGCCACGGTCAGCGGAGCGGCATTTGACCGGCAGCGTCAAGCGTTCATTCGCGAGTCGCGGCCGCCGGTGGTGACGATTTAATACAATATCCTGCCGCTGACGGTGATATGACGGGATTTTTTCATGATTTTGCCGTAAAAATCACATTAAAGGGTTGACCCGCGGCGGGATTTCTCTAATGTCAAGTAACGGTTTTAAAGATCAGGATTTGATCAGGTGGAATCCATATCGGTTTCCACTTTTTTTTTCCTGTAAACCAATTTGCTTAATTTTAAAGGAACAAACGACATGAGCCAGGAATTTCTAGCTGTTCTCGAATACATGGAAAAAGAAAAGGGCATCGACCGGCGGATCATGATCAAGGCGATTGAGCAGGCCCTGATTTCCGCTGCCAAAAAGAGTTTTGGCATTTCCCGCGACATTCGCGTCCTGATGGATTCGAAAAGCGGTCGCATCCAGGCTTACGCCAGCATGAAAGCGGTGGAAAAAGTCACCCATCCCTACGAGGAAATCGTCCTGATCAAGGCCCGCGCCAAAAACCCGCTGGCCAACCTGGGCGACTTGGTGGAAGTGGAGATTCCCCCGGCGGAACTGGGCCGCATCGCCGCGCAGGTGTTCCGGCAGACGCTTAACCAGAATGTCCGCAGTATCGAGAAAACGATGATTGTTGACGAATTCAAGGACCGCATCGGCGACATCATCACCGGCACGGTGCGCCGGTTTGAACGCTCCGACGTGATTGTGGATCTCGGCAAATTCGAGGCCATCATGCCCGCCAAGGAACGCGTGCCCACCGAGGAATATTCCCCCGGCGAGCGGATCCGCGCCCTGATCCTCGCCGTGGACCATGTCCTGCGCGGCCCGCAAATCGTGCTGTCGCGCAGCCACCCGAATTTTGTGCGCCGCCTGTTCGAACTGGAAGTCAACGAACTGCATGACGGCACGGTGGAAATCAAGGGCCTGGCGCGCGAGGCGGGTTACCGCACCAAGATTGCCGTGTGGTCGAAGGACGAGAAAGTTGACCCGGTGGGCGCCTGTGTCGGCTTGCGCGGCGCGCGGGTCAAGAACATCGTCCGCGAATTGAACAACGAGAAAATCGACCTGTTCCGCTGGTCGGACAGCATCCGCGACTTGATCATCGAGGCGCTCAAGCCGGCCAAGCTGAAACACCTTGAAATTGACCAGGCAAACAAACACGCCAAGGCGTTGGTGGACGAGGAAAATCTTTCCATCGCCATCGGTCGGCGCGGCCAAAACGCCCGCCTGACCGCCAAGCTGACCGGCTGGGAAATCGATATCGGCAAGGAAGAAAACCAGGTTCAGACCTTTGAGAATAAATTCGCCGAGGCGGCGCAAAAGCTGGCCCGGCAATTGGAAATTGACAATGAAGCCGCCACGCAGCTGGTCAAGGCGGGGTTCCCCAACATCGAGGTGCTGGAACAAGCCGAACCGGCCGACATCCAGGAAGCGATTCCCGAGTTGTCAGCCGACCTCATCCAATCCATTTTGACCAAGGTCAATGCTTCCAAGGGAGGCGCAACCGCTTGAAGTTAACTTATGGCTGCTGACTCAACCTCAAAATCCGGCATCCCCGCGGACGAAAGTAAACCCAAAAAGTCCGCGACGGCAAAAGCTCCGGCCAAAAAAGCCGCGGTGAAAAAAACCGCCGCGGACGCGGCGGCCAAGTTGAAATCCGCGGCGGCCAAAACCAGCAAGCCCAGGGAGCCGAAGGCCCCGAAAAAAGCCGCTGCCGGTGCGGCCGCGCCGCTGCCGGTGAAACCCGTTGCGCCAGTCGCCGCGCCGGAGGACTCCGCGCCCAAGGTGATTGTCATGAAGCCGCCGATCATTGTCAAGGAATTGGCGGAAAAGCTGGGGCTCAAGCCCTTCCAGGTGGTCCATCAACTGATGGAAATGAACATCTTTGCCACGCTGAATCAAAAAATTGAGGAAGAGGTCGCCGTAAAGATTTGCCAAGCCAAGGGCTTCAAATTTGAAGTCGAACGCCGCGAAAAAGGCGCCGGCGTGCACAAAGTCGAGCAGGTCATCGAGATTCCGCCCAAGCCGGTCATTCAGGATTTGCCAAAGGAAGCCACCACCACGCTACCCTTGCGTCCGCCGGTGGTGACCGTCATGGGGCACGTGGACCACGGCAAAACCTCGCTGATCGACGCGATTCGCAAAACCCGCGTCGCGGCCGGCGAGGCCGGCGGCATCACGCAGCACATCGGCGCGTACATGGTCGAGCACCGGGACGGCCAGGGCGTTACGCACAAAATCACTATCCTCGACACCCCCGGCCACGAGGCGTTCACCGCCATGCGCGCGCGCGGCACCAACGTCACCGACATCGCCATCATTCTGGTGGCCGCTGACGATGGCATCATGCCGACCACCCTGGAGGCCATCTCCCACGCCAAGGCTGCCCTCGCCGCCAATCCCCACCATTTCGCCATCATGGTCGCCGTCAACAAAATCGACCTGCCCGGCGCCAACCTTGACCGGGTCAAAGGCCAGTTGCAGGAAAAAGGTCTGGCTCCAGAAGACTGGGGCGGCACCACCATCTGCTGCCCGGTTTCCGCCACCAAGGGTATCGGCATCAATGAACTGATGGAAAATATCTTGCTGCAGGCGGAGATGCTGGAATTGCGCACCGATGTGCAACAGTCCGCCCGCGGCGCGGTGATTGAAAGCCAGATTGACGTCGGCCGCGGCCCCAACGCCACCATCATCGTGCAGCACGGCACCCTGCGCGTCGGCGACGCCTTCATCTGCGGCTCCTATTGGGGCAAGGTCAAGGCCCTGATTGATGACCATGGCAACAGCATAAAATCCGCCGGGCCGTCCACCCCGGTGCGCGTGCTGGGCTTCAACGGCAGCCCCTCGCCCGGCGAGGAATTCACCGTGATGCGCAACGAGCGCGAAGCCCGCCAGGTGGCCGAGGAGCGCACCGCCGCCGACCGTATGACCAAGCTGGGCGGCGGCCGCGTGGTCACGCTGGAAAACCTGTTCGCCAGCATCGCCGAGGGGCAGAAAAAGACGCTGAATGTCGTGCTCAAGACCGACGTGCAGGGTTCGCTGGAAGCCATCGTCGAGGCGCTCAAGAAAATCCCCAGCGAGAAAGTGGAACTCAATTTCATCCTCACCGCCGTCGGCCCGGTATCCGTCAATGACGTGTTGCTGGCCAAGGCTTCGCAGGCGGTGATCATCGGCTTCGGCACCAAGACCGACAATTCCGCCGCCACCGCCGCCAAGCGCGAGGAAGTGCAAATCAAACTGTTCAGCATCATCTATGAACTCATCGACCAGGTGAAGGAAGCCATGGTCGGGCTGCTCGAGCCGGAGACCCGCGAATCGCACGCGGGCAAAGCGGTCGTGAAAAAAGTGTTCGACCTCACCAAGTATCCCGTCGCCGGCTGCCTGGTGGAATCCGGCCGCATCGCGCGCTCGGGCCGCGCCCGCGTGTTGCGCAAGGGACAGCACATATACGACGGCGCCATCCAGACGCTCAAGCGTTTCCAGGACGATGTCAGCGAAGTCCGCGCCGGCATGGAATGCGGCATTCGCCTCGGTAATTTCAACGACTACCTCGAAGGCGACACCATTGAGTGTTACGTTTTGGAAAAAATCCCGCAGACGCTTTGACCGTCAGCGGGTAAGTTTTAATTTCGGCCGCCGAGACACTAAATAGGTGTTAGCGATAAAACCTCGCATATGGAGCGCCGTTCTCCCGGACGGCAATTACACAGGGTCACACCATGCCGAGCTTCATGCGGCCGGCCTCGCTGATCATGCCTTGGTGCCAGGGCGGGTCCCAGACGAGGGAGACTTCGGCGGCGACGATGCCCGGTAGGTCGAGTATTTTCCGCTGCGCTTCCTGTTGCAGGACCGGCCCCATGCCGCAGCCGGGCGCGGTCAGCGTCATCTTGACCTGCGCCTGGCCGTTTTCCAGGTTCAAGTCGTACACCAGCCCGAGGTCAACGATGTTGACCGGGATTTCCGGGTCGTACACGGTTTTTAATTGCTCCCAGATTTGTTGTTCAAGCTCGGCGGGCGGCGGCGCACCGGCAGCGGCGGGCGCGGCCTGGGCGGTCGCCGCGTAGCCGAGCGCATCGGCGTCCCGGCCCTCGATGCGGGCCATGCCAAGTTCGCTCACGACGGTGTAAGTATCGCCTAGCGACTGGGTGACGCTGACGGTGGTGCCGGCGGGGATGGTGAATGGCTCGCCGCTGGGGATGCGGGTGGCCGGCACGTCACGCTGGAGCTGGATGGAGTCGTTCATGCCGGTTTACACGGGGTGTTGCGGGTGGCGCGCGTTGGCGGAACCAGCGGCCGCATCGTCAGCGGGGCCGACCTGGCGGCGCTTGCCGCGGCGGAATTTGTCGGCAATCATGGCGCGGAGTCGCGTGTTGATGGGGTCGTGGCCGAAGCGCGCCAGGACTTCCTCGGTAAAGCCGACGGCCAGCAGGTAGTCGGCCTCGTGGCGCGGGATACCGCGCTGGAGCAGGTAAAACAATGCCTCGGGGTCGATTTGGCCGGTGGTGGCGCCGTGGCTGCACTTGACGTCGTCGTTGGCGATTTCCAGGCCGGGCATGGAGTCGGCCTCGGCTTCGTCGCTGAGCAGGAGATTGCGGTTGGTCTGGTAGGCGTCGGTTTGCGGCGCGCCCGGCGCGACTTTGATGAGGCCGGCGAACACGGCCTTGGCGCGGTGGTTCAGGATGTTTTTATATAACAAGTCGCTCCAGGTACGCGGGGCGCGGTGGTCTTGCCGGGTGCGCTGGTCAAATTCCTGGGCGCCGTGGCCGACGGACAGGCCGAGCATTTCGCTGCGCGCGCCGACGCCGGTCAGGCGGCTGTGGCTTTCCACGCGGGCGCTGGCGCCGCCGAGGTTGCAGTTGAGAGTTTTGGCGCCGGCGTCCCGGCCGACCGAGATGGCGTTGAGATGGCAGGAGCGGACTTGTTCGTTCCAGTCCTGGCAACCCAGATAGGTTACCCGCGCGCCTGCGCCGACGAGCAAGTCGGTGACGCTGACGGCGAGGCCAGGCGCCGTGCCCAGCGAGCGGTAAAAGTCCGCGAAGGTCACTTCGCTGCCGGCCTCGGCGATGATCAGCGTGTGCGGGAAGACGGCTTGGCGGTCGCCGGCCAGCCAGTGCCAGGCCGTCAACGGCAGCGTGATCCGGACTTTTGCCGGCACATACAGCAGGATGCCGTGGTTGCAGTTGGCGCGGTGCAGGGCGGCGAATTTTTCCGACCCGAGCGCCACGGGTTGAGACATGAAATGTTTTTGCAACAGGTCGGGATGGCGCGCCAGCGCCACGGTCAGCGGTTCGAAAATCACGCCTTGCTTGGCCAGTGCATCATCAGCGGCGGTGAAGGATAATAATTGCTCGTTGCCAAACACCGCGCCACCGGCGGTGGCGAATGCGTTGTCCGACGCGGCCAGCGCCTGCTCGCGCTCGGCCTCGCCGAGGCCGGCGGCGGGTTGATAGGACGCGAGGTCCGCGTCCGGTGCGCCGGCGAAACGCCAGTTGGGATCCTGGCGGCCGGGCATTGGCAGCGCGGCGAAACGCGCCGCCGCCGCCCGCTGACACTGGAGCCACCATTGCGCGGGCGCATTGTCAGTGCTGGTTGTCATCCGTTTCCCGCCGGGCGCGCGCGGCCGCCCGGTAACAACTGTTAATTGACCCCGTCGCTGCCGATGGCCTCGACCGGGCAGCCTTCCTTGGCTTCCTTGCACAGCGCTTCCTCCTCGGGGGTCGCGGGTTGTTTATATACATAGGAATAACCGCCGTCGTCCTGACGGGTGAAGTTCGCGGGGGCGGTTTCGCGGCAGAGGTCGCAATCAATGCATTGATTGTCCACATAATAACTGCCAGCGGTGTTTTCCGGGTAACGATTTGCTACATCTGCCATAATTTTAATTTCTAGTTGGGTTCGCCGCCGAAACTAGCCGACCGAGCCTTCCATTTCAAGGTCTATCAGGCGCTTTAACTCGACGCTGTATTCAATCGGAAACTGGCTCACCAAATCATTGACAAAGCCGTTGACGCTGAGGCTCATCGCCTGGGCCTCGGTGAGGCCGCGCTGCCGCATGTAAAAAATCTGCTCGGCGCTGACCTTGCTGACGCTGGCCTCGTGCTGCGCGGAGTTGCCGTGGCCGCGCACGCTGATGGCGGGGTAGGTGTCGGTGCGGGAGTCGCTGTTGATGAGCAGGGCGTCGCACTCGGTGTTGTTCTTGCAGCCGCGCAGGTGCTTGGGAATGTGTACCAATCCGCGATAGCTGGCGCGGCCCTTGCCGATGCTGATGCTCTTGGCGATGATGTTGCTGGTGGTCTCATCGGCAGCGTGAATCATTTTCGCGCCGGTGTCCTGGTGCTGGCCGTTGTTGGCGAGGGCGATGCTGACCACCTCGCCGCGGGCCTTGCGGCCTTGCAGGACGACGCCGGGATATTTCATCGTCAGCCGCGAGCCGATGTTGCAGTCAATCCATTTGATTTCCGCCTCTTCCATTGCCAGGCCGCGTTTGGTGACCAGATTGAACACGTTGGCGCTCCAGTTTTGCACGGTGATGTACTGGATTTTCGCGCCGCGCAACGCGACCAGTTCCACCACCGCGCTGTGCAATGTGGCGGTCTCGAATTTCGGCGCGGTGCAACCTTCCATGTAGGTCAGCTCCGCGCCTTCGTCAGCGATGATGAGCGTGCGCTCGAATTGCCCGAACTGCTCGGCGTTGATGCGGAAGTAGGCTTGCAGCGGGTGCTTCAGCTTGACGCCCTTCGGCACGTAGATGAACGAGCCGCCGCTGAACACGGCGCTGTTGAGCGCGGCGTATTTGTTGTCGCCGGACGGAATCACCTTGCCGAACCACGGGCGGAAAATTTCGGGATAGTGGTGCAGGCCCTCGGTGCTGCCGACAAAAATCACGCCCTCGTCGGCGACGGCTTGCTTGATGTTGGAATACGCCGCCTCGCTGTCGAACTGCGCTTCCACGCCGGCCAGGAACTTGCGCTCTTTTTCCGGCACGCCGAGGCGCTCGAAGGTGCGTTTCACATCCTCGGGTACCTCTTCCCAACTACGCTTGGCCTGCTGGCCCTTGGCGAGGTAGTAGCGGATTTGGTCAAAGTCGAGCGTGTCCAAATCCTTGCTCGCCCAGTGCGTCGGATTCGCCCGCTTGGCAAATATCTCCAGCGCGCGCAGGCGGAACTCGCGAATCCAGTCGGGGTCTCGCTTGACGTCGCAAATGTAATTGACCGTCTCCGCCGTCAGGCCGCGCCCGGCATCGTAGGCATAGTCCTCGGGATAATGGAAGTTCCCCGCTTCCACCTCCAAATGCAAATCCGGTTTGTCCGCCGTCCCGCTCATAAGCTCACCGTCAGCGCGCCGCACCGTCAGCGGGTTCCGGCGTCACCGTCAGCCCCGCTTCCTTGATTATCCAGTCGTAACCCCTGGCTTCCAGTTCCAAGGCCAGCTCCTTGCCGCCGCTGCGCACGATACGCCCTTGCACCATCACATGCACATGATCCGGCACGATGTAATTCAACAGCCGCTGATAGTGAGTGATGACCAGCGCGCCCAGATGCGGCCCGCGCAGCCGGTTCACACCGTCAGCGACAATCCGCAGGGCATCAATGTCCAGCCCGCTGTCGGTCTCATCCAACACGGCGTAGGCGGGGTTCAGCATGGCCATTTGCAAAATCTCGTTGCGCTTCTTTTCCCCGCCGGAAAAACCGTCGTTCACCGCGCGGGCGGTGAAAGCGCGATCCATTTCCAGTTCGTCCATCTTTTGATACAAGGTCTGGTAAAATTCCACCGCGTCCAGTTCCCCGCCCTCCGGCAGGCGGGCTTGCAGGGCCGCGCGGATGAAATTGGCAATGGTCACTCCGGGAATCTCACTCGGATACTGGAACGCCATAAACAACCCTTTGCGCGCCCGTTCGTCCGGCTCCATCGCCAGGATATTTTCACCGTCGAGCAGCACCTCGCCCGCGGTCACCGCATAATCGGGATGACCGGCCATGACTTTCGACAACGTGCTCTTGCCGGAACCGTTCGGCCCCATCAAGGCGTGTACTTCACCCCAGGGCAAGACGAGATTCAACCCCTGCAAAATCTCGCGCCCGGCGACACTGGCGTGCAAGTTGCGAATTTCTATACGGCTCATGTGGGAAAAAACTATAACCTTGTTAATCAAGGCCGCAACCGCTTTTTGAGACTGGTCTCAAAAAGCGGTTGGAGATTCGCCACTAGCAGCGTAAATAATTGATAATTAGTTGAATGAAACTTAATTTGACCGCTGTTTTTTAATCAAAAGTTCCAGCTGTTTGAATTCCTCCGGGGTAATGCCCGGCAAGAGCAACCGGCCTTCGCGCAAGGGCTGGTCAATTATCGCGGCTAATATTATCCGGCCATTGAATATCACCACCATGATTTTCCCCAGATTGGCGCTGGTGGTGGTTTCCAGGGCCGTCGCGCCGATATTGTCAAATTGCACCAATACATACCCGTCCGCTAATTGCCGGGCACTGTGCAAATATTTTTCCGAAAGAAAGGCGAATTTGTTGACATAAATCAATTGTTCCGGGTCCCTCAATGGCAGCGGCACCACCTGGGCGGTATCCGTCGCATCCAGATTTTGCAAATGCAGGCGCAACACCACTACCGGTTTGTCGGCGCCCGCCCATAGGGCATTTTGCATCCACACCGCGCCGATTATCACGAGCATCAACTGTCGCATAACCCTTTACTACGCCAATCCATCCATTTGACAAGCCGTAATCCCGCAGCGCCAATGGACGCCCGGCAATCTCCCTATTGAATATTGCGGCATTTTGGCTATCCTGACTGCCATTATGAAATGGTTGCACCATCTGCTCCTTGCCGCGGGTATCGCTTCATCAAGCCTGGCCCAGGACATCAATCCCAGCCGCCAGGTTGTCCCCAACCGGTTCATCAACCCGCCCGGCAAACGGTTCTCCATTTTTTCCGGCGACCCGGAGCGGGTGCAGCGCGCCAACGAAATCAACCTCGGCGACTTCAAGGGCAAAATTTCCCTGACGCCCGCCAGCATTGCCAAAACCCCGCCCGCCGCCGACCAAACCGACGCCCCCGCCACGCTGAAGGTCACCTTCCTGGTGAAAAACACCTCCGGGAAAAAAAGTTACACCCTGTCCTTCCCCGATTCCCAGCGTTACGACATCGCCATCAGCCAGGGGCAGGAGCGCTTGCTTTATCTTTGGTCGGCTGACAAGTTATTCGAGCAAAAAATCGGCGTCAGCTTCCTCAATCCCAATGAAGTGCTATCCTGGACCGAGAACATCCCGATTGAAAAAATCGTCAACCAGGCCGCGCCCGGCACTTGCGACGTCAAAGTCAGCCTGGCCAACTACCCGGAAATCACCGCCACCGCCACGCTGACCATCACCCCTTGAATCTTCATGATCTCCCGGTAAAAAAAATTCTTCGCGCCTTCGCGTCTTCGTGGCCGGAGTTCAAAGATTATCCAGGAATTGCAAAATCATGGCCGCCGATTTTTCCCCCGCGCCAAGATTTTCGGCGTAAACCCGCCGCGCCGCCGCGCCCCAGCGCTCACGGTCAGCGGCGTCGGCCAGCAACCCGCTGACGGCGACCCGCAACTCCGCCGCGTCGCGCACCTGAATCAACGCCTGTTCGCGGACAAACAGCTCCGTCAGCCGCGCGAAGTTCTGCGTGTGCGGGCCGACCACCACCGGCTTGCCCGCCCGCGCGGCCTCGATGAAATTCTGGCCGCCGCGCCCGCGCAAACTCTTGCCGACAAAATTCACCGTGCCCAGCGCGTACAACGCGCGCAACACCCCGGTCAAATCCGCCAGCAGCACGTCCGGCGTCACGGTCAGCGGCGCGCCGTCCGGCGGCAGCTGGCTTTGGCGGACGACGCTGACGGTGAACCCGCGGCACAGCGCCGCGATTTCATCCGCGCGTTCAACATGCCGCGGCGCCAACACCAGCCGCAAGTCGGGAAACGCCCGCTTCAATGCCGCGAACAACTGCAAAAAAATCCGCTCCTCGCCGCTGAAGGTGCTGCCCGCCAGCAGCACACGGTCAGCGGGTTGCCAGCCGAGTTGCGCGCGCAATGGCCCCGCCAAATCACCGTCAGCGGCGGCGAGTTCCGCCACGTCGAATTTCATGCTGCCCGCGCAAAACAGCGCGTGCGCCGGGAACCCCGCGTCCGCCAGCCGCGCCAGATCCTCCTCGTCCTGCGCCACCGTCAGCGCCAGCTTCGACAGCACGGGCCGCAGCAGGCGGCGGAATTTTTTAAACCGCGCGAACGAGCGCGCCGACAGCCGCGCGTGCAGCAACCACACCGGCACCTGACGGTCAGCGGCTTGCCAGATATAGTTCGGCCAGAGTTCCTGCTCCAGCAGGATTAGCAGGCGCGGGCGAATGCGCCGGAACGCGGCGCTGACGGTGTACCACAGGTCCGCCGGATTGTACAGCAACACGAGGTGGTCATCTGCCAGCCGCTCGCCGACCCGCCGGCCCGTGGCGGTGGTGGTGGTGATGACCAGGTCCAGCTGCGGCCGGCGCCGCCGCAGTTCCCGCGCCAGCACCGTCGCCAGCATCATCTCGCCGACGCTGACGGCGTGCAGCCACACCGGCCGGTCGAGCGCCGCCAGCCGCGCCCGCGCTGACGGTGAATAAATTGCCAGCCGCTCGCCGAAGGCGCGGGTCACGCTGCCGCGCCGCCAAATCCGCCACAGGTAATACGGCGCGGCCAACACCAAGACGAACGGGAAGACAAGGTTGTAGGCCAGTCGAAGCATCGGCCACAGGATACGGGATAAGGGATTGGCGATAAAGACTGAAAAAAAACTCCCACCCACGCAAACCAATCGCTCCCGTCATCCTGAGCGTGCGCAGCGAATCGAAGGATCGGGTTGCCCGTCCCAACGTCCAACGCTGACGGTGGGTTTGCCCGTTTCTTCAAGCTCGCGGGTGCGACTGGTGATAACTTTTTTTCAGCCGCTCCGCGGTGATTTGGGTATAAACCTGCGTGGTGGACAGATTCGCGTGGCCGAGCAATTCCTGCACCCCGCGCAAATCCGCGTCATTGTCGAGCAGATGCGTGGCAAAACTGTGCCGCAACTTGTGCGGCGAAATTTTTGCGTCCAAGCCGGCTTGCGCCAGGTAGCGCTTGAACAAAAGCTGCACCGCTCGCACCGTCAGCGGCCCGCCGCGCGGCCCGACAAACAGCGGCTCGCTGGCGGTGAGTTTGGCCGGCAGGTTTTCGCGGTAGGTTTGCAACGCCGTCAGCGCCGGGACGCCGAGCATCACCAGCCGTTCCTTGTTGCCTTTGCCGACCACGCGCGCGCATTGTTCCTGGAAATTCACCGCGCGTAACGGCAACCCCGCCACCTCGCTGACGCGCGCGCCGGTGCTGTAAAAAAATTCCAGCAGCGCCGCGTCGCGCAGCAATTGCCACCCCGCCAGCGCGCGGCCGCGACCGCGTTTTTTTCCGTCCTGCCGCTGACGTTGGGTCTCGCGCAGCAGCTCCAGCGGCGCGGCCAGGAGTTTCAGCGCCTGCTCCTCGCTCAGGAACATCGGCAGCCGCTGGTGTTTGGCCGGCAGTTTCAACTCGCGCAATGGATTTTCCCGCGTCTGCTCCGTCCGCAGCAAAAATTTGTAAAACGAGCGCAACGCCGAGAAACGCAGTCGCACCGAGGCCGGACTCAGCCGCCGCCGCACCGCCAGCTGGTACAGGTACTCCCGGTAATCCGCCGCCGTCAGCTCTTGCCAGCGTTTACCCGCCAACCGCGCGCTCACTTCGCGCAAGGTCTGGGTGTAATTGCGCAGGGTTTGGGGCGAATAGTTTTTGACCGCCGTCAGATGGCGCAGGAACGCGGACACCCATTCCCTCGGCTCCAAATATCGCGGGGGCGGCGGGTCAGGGTCAGCGGGGCGCATCCGCTCAACTTACGCCGCCGCCGGCCGCCTTGTCAATCACCGCGCCGCCGCGCCACGGTCAGCGGCGTTGGATGTTTGATGCGCGCTCACCAATCCGCTTTTTTGCCAAGCGCGGTCACTGGCAGCGCCGGGCCGAAGGTGAGTTCTTTCGGGATTTCGTGCGCGGTCAGCGCTTGCATGTAGGCACGCAGAATTTTCTCGGCGCGGTCACGGTCGGCGTCAGGTTGCAACACGATGAACGCTTTCAAGTGCCCGCCGTCAGCGGCGGGGCGGACGGCGACGTCTTTGATTAGGTCGTGCGCGCGCAGAAATTTTTCCACTTTTTGCGGATACACATTCACGCCCGCGACTTGCACCGCTTTGTCGCGGCGGCCGCTGATGGTGAAGTCGCGCGCGCCACGCATCTCGGCGAGATCCGGCAACGGCACGTCCAGCGCGGAATTTTTGCGGACGATGCGTTCCAGCCGCCCGCTGACGATGACTGGTTCCCAGAACGGCAGCAGGGTCAGCGGCGCGCCGGGTCGCTCGCGCGTGGCGATGGCGCCGCTTTCGGACGAGCCGTAGTTTTCCACCATACGGGCCGCGCCGCGTCGTAAAATTTCCGCGAACAGTTCGTCCGGGCACGGCGCGGTCGCGGTGATGACGGTGACGCCCGGCGGGAAGATGAAATCCGTGTCCATGAGTTGTCGCAAGAACAGCGGGAACGCGACGAGCAGGTCACCGTCAGCGAGCAGGCCGGGCCACGGCAGCGATGGCAGCGGCGGGTGCGCGACCGCGGAGACGCCGAGCCATTTCGGCAGTTGCAGCGCGAAGTTGAAGCCGTAGGCGTGGTGCGCCGGCACGACGCTGACGATGCGGCGGACGCGCGGGAACAGCGCGGCGGTGCCTGCCATTTCCTCGCGCAAGTTCGCGCCGCTATGCACGCAGTCCACCGGCTCGCCGGTGCTGCCGGAGGTGCGGAAGTTGAACGCGCCGCCGCTGGCGGTGACGGCCGCGCGGCACCGCGCCAGCACCGCTGACAGTGCGCCGGTGCCCGCGGGAATGTTTTCATTGTCAGCGCGAAAAATCGCGAGCAAGTCGCGCAGGATTTTCGCGCGCGTGTCAGCGTCAGCGGCGGCCAGGGTTTCCTCCGGCGGGCGGTTTTCAAACACGGCGAGCACGTTGCGCTTGCGCCGCGCCAGTTCGGTCTTGATGAAATCCGCCGCGATGGTCTGCACGTCGTCGTCGGTGAACAGCGGCGTCAAGGCCGTCGCCAGCCGCCGCGCCGCCGCCCAGTCGTCGCCGCTGTCGCCCGCCGTCAGCGGCGCGCCGCCGGTGTTGCCTAACAAGAAAAACACCGCGCCATCGTCGGCGACCAAATGCCGGTCGGCCAGCGCCGGCGCGGGGAGTTGACCGGCAAACGGACAGCGCTCGTCCACCACGCCGAGCAGGATATGGTCGCAACGCCCCGCTGACAGCCAACTGCGCGCCGTCGTCAGCGCCGAGGCGAACGAACCGCCTTTTTGGCTCACCGTCAGCGCCGGGCCGCGCAGGTTGAGCAGCATGGTGAGGTAGGTGGCGGCGACATTGTGTACCGAGGCCGAGAATGCCAGCGGCGAGGCGCACAGCTCGCCGTCGTCGAGGATGGAATCCATGAACGCGCACGCGCGCCGCACCGGGCCGAGCGCCGACGCCACGATGAGACCGAAATTTTTCTCCCCCGCCAAAGCCACCCCCGCGCGCCGCAACGTCAGCGCCGCCGCTGACAGTGACAGCTTGGTATAATTATCAAGCCGCCGCAACTCGCGCGCCGGGAAAAGCTGCTCCGCCTCGCGCGCGTCCCGCGCCAGGGTGCTGGCTTGGACGAAAAGATCATTGCTCCAGTTCATATTTATTTCCAACCCTTGACAAACGCCGGCGAGTCACTACCTTGAGCTTACAAATTCCTTCGGGATGTCGCCCCGCGCTCAGCAATGACGCGGGGTGAACTATGTTCACGGCAAAGCGAGCACCTCCCGAATTTGTTTGCGGATGTCGATAAAATCTTGTTCCGCGGCGACTCCGACTTTGCGGCGCAGCCGCGAACTGTCCAGCGCGCGCGACTGACTCAAAATCGCCACACTCGTCCGGCCTGTGCCGCCGTCGAAAGCGTGATAAAATTTACCGCGTTTTTCCGTGGTGGACAGCGGCACCGCGTGGCAAAGCTGCCGGTTGAAAATTTTCAGAATCAAGACCGGGCGCAAATATTTCTCGCCTTTGCCGTCTTCTTCAAAGCCAATGTTCTCGCCGACGCTGGCCAGCCAGATGTCGCGTTCTTTGTAACCGACAGGATAAGTTTTGCCGTTGTGGATGGCTGATTTTATCGGCATCCACTGTTGATAATTTTTACGCATGGGAAAAACTATAGCATTTTGCTTTGACCTAGCGCCAGCAATTCCCCGCTCGTAGAACCAACTCCAGCCACGAAGACGCCAAGGCGCGAAGTTTTTGATTAAATATATTCTTCGCGTCTTGGCGTCTTTGTGGCTGGAGTTTGCAATCACCGCAACATCGCCGCGCGAAAAAATATATAAATATTAATTTTATTTGTTGACACGCATATGCGCATCACACTATCTTCCATCCCATGCATTTTGTGATTGACAACGCGACGCCGGGGCCAGTAGACTCCTCGCTACCTCGCTACCTCGCTACCTCGCTACCTCGCTACCTCGCAAGCCGAGTTTTGACCAATTCATTCCCTATCTGGCTGATTATCCGACCAAAACAAGTCGCGCCAACACCATCAGCGGCGGCGCCCGTTCTACTTTAAGTCTAAACATCGCGACTTCAGGTCTAACCGTTTATACCGCAAGTCTAAACGCCGCGACTTCAAGTCTAAGCGTTGCTACTTTAAGTCTAAATGCCGCGACCCTAAGTCTAAGCGTTTATACCACAAGTCTAAACGTCGCGACTTTAAGTCTAAACATTTCTACCGTAAGTCTAAACACCGCGACTTCAGGTCTAAACACTTCTACCGCAAGTCTAACCCTTTCGACCCAAAGTAGAAACCCCTCTACCCAAAGTAGAAACGGCGGTTTTCCAAGTAAGAACCCCGCCGCCGAAAGTATCAACCATTAACTATCAGGAGCTTATATGAACAAATCAAACTTCAGTTGCAAAAAATACATCACCAGAACCTGGGCCGGCATCCAAGACTTCTTCACCCAATACACCGGCGCCTTGCCCGGCATGAGAGAACGCCTCAGCCTCACCCCAGCCGACATCACCCTCATCACCGACTGCGCCACCGGCTTCGACCGCCTCAACGCCCTCATCACCGAGCTGGACACCATCACCAAAGGCTTCCGCGACACCCGCTACCAAGTCGTCACCCAAAAAGACTCCAACCCCGTCACCATGCCCGACACCCAGCGCCTCCGCGCCCTGCTCGACCAGCTCACCACCTTCCGCGGCGGCCTGCTCTACCTGGAAGATAAACTCACCAGCCTCATCCTGCACAACCCCCAGCACACCCAAAGCGACCTTGACCTGCTCGGCGTCACCTACCAAGCGCCGGCCAAACCCGACCCCGCCAAATCCGTCGGCCGCATCTACCCCCGCTTCACCGGCGGCGACGTGCCCCTGCACTGGACCCTGCCGCGCGG
>JAISBF010000176.1 GCA_031266335.1 Verrucomicrobiales bacterium
GGATTTGCCGCTGCCGGTGGGGCCGGTGACGAGGATGAGGCCGCTGCGGATGTCGCCGAGGGTTTCCAGGATTTTCGGCACGCCGAGTTCGTCAATCGTCTTGATGCGGTTCGGAATCAGGCGGAAAATCGCGCCGAAGCCGTTCAAGTGTTTGTGGTAGTTGCAGCGGAAGCGCGATTCCTCGTCCATTTCGTAGGCGAAGTCGAGGTCGCCAGTCTTGAGATATTTCTGCCAGTACGGCGGCGGGCAGATTTCCTCCAGCAAGGCGCTGAGGCTGGCATGGGTGAGCACTTCCGTGTTGGGAATCGGCTGAATGTCGCCGTTCTTGCGGTATTTGGGGTATTCGCCCTCGCCGAGGTGCAAGTCGGAACCGCCCTCGCTGACGAGGACTTGGAACAGGGCGTCGATTTGATGCGGCTGCTTCATTTTCTTTTCATCCTTCCGGCCAGTTGCCCGGCGAAGGTTTTGCGGTCTTCGCAGCGGTTGAAGGCTTCTTCGGGCGTAATCAGGTTTTGTTTCACCAATTCCAACAGCGAATCGTCCATCAGCACCATGCCGTCCTTGTGGCTGATTTGAATCTGGCCGGGCAGCATGAAGTTTTTGCCCTCGCGGATCAGCGCGCCGATGGCGGGCTTGTTGGTCATGATTTCCATCGCCATCACCCGGCCCTTGCCGTCGGCCCGCGGAATCAACTGCTGGCACAGCACGCCGCGCAGGGACTCGCTGACCATGGTGCGGATTTGCGCCTGTTGCTCGACCGGGAACACGTCCAGCAGGCGCTGCATGGTGCGCGCGGCGTTGCTGGTGTGCAGCGTGGCGAGCACCAGGTGACCGGTCTCCGACGCGGTGATGGCCAGCGAGATGGTCTCCAGGTCGCGCATTTCACCGACCATGATGACGTCGGGATCCTGGCGCAACGCGGTGCGGAGCGCGGAGGAGTAGGATTCGGTGTGCGTATGAATTTCGCGTTGCGTGAGGCGGCAGCCGGCGCTGGTGAAGACGTATTCAATCGGGTCTTCCAGCGTGATGATGTGATCCTTGCGGTCCTGGTTGATTTCCTGCACCATCGCGGCCAGCGTGGTGGTCTTGCCGCACCCGACCGCGCCGGTGACGAGAATCAGGCCGTTGTGGTATTTGATCAACTCGTACATTACCGGCGGGAAGCCGAGTTCCTTCATGCTGCGGATGCGGTGTTCGATCACGCGGAACACCGCTTCCCAGCCGCGCCGCTGCCGGACCACCGAGCTGCGGAAACGCCCGACACCCTCGTGCGAGTAGCTGAATTCTATCGAGCCGCGCTCTTCGACCAATTTTTGCTGGTCGGCGGTAAGGAATTGGCGGGCCAGGGCTTCGGTTTGGACGGCGCTCAGGTTGGGCAGCGCGGTGTTCAACGGCATGAGTTGTCCGTGATAGCGCACCAGCACCGGCGCCTCGGGGCTGAGATGGATGTCGGAGGTGCCCATGCCGACGGCGGCCTGCAGAAAGCCGTGAATGCCGTATGGCAAGCCCTCGACCGGGGCGTCGGGATCGGGGGCGGGGGCCGTTTCCACGACGCTGACGCTGGGGATTTGCCAGGGTGCCGGCGCCGGCGCGGACGCGGGCTGGACGGCGGGCTGGGCTTCCGCCTGGGCGATGAGATTTTTCAACATGTCACCCTGCTCCGCGTTCAGCACGCTTTGCTCAAGCATCAGGTCCAGCGCCGCCGCGCCCGGCAGGCGACGCAAGGCGGCCTCGATGAGTTGCTTTTGCTCCTCGGTGATCCAGTGCGTTTGCAAGCTGGCGTTTAACACGTAATCATTATAAGCACTGGTATTCATGTTGGCACACGGTCCTGACGCGCGGCGCGCGCAGGCGCATAAGCATATTAATTTATGTGTGACGCGGCACAATGCCAGCAGATTTTTCAGGAAAAACGCATAATCTTTGCGCTGCGGCGGGGCAGGGGATTTGTCTGGTGTCTGGCCGAATATTCCTCACGCGCAGCCGCGACACCGTCAGCGGCGATATTCCCGCCAGGCGGGCGGCAAGGCGCGCGGCAAGTCAATTTGGCTCGCGTTAGCGCCGGCGGCGCCGGGCGGCGAGCAACGCGGCGCCGGCCAGCAGCAGCGCCCAGGCGGCAGGTTCGGGGATGCTGGTGATGTTGAGGAAGATTTGCTTGTCAGTGGCGAAATCCAGCGCGTAGTTGTAATCGGCCAGGCCGCTGACGGTGAGGGCGTCGCCGGTCAGGATGCCGCCGTAGTTGGCGAGCAAATGCGCGCCTTCGGTGAGGGCGCTGTCGGTGAGGTTCAGCGTCGCGCCGCTGAGGGTGAGATCGCCGGTGATGTCGAGCAGGTCATTGTCAGCGAGGCTGAAGTTCAGGATGCCGCCGTCGTCGAGGGTGAGGCTGCTCAACGTCAGCGTGCCGTCGGGGTCGAGCACGCCGCCGCCGCTGACGGTCGTCGCCGCCAGAATTTTGCCCGCGCCGTCGAAGGTGCCGCCGCTGATGGTGACCGCGGCGGCTTTCAGTTGCGCGTCGTTCACCAGCACCGTCACCGAGCCGGCGCCGGCGGTGTAATGGTGGTTGCCGAGGTCGAGGGACGCTTTCGCCATGGTTTTGTTCGCGTCGCCGGTGATGAGGATGGTGCCGTTGTTGGTCCAGTCCGTGCTCACCGTCAGCGCGGCGTAATGTTGCGCGTCATCAATCACGTCCTCGCCGAGGCTGATGCTGATGGTGCCGGTGTTGGTGAAAATAGCGCCGTTGGCCACGGTCAGCGCGGCTTGTTGGGTGTAGCTGGCGGTGTCGGCGACGCTGGCGTTGTTGTGGATGGTGATGAGGCCGTTGTTGGTAAATTCGGCGGCGGTGTTTTCCACGGTCAACTGCGCTTCGATATTGCCATTGGGCGAGCCGGCTGACGAGCCTGCCGCCGTATTTTCAATGGTGAGGACGCCGTTGTTGACGAAGGTGCC
>JAISBF010000011.1 GCA_031266335.1 Verrucomicrobiales bacterium
GCCATCAGAAACGGCTACCAATCCACCCGCGCCAACACTGACGGTGCTCGTGCCGAACTCGGCGGCGGCCTCATCTGGCAACTCGACACCAACAACCAACTCCACCTCGACTACGAGGCAAGTTTCGGCGACAAGTACGACAAGCCCTGGGGTTTGACCGCCGGCTACCGCCATCAGTTCTAAAAAAACTTGCACCACAAAGACACGAAGGCACGAAGGTTTGTTTGAAAAAACGGCCTTCGTGCCTTTGTGTCTTTGTGGTGAAAATTCCTTCGCCCCTTTGCGTCTTTGCGTTAATGAAGCTCGTTTCACCCCACCGTCAGCGTGTAGGTGAAGCGGTGTGACTTGCCGTGCAGGCGGTATGGTTCCAGCGTGTCAGGGCCGCAGCTGGCGGTGCCGAGGCCGCGTTGGGCGAGATCGAGGTTCAGCACTGTCTCGGGGCGCGGCGTCAGGTCGATGGTGTGTTTCGCCTTGAATAAATCATCCGCCGTGTAATGGCTCGCGGAGAAGTCCAGCAGTGGCGCGCCGGTGAAACGCAGCGCGGCGCCACCGTCCGCGGCGCGCAATTCGACCCAGCGGGTAGCGGTGTGGTTGCCGTGTTCCTGCGGCATGACATAGGGGACGTGCAGGCCGCTGACGGTGTTTTCGTGCACACCGACGGTCGCGGCGGCGCGGCGGTCGCTGTAGTTGTCGAGCGGGCCGAGGCCGAACCAGCGCACTTGTTCCAGGCCCGGCGCCAACTGCCAGCGGACGCCGACGCGCGGCAGGTCGTCCAGCATGTGTTTGCCGACGCTGACGGTGTTGGTCACGCGCAGCGAGCCGTTAGCCAGCACCTTGAAGCATTGCTCATGGCGGAAGTCGTCCCACTGGCCGCGTCCACTGGCCGCGTGCAGTGTGCGGATGGCGCTGCCGCTGGCCGTGAGGTCTTGCAGGCGGAGTTGCACTTTATCCAAGTCGTGCGCGAGCCAGCGGCCCAGCGGCTTGCCGTGCTGGCCGCTCCACAATTTGATGCCGTCGTTGTCGGTCGGCGCGCGCCAGACTTGCAGGCGCGGGCCGGCGTCAGCAGCGGCGAGCCATTCACGGCCGGCCGCTGACAGTGAGGCGAGCAGGCCGGTTTTTTCGTCGAAACGCAATTGCCAGTCGCCGCCGCTGACCGTCAGCCGGTCGGCCGTCACCGTCAGCGGGCGCGGCTTGAGCTTCGGCGCGGGGGCGGCCTTGGCGAGCTGGATTTGTTCCCACGCGACGAGGTGGCCTTGCGGCGCCCAGGCGGACGCGGCCCTGGTGTAGAAATTAAACGTGATGAACGCCTCGGCGCCGCGCGGCGGCGTCGGCAGTTTTTTGCCGAGCGCCAGCGTTTGGGTCGCGCCGGGCCGCGCGGTCAGCGCCGGCAGTTTGCCAGTGGCGGTGACGACGCCGTTGATTTGCAGCGACCACTCGCCGCGCAACCAGGCGAGGGTGGTGAAGTGCTGCTTGTTGCGGAGGATGAACTTGCCGCCGCTGACGGTGACCCCGAGCGGCTGCTGCAATTTCTTTGCCTCATACATGCCGGGCTTCGGCGCGCGGTCGGGCCACACCAGACCGTCGCAGACAAAATTGGCGTCGTTCGGCGTGTCATGGAAATCGCCGCCGTAGGCCCAGTAGGCGCGACCGTCGGCGGTCTGTTGCCGCAGGCCGTGATCCCAGTACTCCCAGATGTAGCCGCCTTGCAGGCCGCGGTGTTGGTATTTCTCGAATAGCGCCCAGTAATCCGACAGGCTGCCGTTGCTGTTGCCCATCGCGTGCGAGTATTCGCACAGGATCAGCGGGCGGGGCTCGGCGTTGGATCTCGCGTAGCGTTCCAGGCCGGCGAGATCCTGATACATCGGGCACACCACGTCGGTGGCGTGGCGGCCGCCGTCCCAGAACGCGCCGCGGTTGTTAGGGTCGCGGCCCAGGTCGTTGGCGGCGATGCTGGCGCCCTCGTAATGCAGCAGCCGGCTCTGGTCGAAACCGCGCACCCAGCCGGCGGCGGCGTCGTGGTTCGGGCCGTAACCGCTCTCGTTGCCGAGCGACCAGAACAGCACCGAGGGGTGGTTTTTGTCGCGCACGACCATGCTCATCACGCGCGTGGTGAACGCGGCGGTGTAGCGCGGGTCGCGGCACAATTCGCCGTAGAAGGCGTGCGCCTCAAGGTTCGCCTCGTCCACGACATACATGCCGAGTTCGTCGCATAGGTCGAGGAAGGCTGTGTCCTTCGGATAATGGCAGGTGCGGATGGCGTTGAAGTTGAAGCGTTTCATCTGGCAGATGTCGGCGCGCAATTGCTCCGGCGTCATTACCTTGCCCTTGACCTCGTCGTGGTCGTGGTAATTCACGCCGCGGATGAGAATGGACTGACCGTTGACATGCACCTGGCGGTTTTTCACCTCAATGCGCCGGAAGCCGATTTTTTGCCGCGTCCAGTGCGTGCCGGCGGCGGATTTGAGGCGCACGGCCAGCGTGTATAAGTTGGGCGTTTCCGCCGTCCACAGCGCGGGATTTTTCACCGTCGCTGACAGTGACGCCGCGCGCTTGTCGTGCTGCGAGCAATTCTTGGGGCCGAACTTCACCGTCAGCGGCCGGCGGAACACGGGTTTGCCGGACGGCGACAGCAAGTGCGCTTCAATTTCGACCTCCGGCGGCACCTCGCCGTCGAAACCAAGGTGCGCCAGCACGGTCAGCGCGCCGTTTTTCAACGAGGTATCCAGTGTCGCACGCGCGTCAAGGTCGCGGAGAAAAATTTTCGGCGTCGCCTCGACGAACACGCGCCGGTGCAGGCCGGACATCCACCACTGGTCCTGGTCCTCGATGAACGTCGCGTCCGACCACTTCACCACCACGGCGATTAATTCATTGTCAGCGCCCGCGCGCGCGACGGCGGTGATGTCGAACTCGGCGGGCAGGTGCGAGTCCTTGCTCAGGCCGACAAATTCGCCGTTGAGCCAGACATACAGCGCGCTGTTCGCGCCGCCGAAGTGCAGCACCAGCCGCTGACCGTGCCATGCCGCCGGCAACGAAAATTTGCGGCGGAACACCCCGGTGGGATTTTTGGCGGGCACGCTTGGCGGCAGATTGGGGAAGGGCATCTGCGTGTTGGTGTAATGCGGCAAATCGAAGCCCTGCGTCTGCAAATTGCCGGGCACGCTGATGGTCGCGTCCCAGCGGCGGTCACCGTCAGCGTCAGTGGCGAGGAACTCAGCGGCGGCGTTGGGATCGGCGCACAGATGGAAATCCCATTCACCGTCCAGCGCCAGCCGCAGCGGCGAAGCCTCATCCGCCAGCGCCAGCGCCGACGCGCGGTCGGGAAACGGCGTCAACGGCGAATGCGGGGCGAGCTTGTTAAGGGACAGCAGTTCGGGCGTTTCCCAAGTGGCGAAAAAGTTTTTTTTGAGCAGCACGTCGAGGGCGGATTGGATAGCCATAAGCACCGGATTGTAGTGAGAGTGAGCGTGGCGCAAAGCATAAATTAAAAAATTAAGGGACAGACTCAAAATAGTTGACCGGCCACTACTTTTCGTTATGCTGGCGGGGAAATGAGGACGCCACGGATCAAGGTTTCGCCGCAGGAGGGGGCGGCGCTGTATCATTGCATTTCGCGCACGGTGAATGGCGAACATTTGTTCGCTGACGCTGACCGCGAGCAGTTTCGCCTGCAGATGTGGCGGGTGGCGGAGTTTTGCGGGGTGGAAATCATCACGTATGCGGTGCTGTCCAATCATTTCCATATGCTGGTTCGTGTGCCCGAACAGGTGACGGTCAGCGACGCGGAGTTGTTGCGGCGTTATAAAATCCTGCACCCGCAGCCGAATAAATATCAGACCGCCAAACTCGAGGCACTGGCGCAAAAGCTCGCCGCTGACGGTGACGCCGACGCCACCCGCTGGCGCCGGCAGCAACTGGCGCTGATGGGCGATGTGTCGCAATTCATGAAGCTGCTCAAGCAGCGCTTCACCGTGTGGTTCAATCGCCGGTACGAGCGTTACGGCACCATTTGGTCGGAACGTTTCAAGAGTGTGCTGGTTGAAACCGGGCGGGCGGCGCGGGTGACGGCGGCTTACATCGATTTGAATCCCGTGCGCGCCGGATTGGCGAAGGACCCGAAGGATTACCGTTATTGCGGCTATGCGGAAGCGGTCGCGGGCGGCGCGAAATTGCGCGCGGCGCTGACGGTGTTGTTTGAACAGCGCGAGTGGCGGACGGCGCATGACGGTTATCGGCAGATATTGTTTGGCGCCGGATACCGGAAGAAAAACAACGCCGCGTCACTGTCAGCGGAGCGGGTGAGTCGGGTCATCGCCAGCGGCGGCGCGTTGTCGGCGGCGGAATGGTTGCGCTGCCGCTGGAAATGGCTCACCAACGGCGCCGTGCTTGGTTCCAAGGAATTTGTCAGTCTGCACGCGCAACGCTACCGTCGGCTCGCGCGTTTGCGGCGCGACCAGCGCCCGCGCGCTCTGCCGGCCGCCGCTGACGGTGACGGCGCCGGGTTGGCGGTGTTGCGCGGCTGCCGCTAACATCGCCAGCGCCGGTTCCGGTGTTTGACTAACAATGTCGGTGGGCAAGAAAAAGCCGCTGACCGTGAGTCGCGCGGTCAGCGGCTTTTTTCTGGCTGTGTATGCTCAGCCGACCTGCGCGCGCATGGCGGCAACGCACTTGGTCAGCGCGGGCACCGGGTTTTCCACGTCGGCCTCGTATTCGATGACGCTCATGCCGCTGAAGCCGGTCTCGCGCAGCGCGGCGGCGAAGGCCGGCAGGTCGAGGTTGCCCTGGCCGACGATGACGTCCTGCCACATGCCGTTCTTGCCGAAGATGAAGTCCTTGAAATGGATGCCGTACAGCAACTGGCCATAACGCTTCACCCACTCGACCGGCTTGCCGCTGTGCGGGCCGATTTGCATGCACCACGCGGTGTCAATGCACACGCCGATTTGCGGCGCGCCGAGTTTGACGAGGTAATCCATCACATCCGGCTGCCCGCCGAACATGTAGCCGCCGTGGCAGTGGACGGCGACGCGCACGCCGAATTCGTCGGACAATTTCTGCGTCTTTTTAATCGCGTCCTGGAAGGTGTCCACCTTGAAGTGCGCGGTGATGAATTTCGCGCCGGCCGCGGCGGCGCAGGCGAAGATGTCGCGCTCCGCCGGGTCGCCGACCAGGGTGTTGACGCCGAGTGAGACGATGCTCACGCCGGCGTCCGTGTAGGTTTTGACGATTTGGTAAAATTCGTCCGGCTTGTGAAAATCAGCGTGCGCACCGCACAATTCGATTTTGCTCAGGCCGATGTCGCGGACTTTTTGCGCGACTTCGGGGTTGTTTTTAAAGTGGCGGAAGCACCAGCTTTGCACGCCGTAATCCAGTTTTATGCTCATAAGTTTGTTTGTTTGTTGGTTGGATGGATGAAAATTCAGCTTACAGCCGGACCTCCCGCCCGGTAGCGCTGGACTTGGCGATGCCGTCGAGGATTTTCTGCACCGTCAGCGCCTGCGCGACGGTGACGACCAGCTTCTCCTTGCCGAGCAGCGCGTTGATAAAGTTGTGGAACCGGCATTGGTGCGGCAGCGTCAGCGGCGTGTTGTTCAAGTCGAACACCTCGTATTTGCTGAGCGGATTTTTGCCGTAGCGATAAATTTTCGCGGGCCGCACGGTGGCGCCGGCCTCGGTGCCGTAAAGTTCCACGTTGTCGCGGTTGTCGTCGGCCTGATGGCGCGCCCAGGAAGTGTCGAGCGTCACCGTGGCGCCGTTCTTGCAGCGGATGAACGCGCTGGCAAAATCATCCACGTCAAATTTGATGTTCGCGCGCTCCGAGTGACCCCAGCCGCCCTCGCCGAGGCCGCGGTTGCCGAACTTGGTGTAAGTCTGGCCGCTGACGCTCACCGGCTCGAAGTTGTCGATGACATACAGGCAGAGGTCGAGCATGTGGACGCCGATGTCATACAGGCTGCCGGCGCCGGCGAGGGTTTTGTTGCCGAACCAGGTACCGAGGCGCGGGATGCCGGCGCGGCGGAGCCAGTAAGCCTTCGCGTGATAAATCTCGCCGAAGAAATTTTTGGCCGCCAGCGCGCGCACCCGCTGGGAGTCGGCGTTGAACCGCTGATTCATGCCGACGGTGAAGGTCAGCCCCTTTTTCGCCGCGAGGTCGGTGACCTGTTTGGCCTCGGCATAGTTCATGGCGAACGGCTTTTCCAGGATGACGTGCTTGCCCGCTGACAATGCCTGCCTGGCCAGCGGCGCGTGGAACTTGTTCGGCGTGGCGATGTACACCGCGTCGATATCACCGTCAGCGAGCAATTCCTCCGCCGCGGCGTAAACCGTGGGGATATTGTTGCCGGCGGCGACTTCCCTGGCGCGCTCCGCGTTGGGGTCGCTGATGGCGAGCACTTTCGCCTTGGCGTGTTTGTTGATGGCACTCGCCGCGGACCATGCGATGGCCCCGGCGCCGATAAGACCGAAGTTAACGGTTTTCATGTTAGTGTTAGGTAGGGGGGGAAGATTTACACGGTTGCCGGCGGCGCGCAATAGAAAAAAACGCGCTTATTTTTCGGGGCCGCCCCAGGCCGCGCGGCGGCGTCATTTTGGGGTTGCGCGGACGCCGATAGTTTCCTTTACTCGACGGTATGCAACTCCACACCATCGCCGGGCAACCCAGTTGGCTTATTAACAACGACCGCGTGCGCGCCGCCGTCACACGGCAGGGCGGGCACCTCGGGCCGGTCGGCTTCCGCCTCGGGCGGCGCTGGATCGAGCCGTACGACCTCGCGCCGTGGGCGGAGGAGCCGCTGCCGAAGGGCCTGCCGCCGCTGATGCGCGCGATGCGCGGCGATTTTTTCTGCCTGCCGTTCGGCGACAACGCGCGGCCGTTCCGTGGGGAAAAGTACCCGCCGCACGGCGAGACCGCCAACGCCCCGTGGCAGTTCGTCTCCGCCGCTGACGGTGAATTGCGGCTGACGATGAACACCAAAATCCGCCGGGGCCGCGTGGACAAAACCATCCGCACCGTCAGCGGCCACAGCGCGTTGTATTGCCGCCACACCGTCAGCGACATGCGCGGGCCGATGTCGTTCGCGCACCACGCCATTTTGAAATTGCCCGGCGATGGCGCGGGGCGGGTCAGCGTCAGCGGCATGAAATTCGGCCAAGTGCTGCCCGTGCCGTTTGAAAATCCCGCCGCCGGCGGTTACTCCATCCTCAAACCCGGCGCGAAATTCACCGCGCTGCAAAAAGTCCCGCGCGCGGACGGCGCGCTCGCCGATTTGTCCGTTTATCCCGCGCGCGAGGGATTTGAAGACCTCGTGCTCATCGCGAACAAATTCACCGCCGCCGCGCCCTTCGCGTGGACCGCGCTGACCGTGGCGGCGGCCGGCTACGTGTGGTTCGCGCTGAAAGACCCGCGCGTGCTGCCGGCCAGCGTGTTCTGGCTGTCCAACGGCGGACGCCACTACGCGCCGTGGAACGGCCGGCACCGCCACGCCATCGGGCTGGAAGAAGTGTGCTCCTACTTCCACCTCGGCCTGGCGCAGTCGGCGCAAAAAAACCACCTCAACCGCGCCGGCGTCCCCACCGTGGCGCGACTCAACCCGCGCCGCCCGCTGACGGTCAACTACATCATGGCCGTCGCGGCCATCCCGAAAAAATTCGACCTGGTGCAAACCATCCGTCCCGTCGCTGACCGTGAGGCGGTCCAACTGACCGCGCGTTCCGGCGTCACCGTCAGCATGCCGCTGGACTGGCGGTTTTTACAGAATGCCTGAGCGATGGTTTTAATAGCTTCATTAACGCAAAGACGCAAAGGGACAAAGGAACAAGGAATTTTTTACCGGGAGATCATGGAGTTCACGGAGATTATTTTTCAAAAAAAACTCCATGTTCTCCATGCTCTCCCTGTAAAAAAACTTCGCGTCTTCATCCCTTTGCGCCTTTGCGTTAATGAAGCTCATATATTGAAGATTCCAGTTTCCTTATAAAAATTTGCCAAAGCGGTAAAAAAACCTTGATCTAATTGCTTGTAAGCATAAGGTCCATGTCATGAAAACTGCTGCTGGCAATCATCCGATTGAAAAGAAAAACAATACCTCACCTCGATTCCACATGAGAAACGGGGGGGGGGGGGGGTAATAGTTGCTAAATTAATGTTAGTAGCAATGTCGGCACTGGCGCTGACCGCTCGCGCGGACACTTACACCTGGGCGGACCCCACGGTCAGCGGCACTTGGGATAGCTCGGCGGGGTTGTGGTTGCTTGATGGCGCTCCCGTTGCCTATTTGCCGCAATCCGGCAGCAATACCGTGGATGTGGTGATTGGCGACGGCGAGCACGCCATGACGTTTACCTACGGCTGGGGCGGCACGGTCGCCAACGCTGGCACGGTGGACACTCGCAACTCGCTCACCGTCAACGCCGGCGTCACGCTTGATCTTGCCGTCGCCAACCCGCGCATCACCTATAACACGGTCACCAACAATGGGTTGATGCAGATGCTCCCCGGCGCGTCCCGCATCTTTTCCGTGCAAACCGGTGGCCAGGGCACCGTCCAGTTCATCAACAGCGGCACCGTCCGCCTTGGCAACGCCGGTAACAACCTGACGATTGGCGGCATCGTCACCAACACCGGCGGCCTGATCGACGTGGCTGCCGGCGCGACGCTGCTGGTGATTACCAACAACTACACGCTCGCGACCGGCCACGGCATTTACGGCGGTGCGCTGACGATGGCCGCCAGTTCCACGTTCAGCCTCGGCAACAACATCCAGGGCAACCTCATGTTTGCCGACCTTAATTACGCCAACGCCGGCTTCCTGCTTGATACCAGCGGTAACGGTATCACCAGCAGTTCCCGGCAACTGACCTACACCGCCACTGACGGACGGCTCGCCAACAGCGGCACCATCAGCGTCTGGCAATCGCCTAACCATGATTTCACCGGTACCAACGACATTCACACCGCGTATTTTCACCAGTCCGGCGGCAACGTCTTCACCAATAGCGGCCTGATTTCCGTGCTCAACGAGAGCGTCACCGGCACCTATGCCAATTCCGCCGCGTCCTACCGCGAACTGGGCGCGGCGTTTTCCGTGCAAAACAACGGCGCGGCGGGCGGTTCGTTCACCAACAGCGGCCGGATCGACATCCGCAACACCGCGCACGGTGACACCACCGGCACCACCTACGCTCGTCTCACCGTCAGCGCCGGCGCGAACTTCACCAACAGCGGCACGATTGCTATCAGTCTCGGCGCGGACACGACCGACGACGCCCTGCATACCGCCACGCTGCTCGTGGCCGAGGACTGGACCAATACCGGCGTCATTATCGTGGACCGCGCGAACAAGACGCTGGCCATGGCGAGCCTCGACCTGACCGGCCAGACTTATACCCAGACTGGCGCCGACGCGGCCACCCGCCTGCTCAACGGCGGCCGGCTCGAGGCGGCGGCGGTGAACATCAGCGGCGGCACGCTCGCCGGCGCGGGTGAAGTTCTGGCGGCCACCACCATCGGCAACGGCGGCGTCCTCGACCCCGCCGGCACGCTGACGTTCTCCAGTCTGACGCTGAACGCCGGCGCCATCCTCGATTTCGATGCCGCTGCCAGTGACCTGTTGCAAGTCAACGGTGACCTGAACCTCAACGGCGGCGCGCTCAGCCTCAGCGGCTACACCGGCGACGACCCGCTGCTGCTGGCCAATTACACCGGCAGCCTGCTCGGCACCGACCTTGCCGTCGGCGACGATTACGCCTTGGATTTCAGCATCACCGGAAAAATTTACCTGGCAACGATTCCCGAACCCAATGGGCTGGCGCTGTTGCTGACCGGCACCGCCGCGCTGCTGTTCATCCCGCGCCGTCGGCAAAAGTGAAAAAAATCTTGACCCAATTGCTTATAAGCATAGGGTTTATGTCATGAAAACTGCTGCTGGCAAACACCCGGTTAAAAAGAAAAACAATGCCCCACTCCTATTCCTCATGAGAAATGGGGGGGGGGGGGGTAACAGGTCAATAGTTTCTAAATTAGTGCTAGTGGCGCTGTCAGCGGCGGCGCTGACCGCCCGCGCGGACACCTACACCTGGGCGGACCCCACGGTCAGCGGCACTTGGGACGCCACCACTCTCGCCAACTGGCTGGTTAGCGGCAGCATTCCTACCGTGGCTCCAGGCACCGCTGACGATGTGGTCATCAGCAGCGACACCGGTGTGATTATTACCTTGAGCGGCGTACTGGCGCCGAACATCAACACGCTGACAGTGAACTCCGGCGCCACGCTGCTAGTCACCGGCGGCAACCGCGGCGCGTTCGCCACCGGCATCATCAACGCCGGGTTAATGTACGTCACCGGCACCCGTCCGTTCGCCCAATTGCCAAACGGCCAAGGCACGCTGACGGTCACCAACACCGGTACCATCACGCTGGCGGCGGGCAGTTTGCTGTCGCTGGCCGGCCAAGTCACTAACACCGGTGGCCGGTTCGATGTGCAGGCGGGCGGCGCGCTGAATGTGGTCGGCATGACGTTGTTACAGGGCGGTATCTTGGATATCGCCAGCGGCGCCAGCGTCATCCAAAACGACGTGCAAGCCATCGGCGGATTCAAGTTGGAAAACGTCACCATCAGCAACCACAGCCAGTGGGTCTGGAGCAGCATGACCGGCGGCGGCGGTCGTAACAAGGAAATGACCGTCAGCGGCGGCGCCTTCGACAACGCCGGCCTGTTCACGCTCTCGCAACTGGGCGACGTGGTCAACGGCGGCAGCGGCTACGGCCGCAACCTGTCCGTCTATGTCAAGGACAACAATTCCTTCACCAACAGCGGCACCATCGCCATCAGCAACTCCACGCCGGATGTCTCGCCGGGCAATGAATACGCGCAGTTCGTGGTTAGCGCCGGCGGCACTCTCACCAACAGCGGCCGCCTCACCGTCAGCAACGCCGCCACCAACACCGAGACCAACGTCAACACCAGCCAATACGCGCTGCTGTCCATCGCCGCTGACGGTGAGTTCATCAACACCGGCACCGTCAGCGTCAGCCTCGATGACGCCGTGGCGGACGAGACCTTCCACTACGCCACGCTGTTTATCGGCAAATCATGGGTCAACGACGGCGCCATCATCGTCAGCGCCGCCAATAAAATCGCCGCCAGCGCGAAGCTCGACGTGCGCGGCGATTACACCCAGAGCGCCCCCGGCGCCGCGCTGCTGGTCGCCGACGGTGGGCTGGCGTCCGTGGCTGGCAACCTCACGGTCAGCGGCGGCGTCCTCGGCGGCGCGGGCCGCATCGCCGCCACCGGTGCCATCACCGTCAGCGACGGCTTGCTCGACCCCGACGGCACCCTGCGCCTGAGCAACCTCACCCTCAGCCCGGACGCGGTCATCGAATTTAACCTCGACACCGACTTGTTAAACATCGACGGCGCCCTCGCCCTCAACGACGCGACGCTGAACCTCACCCACAGCGCCCTGGCCGACGGCTCTTATTTATTGGCCAACTACGGCGCGCTGGTGAACGACGCCCTCACCATCAGCGGCCGGTCCGACTATAACTACGCGCTGAATTTCACCACCAGCGGCAAGATTTTCCTCGATCTCACCGCCATCCCCGAACCGTCCGCCTGGGCGCTGCTGGCGACTGGCGGCGCGTTGCTGGCGTGGTGGCGCCGGCGGCGGGATTAATAACATTGCGCTTTGGCCTTGTCGCTATTTCAAGGCGAACTACCATAGCTACCCCGCTACCATGCAACGCAGTGACATCAACCGGCTCGTGCGCGCCGCCGAAACTTGCTTCGAGGCCCACGGTCACTCCCTGCCGCCGCAGCCGCGCTGGGACGTGACCGATTTCGGCCTCGGCGACTGGCGGCGGCACGGCCTGGTGCTGGTCAACCTGGCCGAGGAGCCGGAATATTGCGAAAAACTGATGTACGCGCAACGCGGCATGACCACCCCGGCGCATTGTCACCGGCGGAAAAAAGAGGACATCATCGCCCGCTGGGGCACGCTGCGGGTGCGGGTCTGGGCGGACGAGCCGGCGCGCGCCGGGGAGCGCGAGTTCACGCTGCGGGTGAACGGCCGGCCGCTGACGGTGCGGTCGGGCGCCGACCTCGACCTGCCGGCGGGCTGGCGCGTGACGCTGCCGCCGGGGCTTTACCACGAGTTCGCGCCGCTGACGGCGGAGTGTGTCATCGGCGAGGTCTCCACCGCCAACGACGACACCCGCGACAATTTTTTCATCAATCCCGACATCGGGCGCTATCCCGCCGTCATCGAGGACGAGCCGCCGCTGGTGAAACTGCTGAGTGACCGGTGAAGTTATGGCGACCCCGGCATCAACGACGGCGGCGCGGTCGGGCATCATCACCGGCGGGCACTGGATGGTGGACCGCATCAAGGTGATTGACCGCTACCCGGCGGAGGAAAGCCTGGCGGTGATTTTATCCGAGACGCGCGCCAACGGCGGCGGCGCGTTCAACGTGGCGAAGGATTTGGCGCTGATGCGCAGCGGCCTCACCGTCAGCGGCGTCGGCCTGCTCGGCGACGACGAGGACGGCCGCTGGGCGCTGGCCGAGTGCGCGCGGCACGGCATCGGCACGGCGCGACTCCGCCTGCTGCCGGACGCGCCGACTTCCCGCACCGACGTGTTCACCGTCAGCGGCACGGGCCGGCGCACCTTCTTCACCGTCAAGGGCGCCTGCGCGCGGCTGGACGAGACGGCGTTCGATTTCACCGGCAGCGCCGCGAAAATTTTCTACCTCGCCTACCTCGGCCTGTTGGACGGCCTGGCCGCGCCGTCCGCCGCGGCCGGTGACCGCCGGCCGCAGGCCGCGCGGGTGTTGCAACAGGCGGCGGCGGCGGGCCTGCGGACGGCGGTGGATTTGGTCAGCATCGGCGCCGACTTCGCGCCGCTGGTGCGGGCCTGCCTGGGGCAGGTGGATTATTTCTTCGCCAACGATGTCGAGGCGGAACAACTGACCGGCGTCACCGTCAGCGGCCGGCGCGGCGCGGCGCTGGAACAGGCGCTGACCGTGGCCGCGCAAAAAATCGTCGCCGCCGGCGTGCGCCAAGTCTGCGTGCTGCACACCCCCGGCGGCGCGGTGGCGGCGGGCGCTGACGGCGCGGTGGCGCGGCAGGGTTCGGTGCGCGTGCCGCCCGGCGACATCAGGGGCGGCAACGGCTGCGGCGACGCCTTCGCGGCGGGCTTTTTGTACGCGATGCACGAGGATTGGTCACTGCCAGCGGCGCTCGAGCTGGGCGTCAGCGTCGCGGCAAAATGTTTGCGCAGCGCGTCCAGTTCCGACGCCGTGACCGACTGGCGCGAATGCCTGCGCGACGCCCGCGCGCTGGGGTTCAGGCCGGAGTTTTAAAAAATGATTGATAAATTCCCGTTCGCCATCGCCACGTTCTCCCGGTAAAAGAAAATAAAATTATGGAAAAAAGCCTCGACCGCAAAATCGCCAGCATCCTCGCCGACCCGGCGGGCAGCAAGGAATTCATCATCGCCGACGCCAAGGACGCCGACATGGCGTTCGGCCTCGCCGCGCCGGGCCGCGCCGCTGACGGTGACCGTTGGAAAACCCTGGCCGAGTATCGCGAACAAATCCGCGCCGTCGTGCGGCAGGGCCTGGTGGATATCATGCTGTGCTCGGCCTCGACCATCGAGCAACTCGCCATCAAGGAACAACTGTTCGCTGACAGTCAGGTCACCCCGGCGGCGCGCGCCAACGACAGCAGCGACATCTGGGCGGCGCGCGGCGGGCGTTACCCGTCCGCGCCGTCGCGCCCGTTCCGCAGCGCGACCATCGACCACATCAAGTACGGCCGCCTCGACGCTGACCATGTCCGGCCGTTCACCGGCGCGGATTTGGGCCTGTACTCGATGACTTTTACTAACAACCTGGAGCGCGACCACGAGACGCTGGCCGAGTTTAAAAAATTTCGCGAGGAAGCCGAACGCAAAAAATTCCGCTATTTCCTCGAAGTGTTCGACCCCAACGTGGACGCCGGCCTCGCGCCGGCAGACGTGCCCGCGTTCGTCAACGACCAGATCGTCCGCAGCCTCGCCGGCGTGACCGTCAGCGGCCGCCCGCTGTTTTTGAAAATGGTCTATCACGGCCCGCGCGCGCTGGAGGAACTGGCGGCCTACGACCCGACGCTGATAGTCGGCATCCTCGGCGGCGCGGCGGGGACGACCTACGACGCCTTCAAACTCATCGCCGAAGCGCGGCAACACGGCGCGCGAGTGGCCTTGTTCGGGCGCAAAATCAACTGCGCGGAAGACCCGCTGACCTTCATCGAAATGCTGCGCCGCATCGTCAGCGGCGAACTTTCCCCCGAGGAAGCCGTGCGCGCATACCACGGCGCGCTGACCGTGCAAAAAATCCGGCCGCTACGCCCGCTGGCCGAGGATTCGCAACTCACCGCCAACAGCATGAGCTACGGCGGCTAAAGTATTGCGATAAAAAAGTTAAAAAAACCCTTGCGCAAGTCAGCATGATTCCATATCGTCCTACCCCGTTATCGGGAATAAACAGATGCTACCTACTACCTACTATCTACCAAGAGAAACTAGTAGCCCAAGCCAAAGTAACATCCCGCTAACCTGCTGAAGATGAGAGAGATAAGTCATAACGTAAGTGAATCGCGCTCACGCGCTCACGCGCTCACGCGCTCACGCGCTCACGCGCTCACGCGCTCACGCGCTCACGCGCTCCGCTGAGTATGACTCTTGCCCTGATTCCTTAATTTCCCCGCCAGTTTTTACCCGTTTCATTCCCCATGTGGCAGGATACCGTCCGCCAGCGTTAGCGATGCGGGGCGGGGAGACGGGTAGGTTCCCCGGATTCATCAGTACTTTTTCCCAAAACGTACGTACCTTTTCGGAATCGGTACGTACGTTTTCCCGAAAAGTACGTACCTTTTTGGAATCGGTACGTACGTTTTTCCGAAAGGTGCGTACCTTTTTGGAATTGGTACGTACGTTTTCCCGAAAAGTACGTACCTTTTTGGAATTGGTACGTACGTTTTCCCGAAAGGTACGTACCTTTTTTGCGTCCAAACCGACCGTATCCCCGTTTATCAGCACATTTAACCCGTTATCCATCAACCAATAACAACCAAACCAAGGAAAAACACCATGCCCAGCCATCATCAGGGGAAAATTCCCACCAAGCCGATTGAACTAATCGGTTACACCCGCAACATCACCGAGCGTTGCCGCGAAAATCAAGCCCCTGCCAAGTGGAACATCCCCGGCGACAAGCTGGCGCAATTGGAGGAATTGGTCACCAAGGCCCAAACCGCCTTTGACCACAACAACGACAAAGCCACCAAGAATCATCAAACCGCCGCCGCCCTGCGCGGGGCCATCAAGGAATTGCATGACACCCTGGTCAAATTCATCGACGGCCTGTTATTCAACGACCAAGTCCCCGACACTGCCATAGCCGAAATGAACATCCGCCCCCGTCATCCCGGCAAACACGAGCCGCTGCCAGTGCCCGCCAATGCCCCGGTGGTAACCCTGACCGCCCCCGCGCGGCAGACCCTGCACGTCTATCTGGCCGACGCCCAGGAAGGCGCGCCGCACACCTATCTATCCACCCCCGGCTATCACGGCGCCAAACTACGCTGGCACTTCACCGACGGCGAGGAAGTGCATTATGAAGACATCAGCAAAAAACAACACACCCTAACCTTCACTCCCGAAGCCGTAGGCCAAACCGTGCAACTGGACGCCTGCTGGCTCAACCCCCGCCTCCAGCCCGGCCCCTGGAGCGACCCGCAAACCAAACTCATCGTATAAACCGACAAAAACCACGGCCACAAAAAAACACAGAACCCACAAAA
>JAISBF010000018.1 GCA_031266335.1 Verrucomicrobiales bacterium
CCGACTATCAGCGCGAACCGGTGCCCGCGCTCCTCGGCGGCTTGGAATTGCTTGCCAACCTTGGCCGCTGACAGTGGGTAATCCGCGCGGTAGCCGCCGGCGCGCAACGCGGCGGCCAGCGTCAGCGCTTGCGGGCGCAAGGTTTCATCGGTGATGACGAGGTAATACGAGTCACCGTCAGCGGCTGGCGGCACGAGGTTTTTATCCCGCAAAAGCTCGCCAAGCACCACGTCGCCCATGCCGAAACCGACGGCGGGGAGGTCAACGTCAGCGATGAGTTTTAGCAAATTATCGTACCGCCCGCCGCCGGCGATGGCGCGGAATTTGCCGCCGCGGTCGTGTACCTCGAACACGACGCCGGTGTAATACGCCAGTCCGCGCACGATGCGAAGGTCAACCTGCACCGCGTCCGCCAAACCGAGCGCGCCGCACGTCGCCAGCAGGGTGTCGAGCCGCTCGCTGCCGGCGCCACCGTCGAGCAGCGCAAATACTTCCGCTGACAGTGCGCCGAGTTTTTCGCGCGTCACGTCCACGGGCGCGCGCTCGATTTTGTCGAGGACTTGCAGGAAGTCGTAAATCTTGCCGCTGTCAGTGACGTTATGTTTCGCCAGAAAATCCAGCCAGAACACCCGGTCGCTGACCCTGATGACATAATCCGCGCGCGTCAACCCCAGCCCGCGCAACGCATGGTCAAGTAGCGCCAAAAGCTCCGCCTCCGCTGACAATGACGGCTCGCCGACAATATCCCCATTCCACTGGAAATGCTCGCGCAACCGCCCGCGCTGCGCCCGCTCGTAGCGGAACAACTGCGGGATGGCGAACCACTTGAGCGGCTTCTTGTAATCGCGGTGCCGCGCTCCCGCCATCCGCGCGAAGGTCGGCGTCAACTCCGGTCGCAACGCCACCGCGCGCCCGCCCTTGTCCGTGAAATTATACAACTGCCCGACAATCTCGTCGCCCGATTTTTTCTGGTACAACTCCAGCGGCTCCAACGGCGGCCCGTCGTACTGTGAAAAACCAAACGCCCGCGAGCTCGCGCGCCACACGCTGAAGATGTGCTCGCGCAACGCGCAATCCCCAGGATAAAAATCCCGGAACCCGGAAAGACTTTGCAGGGACATGGAATTATACCGCCGGAGGATTGTCGCTGCCGGTGGCGGGTTTGGTGTCGGCAAGCATTTTTGCCGACAGCGCCGCCACCTTGGCCTTCATTTCCTTGCCGGCCTTGAACTTGACCACCGCGCGCGGCGGAATCGGCACATCGCTTTCCGGCCGGTTCGGATTGCGACCGACCCGCGCCTCGCGCAGTTTGATTTCAAACACGCCGAAGTTGCGCAGTTCGACGGTCTTGCCCATCGCCAGACTTTCGGTCAGGTAATCCAGAGTTTTTTGGACGATATTCAGCACGTCCTGCTGAACCATCCCCATTTCGTTGCTGATGCGGACCACTAGGTCGCGTTTTGTTAAGTTAGCCATGATGTTTCTCGCGCTCAATGACTTAGGGGAATTCCCGTAAAATGCAAGCGGGAAATGCGCAACCGATTCATTATCAGCGGAAAAAACAGATCGTACACGAGGGAGAGACTGTTTTTTTAACCACAGATTAACACTGATGGACACAGATGATGTTAATAAAAGTCTATCTGAAAAACTGTCCTTCACGAGAAGGGGCGAATTTTTATCAAGCTGGTTTTCTCCACGCCTTCGCAACTTCGCGTGAAGATTATGCGGATAGGCTTTCAGTCATCTATCATCTTTACATCCGTTGCTTTGTGTGCATGATGCGGGCTTATCTATGAGCAGACATATCAAGGCAGTGGTGTTTCGCGGTCCCGATGAAATTTCCATTGAGGAGTTTGCGTTGTGTCCGTGCGGGCCGCAGGACGTGGTGGTGCGCTCGCTGTACAGCATGGTCTCGTCCGGCACCGAACTGCGCGGACTGGCGCTGGGCCGTTATCCGATGATTCCCGGTTACGCGGTGATCGGCGAGATTGTCGAGGTGGGGGCCGAGGTCAGGGGCTATCGCGTGGGCGACCTGGTGTCGGGACGCAGCTGCCCGCGCTTTGTGCCGGGAATCAATGCGGCCTGCGGCGGGCACATGACTTTCCAAGTGTATCCGGCCACCGGGGAAGATCGCCCCGTGCTGCTGCCCGCCGGCGCCAAGCCGCTGGATTAATGTCATCGCGGAAATCGGCTCCATCTGCCTGCGCGGGGTGGAGGCCGCCGCGCCGCAGCCGGGGGAGACGGCGATTGTGATTGGCCAGGGACTGATCGGCGCGCTGTCCGCCGCGTGGCTGCATTCGCGCGGGTGCCGCGTGGTTGTCGCCGACCTTGAGCAGGGCCGCCTGCATCGCGCGCTGGCGCGGGGGGTCGCCGCGGCGGTCAACATCAGCGGGGACGATACGGAGGCGCGCTTGCTCGCCCACGTGAACGAGGGCGCTGACATTGTGGTGGAAGGCTCCGGCGCGCCGGCGGGCGTCATGCTGGCCTATCGCCTGATTCGCGCCAAGCCGCGCTCCGCCGCCGGCAGCCCGTTTTATCGCGGCGAACCCATCGGCACCTTCAAGGCCGACTGGCCGCGGCTGGTGATGCAGGCGTCGTATCAGCAGGAAGTCTCGATTCACCCGCACGGTTTTTATCCCGGCGAGGGCGTCACCATTCTCACGCCGGCGGACCGCAGCCTGGAAGATCGGCAAAAATCGGTGGAAGCCATTCGCCGCGGCTCGATCAAGGCGGCGGATTTCCTGGACCGCATCGTCAGCCATCGGGAAGCGCCGGAAGTTTATCGCGCGTTGCGCGATGACAAGAACGGCACCTTCTCCGTGGTGTTTGATTGGAGCAAATAAATCGTGCTGACCGTGCGCGAATTTTCATATCACCCGCACCGCGCCCTTGTCCGCCGAGCTGACCAGGCTGGCGTAGGCGCGTAATGCCTTCGAGACTTGGCGCTGACGGTCACGGGGAGTGAAGGCGTCCTGACCGCGCGCTTGCTCGGCGGCGCGGCGTTGCGCGAGTTCATGGTCAGCGAGCAGGACGTTGAGGGTCCGCCGCGGGATGTCGATTTCGATGAGGTCGCCGTCGCGCACCAGGCCAAGGTTGCCACCGGCAGCGGCCTCGGGCGAGATGTGGCCGATGCTCAGGCCGGAGGTGCCGCCGCTGAATCGTCCGTCGGTCAGCAACGCGCACTCCTTGCCTAGGTGCCGCGATTTGAGATACGAGGTCGGGTACAGCATTTCCTGCATCCCCGGCCCGCCCTTCGGCCCCTCGTGGGTGATGACCACCACATCGCCGCTTTGCACTTTGCCGCCCAAAATACCCGCGCAGGCCGCTTCCTGGGAAGTGAACACCCGCGCCGCGCCCTTAAAATGCCAGAGGGTTTCATCCACGCCGGCCGTTTTTACCACGCAGCCGTCTTGCGCGATGTTGCCTTGCAAAATGGCCAGCCCGCCGTCCCTGGTGTAGGCGTGGGCGATGTCGCGGATGCAACCGCCGGCCCGGTCTATATCAAAAGTTTCGTAATAATTGGCTTGCGAACCCAGCGCCAGATTGAATTTGTTCGCCGGCGCGGCCAAATAAACGGCGGTGTCCGCCCGGTCACCGTCAGCGGCACTGTATTTGTCAAGCGCCGCCCGCAGGCTCAGACCGTCAGCGCGTCCGACGCTGGTGTCCAGCAGGCCGCCCTTCGCCAATTCCGCCATGATGCCCAAAATGCCGCCCGCGCGATTGACATCCTGCATGTGATATTTTTGCGTGTTCGGCGCGACTTTGCACAGGCAGGGCGTCCGGCGCGACAGCGCGTCAATGTCGTTCATGGTGAAATTCACGCCGGCCTCGCCGGCAATCGCCAGCAGGTGCAGCACCGTGTTAGTCGAGCCGCCCATCGCGATGTCGAGCGTCATGGCATTGAGCAACGCGGCGCGGGTGGCGATGGCGCGCGGCAGCACGCTGACGTTGCCGTCGCGATAATACTTGAACGTGTTGCCGACCAAAATCCGCGCGGCGTCAGCGAACAATTTTTTGCGCTGCTCGTGCGTGGCGACAATCGTGCCGTTACCCGGCAGCGCCAGCCCGATGGCCTCGTTGAGGCAGTTCATCGAATTGGCAGTGAACATCCCGCTGCACGAGCCGCAAGTGGGACAGGCGGCCCGCTCGATTTGGGCGACCTGTTCGTCCGCGACCCCATCGTCAGCGCCCTGCACCATGGCGTCAATCAAGTCCAGCTTGCGCCCGTCGAGCACGCCCGCTTCCATCGGCCCGCCCGAGACAAAAATCGCGGGAATGTTCAAACGCATCGCCGCCATCAACATGCCGGGCGTGATTTTGTCGCAATTGGAAATGCAGAACATCGCGTCCGCCTGGTGGGCGTTGACCATGTACTCCACACTGTCAGCGATAATCTCGCGCGAGGGCAGCGAGTAGAGCATACCGTCGTGTCCCATGGCGATGCCGTCGTCAATGGCGATGGTGTTGAACTCGGCGGCGAAACAGCCGAGCTTTTCAATCTCGGCCTTCACGGTTTGCCCGATGTCATGCAGATGCACGTGGCCGGGCACGAATTGCGTGAACGAATTGACAATGGCGATGATCGGCTGGCCGATTTGCGCCTCGGTCATGCCGTTGGCGCGCCACAACGCGCGCGCGCCCGCCATGCGGCGGCCGGCAGTTGAGATTGCGGAACGAAGATTCATACGGTGAGCGGAAGCCTACTCCATATCGCGGCGCCTGCCAAAAGCTATTACGAAAAAAACTCGGCAACTTCTTGCTTTTAATAAACGGCAAAATCTGTTTTTCTATCCGGCTTGCGCCCATGATACGTCCCAACCACAGACTAACCGCCAGCCTCGCTTGCCTCGCGCTGCTCGTCACCGTCAGCGCCTGCTCGACCGGGGACGCGCCGCCGCCCCGCAACCTCGACCGCCAGCCCGCGCCGGAATTCAGCCTCCGCACCATCAGCGGGCAAACCCTCGACCGCGCCGCGCTCAAGGGCCAAATCGTCATCGTCAACTTCTGGGCGGTCTGGTCGCCGGCCTGCGCGCGCGAGATTCCCGAACTCATCCAGTTGCGCGACTCGCTCGGCAAAAACCGGGAGCGCGTGACCGTCATCGGCGTGTGCCTGGAGAACGACAGCCTGCGCGACCTCAACGATTTCATCGGGCAGCTCGGCATCAACTACCCCGTCGCCGTCCAGGAAAACCAGTTCACCGACCAATTCGGCGGCATTGACGCCATCCCCACCACCTTCGTCATCGACCCCGACTGGCACATCGTCAACCGCTACACCGGCAAGGTGCAAATCAAGGAACTGCGCGACGAACTCCAGTACATGCTGGACGAAATTCACGCGGCGGAACAAGCGGCGCGGGAGAAAAAGTGACGCTGACGGTCACGGTGTTTTCACGCCATTGTCAGCGGGATATTCTTTCAACCACGCCTCATTGAATTTTAGACCGAACTGGTCGTAAAATTTCTGAATCACCAGCGGGCGCAACTCCACGCTGCCCTTGGCGAACACGGTCACTATCTCGGCGGAAAGAAATGCCACGCCGCAACCGTTGAACCACAACGCGCCGTCAGCGGAGCCGGTTTTGCCCATCAAACTCACCTTGTCAGAATCAGCGGGCCAGCGGAGTACCCGCATCAAGTCATAACCTACTTTTCTGGAAGAATACAAATCAGCTTTTTCCAGCCGCCGCATGAACTCGTGATTCTCGCGCGGCGTGATGGTCAGCGACCCGCCGCGCTCGACGGCGTCCATGTCGTCCAGCCAACCCTGCGGCGCCTGCCCGCCCGCGTAGCCGCTGCGGGTGAGGTATTTTTCCAACTTCTCGCGGCCCAGTTTTTTCCCCAGCCAGTCGAAATAATCGTTGCTCGAAAAATACAGCGCGTCATGCAAATCCAATTCGCGCGGCGCGCCCGGAACGAATTGGTCTTTGACCAAATGCTTCGTCTCCGGCGTCACCAACCCTTCCTCCAGCGCCGCCCACGCGATGAGCACCTTGAACGTCGAGGCGGGCGTGAATTTTTGCTCCGCCAGCGCCGCGTTACCGCTGACCGTCGTCTTGCCGTCAGCGCCGGTTTTCAACACCACAAAATCCCGCAACTCCGCCCCTGCCCTGCTGACCGTGACGGCCAGCGTCAACGCCATCAATCCCAAAAACTTTTTTCCCATGGAATTCACACTGCCCCGCCCGGAACTGATGTCTAGCGAATTTACGGATTTCATCGCCACATGACGACACGCGGTGGAAACCGCTTCCTGATTGACTTCCCCTCACCGTCAGCGCAATCATCACGCCATGCCGCAAACACCTGGCAACTCAATTTCATCAACTCAACTCCGCAATCTGGCGGTCGGCGTGCGCGCCATCGCCATCATTATCGCGCTGTTCTTCGGTTATCTCAATGTCAGCATCTCGTTCAGAATTTTTGCGTTTGCCGGTATCTTCCGCGATATGTCAGACGGCCGCCCGCTGCCGCCGTTAGCCGGATTCATTGTCAACCACCAAGACTGGCTGCCATTGGTCGCCATCGCGCTGCCGCTCATCGCCATTGGCAGCGCCATTTTTATTAAAAACCATCGGTGGGCATTGCTCGGTGTGGCCGTCAGCCTATGCCTGATTTTGTCGCAATTTTATTTCACCGTCAGTGGCCTGTATGCCCCGCTGATCGACATGTTGCAGCAAATGCAAGGTACTTAAATCCCCGGCATCACGCTGCCGCCGCTGACAGGCAGATACACGCCGGTGATGAAGCCCGCCAAATCCGACGCCAGAAACGCCACGGCGTTGGCGATGTCCTGGTCGGTGCCGCGCCGGCCGAGCGGGACTTTCTGCTCGTACTCCGGCTGGCGTTCGCTGTGGTTGGCGCGGTCGCGGTCGCTGATAGTCCAGCCGGGGGCGACCTGGTTGACGGTGACGCCGTGCGCGCCGACTTCCTTAGCCAGCACACGCAGCACGCCGTCCATGCCGCGCTTGCCGGACACATACGCCGACTGGGTCGGAAAATTCTGCATCGCGCACTCGGTGTTGATGGCGATGACCCGCCCGTATTTCCTGCCAATCATCGCCGGCACAAACGCCTGCGCCATCAGCACGTTTTGCAACACGCACGAGCGAAACTGGCTCTCATAATCAGCGACCGGCTGCTCCAGCACGCGCGTCCATCGGTATTGCGCCACCGCGTTGTTGACGATAATGTCCGGCGCGCCCAGCCCGCTGACGATGACGTCGCGCATGGCGTTGACACTGTCCGCGTTGCCAACATCCGCGCTCACCGTCAGCGTCCGCCGGCCCAGCGCGGCGATTTTCTCGCGCACCCGCTCCGCGCCGTCCTTGTTCCGGTGATAATGCACCGCCACATCCGCGCCGCACCGCGCCAGCGTCAGCGCAATCACGCGCCCCAATTCCCCCGCCGCGCCGGTCACCAGCGCGATTTTTCCAGTCAAATCAATCGCCATCATCAGCGACTTAGTTTACGCCGCGCATTTTTTAATGAAAGATTTTTACGTAAAAAATTACCCCGCCGCCCATTCGTTACCCAATCGTAATCTAGGGATTTTCCAATGACTTACGCAAATGTTAATAACCTGTCGGCAAATCTATGAATAACAACGTAACACGCTGACAGTCAGTTGATTATATGGCTTTTTACGGCGTTAATAAACTAAGTGAAAGCCGCTGTCACCGACTATTTTGTCAATGATTTTATTTCACATTTTTTGCTGATTTCCGTGCTTTTTTTACTTCACATCCGACTGTGCTGCTGTATGGAGCGCACACTGCCGCACATCCTCGCTGAGCTTCATCGAGCAAAAATTCGGCCCGCACATCGAGCAAAAATGCGCCGACTTCGCACCGTCAGCGGGCAGCGTCTCATCATGAAACGCCCGCGCCCTCAGCGGATCGAGGCTGAGGTTGAACTGGTCCTCCCAGCGAAATTCAAACCGCGCCTGGCTCAGGGCGTTGTCGCGGTATTGCGCGGCGGGATGGCCCTTGGCAAGGTCAGCGGCGTGGGCGGCGATTTTATACGTCACCACCCCCTCGCGCACGTCGTCACGATTGGGCAGGCCGAGATGCTCCTTCGGCGTCACGTAACACAGCATCGCCGTCCCGTACCAGCCGATCAGCGCCGCGCCGATGCCCGACGTGATATGGTCGTAGCCCGGCGCAATGTCCGTCGTCAGCGGCCCCAGCGTGTAAAATGGCGCCTCGTGGCACCATTCCAGTTGTTTCCGCATGTTCTCGTGAATCAGGTGCAGCGGCACATGGCCGGGGCCTTCGCAAATGGTTTGCACCTGCCGCGCCCAGGCCCGCTGCACCAACTCGCCCTGCACCTGCAACTCGCCAAACTGCGCCTCGTCATTGGCGTCCGCCACCGAGCCGGGCCGCAGGCCGTCGCCGATGGAAAAGCTCACATCGTAAGCGGCCATAATCTCGCAAATTTCGTCCCAGTGCGTGTAGAGAAAATTCTCCCGCTGATGGACCAGGCACCACTTGGCCAATATCGCGCCGCCGCGGCTGACAATGCCGGTCATGCGTCGCGCGGTCAGCGGGATAAACCGCCGCAGCACGCCCGCGTGGATGGTGAAATAATCCACCCCCTGCTCCGCCTGCTCGATGAGCGTGTCGCGGTACAACTCCCAGGTCAAATCCTCGGCGCGCCCGCCGACCTTCTCCAGCGCCTGATAAATCGGCACGGTGCCGATCGGCACCGGCGAGTTGCGCAGAATCCACTCGCGCGTGGCGTGGATGTGCTTGCCGGTGGACAAATCCATCACCGTGTCGGCGCCCCAGTAAGTCGCCCAGCGCATTTTCTCGACTTCCTGCTCAATCGAGGAAGTAACGGCGCTGTTGCCGATGTTGGCGTTGATTTTGACCAAAAAGTTCCGGCCGATAATCATCGGCTCCAATTCGGGATGGTTGACATTGGCGGGAATAATCGCCCGGCCGCGCGCCACTTCGTCGCGGACAAATTCCGGCGTGATGCTCGCGGGAATGCACGCGCCCCAATCCTGTCCCGCGTGCTGGCGGCGCAGGGAATCGCGCGCGCCGTCAGCGCGCATCTCAACGTCAGCGGCGCGCGTCTGCAATTTCATGTTCTCGCGGATGGCAATGAACTCCATCTCCGGGGTAATGATTCCCTGGCGCGCATACCAAAGCTGCGTCACCGGATGGCCGACCGCCCTGAGCGGCCGGCGCGTCCGCTGAAATTCCCGCGCGGCGCCGCTGACCGTGCCGGCCCGCGCCGCCGGCCGCGCAGATGCCGCCGGCCAATCGCCAGCGTCAGCGGGCCGCGCCGCGCGCCCCGCGCAAGCCGCCGTGTCGCCGCGCGCGGCAATCCATTCGCCCCGGAGCGACGGCAACCCTTGCGCCGCGTTGCCGTGAAAAGCGGGATCCGACCACGCCCCGCTGGTGTCATACACGCGCACCGGCTCGTTTTTTCTCACCGCGCCGCCAATCTGCCTGGTGTCGTGCAGCGTGATTTCACGGCACGGCACCCTGACTCCCGGCTGACGGCCCTCCAGGTAGATTTTGCGGGAATTGGGAAACTGCGGGTAACTGTCAACGCCGGCGGGCGCATGACCGGCCGGCTCGCGGCTGGCGTTCGTCTTATTGATCATCACGAATGGACCTCTTTCATTTTGACACGCCACGCCACGCAAAGAAAGACCGAGACCAATTCCCTACGCCGGCATGATCCGTATCAGGTTCAACGGGTCTCCGGGCGAATTCCCGGACTCTCAGCCCGCTGACGGCGGACTCCCCGGGAACAAACAATAATGCGCCAGGACGCAGAGGCAATCCAAATCCACTTGAGTCCAGCCCCACGCGAACGCGATGGAACGCCATTCTCCCAAATGGCCTGGCCACGCGGCGATACCGCGCCAACTTACAAAACCTCCCTAATCCTTCCAACGGTTATGTTGCAGGACGACGGGTTCCGGGTTTTGTTCGGGGTATTCGTAGATGTCGCCCCGGTAATTGCGCAGGACGTAACGGTCCTCGGTTCTGGCGACGATGTAATTGGGGTTGAGCGGGATTTTGCCGCCGCCGCCGGGGCCGTCCACGACGTATTGCGGCACGGCGTAACCGGTGGTGTGGCCGCGCAGTTGGTCGATCAAGTCCAAGCCTTCCCGGATGCTGGCGCGCAGGTGAGCGGAGCCGCGGATGAGGTCGCACTGATACAAATAGTAGGGACGCACGCGGCATTGCAGCAGTTTTTGGCACAGGGCGGCGAGTGTTTTGGCGTCGTTGTTGACGCCTTTGAGGAGCACGGACTGGTTGCCGAGCGGGATGCCAGCGTCAGCGAGGCGGCCGAGGGCGTCGCGCGCCTCGATGGTTAGTTCTTTCGGATGATTAGTGTGCGCGCTCAACCACAGCGGGTGATATTTTTTCAACATCGCGCACAGTTCCGGCGTGACGCGCTGCGGCAGGAAAATGGGCACGCGCGAGCCGATGCGCACGAGTTGGATGTGCGGGATGGCGCGGACGCGAGCCAGCAGGTTTTCCAGCCGGGCGTCGGACAACAGCAGCGGGTCGCCGCCGCTGAACAGCACGTCGCGGACTTCCTCGTGGCGCGCAAGATAGCGGAAGGCTGCCTCGAAATCAGTGGCCAGTTCCTGTTCGCCGACGCCGCTGACGACGCGGCTGCGGGTGCAATAGCGGCAATAGGAGGCGCAACGGTCGGTGACCAGCAGCAGCACGCGGTCGGGGTAGCGGTGCACCAGGCCGGGGACGGGCATGTGACGGTCCTCGCCGCAAGGGTCGGCCATTTCCTCGGGCGCGTAGGCGGATTCTTCCAGGCGCGGCACGACTTGCCGGCGAATCGGGCAATTGGGGTCGTGGCGGTCGATGAGGTTAAAAAAGTGCGGGGTGATGCCGAGCGCGAGCTTGCTGCCGGTGAGCAGCGTGCCGGCGCGTTCCTCGCGGGTGAGGCTCAGGTGTTGTTCGAGTTGCTCCAGCGTACTGATGCGGTGGCGCAATTGCCATTGCCAGTTGTTCCAGTCGTCCGGTGAAACATCGCGCCAATGGCCGGGATACGATGCGGTGAAGGTGCGGTTACTCAAGGTGGCGGCTTTCGTTTGGATTAAAAATAGTGACTGCGGGCAGATTGTCAATTTGCTCCTTTTTTTAGCTTCATTAACGCAAAGGGACAAAGGCGCAAAGGCGCAAAGAATTTTTTTTACAAAGAGGCCGTGGAGTTATTGGAGATGGTTAGCTTCAATTAACAGCCCCCTCCAATTCCTCCAGGTGCTCCTTGTAAAAAGTTCTTTGTGTCTTTGCGCCTTTGTCCCTTTGCGTTAATGAAGCTAAAACTCAAACCAACGCCGCCAGGATTTCCAGGTAGCCGTCCTTGCCCCGTTCCAAATCGGCCAGGCGGATGAACTCGGCGGCGGTGTGCGCCTGGCGGATGGAGCCGGGGCCGAGGGCGACGGCGGGGATGCCGCGCGCGCCGAACAGCGCCGCGTCGCAAAACCACGGGGCGGTGGTCAGCCCGCGCGTGTGGGGCAGGATTGCTCGCACCAGTGCATTGTCAGCTGGGGTGTGCAGCGGCCGGTTGTCGCTGTTGACGCTGACGGTGGCGCGCAGGCCGCGCTGTCGCAGGCCGGCGCGGATGAGCCGCGCGGCGCGGTTGGCGGTCAGCGGCGGCGTGTAGCGCAGGTCGGCGTGGATTTCGCAGCGGTCGGGGATGATGTTGTCCTTGGTGCCGCCGCTGATGGTGGTGATGGCGAGGGTGGTGGGGCCGAGGCTTGGGTGCGTGAATTTGGCCAGGCGCGGCGCCATGATTTGTTCGAGCCACAGCAGCAGCGGCGTCGCGGCGGTAATGGCGTTGACGCCGGCGGCGGGGGTCGCGGCATGGGCGGCGCGGCCGCTGACGGTGAAGGTCAGCCAGGCGCAGCCCTTGTGGGCGTGGACGACGCGCCACTCGGTCGGCTCGCCGATGATGGCGAGGTCGTAACGCGGGCCTTGCCGCGCCCACGCCCGCGCGCCGTGGTTGCCCGCCTCCTCGCCCATCAGGCCGGCGAAGGTGATTTCCAGCCCGCCGCGCCGGAAGGCGGCGCTGACGGTGAACTCGCGCAACGCCCGCAACATCGCCGCCAGCGGCCCCTTGGTGTCAGACGCGCCGCGACCGTATAATTTCCCGCCGCTGACGGTGGCGGCGAACGGCTGGATGGTCATGCCGCTGACGCTGACCGTGTCCGTGTGTGGCGCGAGCAACAGTCGGCGGGTGACTTTGCCGCGCGGCTTGAACACGCCGATGACGTTCGGTCGTCCGGGCAGGACTTCTTGCAACGCAACCGCCGCGCCCGCCCGGCGCAGGAATTGACCCACCGCCTCCGCGCACGCCCGCTCGCCCGTCTCGCTGACGCTGACTCCCGGCTGACCGTGCGGGTTCACGCTGGGAATCCGCACCAGTTGCCGCAGTAATTTGGCCGTGGGAGAAAGGACGCTGACAGTCATCCGCCTATTAAACCATGAAACCCGCCATTGTCAGCCGGAAACGGGCCGCCGTCACACTTCATACGGCAGCGAGCAGCCGCGCAAGTCGGCCGCCGCGACCCGGCCGAGGAGGCGAATGCCGTCTTGCTCATAGGCGGCGACATCCAGCGTGCCAATGGCGGCGACGCTGCCGATGTTGGCGAGGTCGTAGAGCTGCACCAGCCCCCGCTCGCCGGGGGCGCAAGGGCGCATGGTCAGCGGGTCGCGAATGACGACGCGCAGCCACGGCGGGAAGCGGTGGATGCCTTCGCCGAGCCGGGCGTAACCGGGCGTCGAAAGCTCGGTCATGCCGTATTCGTTAAACAGGCGGTCGGGGTGGAAACCGAACACGCTGACCATGAGGTCAGTCAGTTCGCCGACCGTCAACTCGCGCCCGCGGCCCTTGTACCCGCCGGTGTCGAACAGCACACTGTCAGCGGCCAGTCGCCAGCGGCGGCCCTGCTGCCGGAACAATTCACCGGCGGCGGCCAACGCGAACGACGTGCCGAACAGCGCGACCGGTTGACCGTCAGCGGCGGCGGCGTCCAGCGCGCGCGCGAGGCCGGCAAAATCCAGCGCCCACGCCGCGTCGCAAAACGACCGGCAGCCGCCCGCCGGAATCGCGCGCCCAAGGAAATCCAGCATGTAGCCGAGCGACGAGCGCGGCCGCAACGTCAGCGGCGGGATCAGCGCCAGCCAGCGATGCCGCGCCAGGTCCGGCATGAACATTCGGAACCCCGCTGCCAGTGACTTTTCATAACCCGCGAGGTCGGCGAAATAATGCCGCCCCGTGCCGCCGCCCGTCGTCCCGCTGGTCTCGAACACCGCGACCGCCCGCGCCGGCGGGAAACAACACACCGGCTCCCCGCGAAACGCGCTCACCGGCAGCGGCGGGAACTCGCGCCAGTCCGTCACCGCCAGCGGGTCAACTCCCAGCGCCGCCAGGAACCGGCCGTACACCGGATTGTGCCGGGCCTGCCAGCGCAACAGCCTCAGCGCGCCCGCCGCGAATTCATCATCCGTCAAATCCGCGCGAATCCCGGCCAGCCATGTTGCACTCATGGCGCAAGACTGGCGTTGTTTCGCGCGCGCGCCCAGCCGAAAAAACCCGGTGCCATCCCGCCGTCAGCCAGCCAACCGGAAACTTCGCGCCACGAAGACACCCAGGCACCAAGCATGGCGAAAAAATCCTTCGTGTCTTGGTGCCTTAGTGGTGCGGAGTTTTTTAATTAATCCGGGACTTGGATTCCGGCCCTGACGCGCTAGAGTGACTTGGCATGGCAAGGCAGGAAAAATCGGGAGTCAAATCGTTTGCGTGGTGGCGAAACACGTTTCTGGCCGGGTTGTTCGTGGTGGTGCCGGTGGGCATCACGTACTGGGTGTTGCGGTTCCTGTATTACGCCATCGCGGGCTTTACCGAGCCGCTGGTGCGTTCGCTGGTGTCCCAGCATCGCGGCGAATGGGTGCCGGAATGGATGGTGGCGACCACCGGGCAGGGAGAACTGACCATTCCCGGCGCGGCGCTGGTATGTACGCTGCTGCTGGTGTTGCTGGTGGGGCTGCTGGTGGCCAATGTGTTCGGCAAACGGCTGGTGGCCAGCATTGAAAAAATCATCGAGCGGGTGCCGCTGGTGAACGTGATTTACCCGGTCACCAAACAGGTGGTGGACTCGCTCAAGACCATCGGCGCGACCAACGAGGATTTGAGCAACAAGCCGGTGGTGTATGTCAAGTATCCCGGCGTGACGGGTTACGCGCTGGGCTTTCAAACCGGGCGCTTCAAGGACGCGGACGACAAGGACATGGCCGCGGTGTTCGTGCCGACCGCGCCGAATCCGCTGACCGGCTTCGTGTTCGTGTTCGAGGCCGGCGCCCTGTTGCGCAGCAATCTGACGATGGAGGAAGCCTGGAAACTGGTGGTCAGCGCCGGACTCATCGTGCCGCCCGGCATCGTGCCCGCGCCTAGCGCGTATAAATCCACCACAGCAACGCCAGCCCCAGCGCCAGCCGATACCACGCAAAGGGCCTGAAGCTGTGCGCGCGGACGTAGCCGAGCAGCCATTTGACCGCCAGGAAGGCGCTGACGGTGGCGATGGCGAACCCGAGCGCGAAGTGCCCCAGCTCACCGTCAGCGCCGGCGCCGGGTTGTTTGAGCAGCGCGCGCAACTCGTAGCCGGTCGCCGCGAACATGGTGGGAATGCCGAGCAAAAATGAAAATTCCGTCGCCGCTGACCGTGAGGCGCCGCACAACATGCCCGCGATGATGGTGGCGCCGGAGCGCGAGGCGCCGGGGCAGAGCGCGGCCACCACTTGCGCCAGCCCGCTGACGATGGCGACCGGCCAGCTCACGGTGTCGCGCCGCGGCCGGCGGGCCAGCGCGTGTTCGGCGAGAAAAATCACCGGCGCGCCAATGAGCGTGGCCCACGCGATGGGGGCAAGATTGCCGGGCAGCGACACGCCGAGTTGCCGCGCGGTCAGCGCCAGCGTCACCGTGACGCCGAACGCGACCGCCAGCTTCAGCGTGTAATCGAGATTATCCCGCCGGGTCAGCCGCAGCGTCAAATCGAGCAGGCGCCGCCAATACACCAGCACAATCGCCAGCACCGCGCCGGCCTGGATGCCGACCAGGAAAAATTCCGACCGCGGGTCGCGCAACAGATGTTCCGCGACCAGCAAATGGCCGGTGGACGAAATCGGCAGAAATTCCGTGATGCCCTCCACGACGCCGTAAATGATGGTGTTAAGCCAATGCACGCGGACAGAGTATCGCCGCCTGGCCGGGATTCCAAGCTCCGGAAGGAGCAGTTTGGCAAGTTTTTTTGGCTGCTTAAGTTGCCGCGGCCGGCACGGCGCCGCGTGACTTTAAAAACTTCCCCTCCCCTTCCCGTCAAGGCGCGGGGCGCACCAGCGTCGCCGGGGCGGTGTGCGGCTTGGCGGCGTTCTCGATGAAGCCGAGGCAGCCGTTGGCAAAAAATTGCACGCCCAGGCAGATGAGCAGGAAGCCCATGATTTTCTTGAACGCCTCCAGGCCGCTGGCGCCGAGCACGCGGGTGATGTTGAGGGAGGCGCGCAGGACGAGCCAACTGGTGACGCTGATGGTGACGATGACGAGGGCGACGATGAAGTAATCGGTGAGCTTGACCGCCCAGCCGCTGGTTTGCGCGATTTGCGCCGAGCCGGTCATGATGACCGACAGCGCGCCCGGCCCCGACAGGCTGGGCATGGCCAGCGGCACCAGCGAGGGGTCGAGCTGGCCGTGGTCGGCGGGCGACGCGGGCGTGTCGTGCGACGGCGCGTCGGCGATTTCAAACAACATGCGGAAGCCGATGAACGTCACCATCAGCCCGCCCGCCGCCCGCACGGCGTCGAGGGAGATGCCGAGGAAGGACAGAATCAGCGTGCCGATGAAAAAGAACGTCAGCATAATCGCGCCCGCCCACACGCTGCACCGCAGGGCGATGCGCTCGCGCTTGCCGGCGTCCAGGCCGCCGGTCAGCGACAGGAACACCGGGATGGTGCTGAACGGGTTGACGACGGGAAACAAGCCCATGATGCCGACCAAAAACACGCTGAGAAAATGCTCCAGATTCACGCCGCTCATGCTAGCGCTGGCGCGAAGTTTTACCAACGAGAATTTTTCCTTTTTCTCCTTTGACAATACTTCAACGGCCTGTAGTTTCATCGTCAGTGATGCCTGTTGCCCTTATGATGTTGGCTGAAATGTGTCATCTGCCGGTGGCAGATTCGCGTCGGCCAGAGGCAGATGCATGTCGGCTGTCGGCAGATTCGTATCGGCCAGCGGCAGGTTTATATTGGCTGATGGCAGATGTGAATCGGCCAATGGCAGATTTACGTAGGCTGTCGGCAGATTCATATCGGCTGTCGGCAGATGCTCATCGGCCAGCGGCAGATGCGTATCGGCCAATGGCAGATTCACGTCGGCTAACGGCAGATGCATGTAGGCCAGCGGCAGATTCGTCACTAATTAAACCAAAATACAAGGAGTTTACATGGGCAGACGCGGAAACAGTAATAGCTTGAACACCAAGAAGTACATGCACAAAACCTGGGACGGTATCTTCGACTTTTTCAGTCAGTACGGTGGTAATCTCGACAATGTCAAGGCCAAGACTGACCCGGTCATCACTGAGGCCGACATCGCGGCCATCCGCGCCGCCAATGTCGCCTACGGTCAGTTGAACCAGGCCATTGTGGAAACCGAGCGACTCCTCGCCGCCCTGCGCATCTTGCGCGTCCAGTTCCTCAAGCAAAACAACACCGACCCGGTGCGCGCGCCCGGCATTCAATATCTCGTTGCTTTGCTGGCCGCCGTTGACGGTCAGCGCGGCGGGTTGCTGTGGCAGGAGGAACGCCTCACAGACCGGGTGTTCCGCAGTCCCGCCTGCAATCGGGAAGACTACGAAATGCTCGGCATTGTCTATAAACCCAATCCGGCCGCCCCGCCGGACCATCTCAGCGGCAAACTCTATGTCGTCTTCGACGGCGGCAAGGTGCCGGCGCATTGGACGCTCCCGCGCGGTTATCATGACGCCCGGCTCACCGCCAGCACCAATCACGGCGAGTGGGTCTTGCTGTACGAGGGCAGTGAGAGCCGTTTCGTTGACGCGCGCCCCATCCCCGCCATCTCTGAAATCCGCTCCTACAAACTGGAAATCATGGCCGGCGGCAAACCCATCGGCAAACCGGTCATCGACAAAATCCTCGTCGGCCGGGACATTACCGTTGAGGAGACCAAGCTCTGAAACTCCCGCCGCAAAGACGCGAAGGCGCGAAGGTTTTTTTTAACCGCAGAGGCGCGGAGACGCGGAGATTTTTTTGAGTTTAATCCGTGTTCATCCGTGTCCATCCGTGGTTAAAAATTACTTAAAAAAACCTCCGCGTCTCCGCGCCTCCGCGGTTAATAAAACTTCGCGCCTTCGCGTCTTCGTGGCCGGAGTTAAGTTATTCCTCGTGCTTGAATTGCAGGTTGTAGAGGCGGCTGTAGAGGCCGTTGCGCGCCAGCAATTCCTCGTGCCGGCCGGTTTCGACGATGCGGCCGGCGTCCATGACCAGGATGCGGTCGGCGTTGACGACGGTGGAGAGTCGGTGGGCGATGACGAAGGAGGTGCGGTTTTGCATCAGGCGCTCCAGCGCTTCCTGAATCAGGTGTTCCGATTGGGTGTCCAAGGCGGAGGTGGCTTCGTCGAGGATGAGGATGCGCGGGTCTTTCAGGATGACGCGGGCGATGGCGATGCGCTGTTTCTGCCCGCCGGACAGTTGCACGCCGCGCTCGCCTAACATGCTGTCGTAGCCTTTCTTTTGCTTGGCGATAAACTCGTGGGCGTTGGCGGCTATCGCGGCCTGGAGCATTGCCTCGCGGGAGGCGCCGGGGCGGCCGTATTTGATGTTGCTCTCGATGGTGCCGGCGAACAGCAGGTTGTCCTGCATGACGATGCCGACTTGCTGGCGGAGCGATTGCACGTTGTAGTCCTGGATGTTGTGGCCGTCAATCAGGATGCGCCCGGCGTCCGGTTCGTAAAACCTCGCCAGCAGGGTGATGATGGTGGTCTTGCCGGCGCCGCTCGGCCCGACCAGCGCGATCATTTCGCCGGGGCTGACGGTGAAGTTCACGTCGGTCAGCGTCGCCTGGCCGGGACGGTAGGAGAAGGCGACGTGGTCGAAGCTCACCGCGCCGGCCACGTTTTGCAAGGCGGGCAAGGCGTCGTTCTGCGGCACGTGCGGCTGGGTGTCCAGCAGGGTGAAGATTTTCTCCAGCGAGGCGAGGGCGCGCTGGATGACCGCGTTGGCGTCCACGATGCGGGTGATGGGCGGATAGAGGAAGCCGAGGAACAGCAGGAAGGCCAGCAGGTCGCCAATCGTGAAATGCGGCGCGCCGCTGACGACGAGCCACGCGCCGTAGGCCACCACCGCCAGCGTGCCGAGGTTGCCGAGGATGTTGGCGCCGACGCTCAGCAGGGCGCTGCGCCACATGATGCGGTTGTAGTTGCGGTAGTCGGTCTCAATGCCGTGGCGGAAGGTGTTCACTTCCCGGTCTTCCATGGCAAAGGCCTTGATGAGGCGGGCGCTGGCGACGCGCTCGTAGAGGAAGCCGATGACTTTGTCCCAGTTGTGGCGGTGAATGCGGCTCTCCACGCGCATCCGGCGGCGGTGCCAGAGGAAGTTGACGAGGAACAGCGGCATGAAGGCCATGGTGATGGCGGCCAGCACCAGGTTGGAGGTCCACATGAAGGCCAGCACGCCGACAATCATGATGGCGTCGCCGATGAGGTTGATGGAGGCGCCGGTGACCATGTTGTGTACCCAGCTGGTGTCCTCGCTGATGCGGGAGACGATTTTGCCGGTGTGCTTGTCCTCGTAGAATTTAATCGAGAGCTTTTGCAGGTGGGCGAACAGGCGCACGCGCATGTCGCAGGTGACGCGCATGCCGGTGCGCTGCATCAGGTAGTTGCGGTACAGCAAGATCACCGAGCGCACGGCGATGACGGCGAGGAACACCCAGACCAGCAGCAGCACGCCGTGGTAGCCGGCGGCGGGCTGGGCGGCGTCGATCATCTTGCCGATGAGCTTCGGCTGCACCAGGTCGAGGACGGTGACGATGATCAGTTGGGCGAAGATCACGGTCAGGATGCCGGAATAGGGTTTCAGATAGCCGTAAAACCGCCGGAGGATCGGCCAGGATTCGCGCATGGAGCGCCGTCGTTTCATATCGTGCTGGAATGGTTGCCTGTCTTTTACGGGGAATCGGCGGGAGCGCAAGAAAAATATGGCGGCTGGCGCGGCAAACAAAATGCTGGCCCTCGCGCCGCGTCCTCCCTAGCCTTGCGCATCATGTCATTCACCAATCTCGGTCTCAGCGACCATGCCTTGCACGCGGCGCAACGGCTGCATTACGTCGAACCCACCCCCATCCAGGCGCAGGCCATCCCCGTCATCGGCAGCGGCCGGGACCTCATCGGCAGCGCGCAAACCGGCACCGGCAAGACCGCGGCGTTTGTCCTGCCCATCGTCAGCAAGCTCAAATCCCACAGCCACACGCGCTGCCTGGTGCTCGAACCCACCCGCGAGCTGGCCGCGCAGGTCAAGGAAGCCTGTGATGATTTTACCGCCTTCACCAACCTGCAATCCTGCCTGTTGCACGGCGGGGTCAAGTATGACCGGCAGAACCGGGAACTGGCCCAGTGCCCGGATATTGTCATCGCCACGCCCGGACGCTTGCTCGACCATATTCAAAACGGCGCGGTGAAATTGGACCGGGTGGAGGTTTTGGTGCTGGACGAGGCCGACCGCATGTTGGACATGGGCTTCATGCCGGATGTGCGCCGGATTATCGGCTATTGCAACGCCAACCGCCAGACCATGTTGTTTTCCGCCACCATCCCGCCGCGGCTGGCTGATTTAATCGGCTGGGCCATGCGGGAGCCGCTGACCATCGAGGTCGGCCGGCGGAGCAATCCGGCGGAAACCATTCAGCATGTCCTGTATCCGGTCGCCATGAATCAGAAGGACGAGCTGCTGATGGCGTTGCTCGACCGCACGGATTACAAAAGCGTCATCGTGTTCAGCCGCACCAAAATCGGCGCCGACATCATCGGCCACGCGCTGCAAGGCAAGGGGCACAAGGTCGAGGTCATCCACTCCGACCGTTCGCAGGGTCAGCGTACCAAGGCGCTGGAATTGTTCCGCAGCGGCGAGGTGGAGGTGTTGGTGGCCACTGACATTGCGGCGCGCGGACTGGACATCGAGGGTGTCAGCCACGTCATCAACTACGACGTGCCGGAGAACCCGGAAGATTACGTCCACCGCATCGGCCGCACCGGGCGCGCCAATCACGCCGGCGACGCCCTGACCATTTTCACCGCCCCTGAGCAGGAGCATGTCACCGCCATTGAATACCTGATCAACAAAGTCATCCCGCGCGTGAAGCTGGAGGACTTCGACTACACCTATACGACCTTGCTGCAGGATAGCGGCCCCGGCGACGGGCGCAGGAAAAAAACCGGCGCCCGGCGGCGGCGGCGTTAAGAAAGCAAGGAGTTCAAGGAATCACCAGCACCTGGCCCGGATGAATCAATTCGCTGGTCAGATTATTGACCGCCTTGAGTTGTTCCACCGTGGTGCCGTGATTACGGGCAATCTTCCACAACGAATCACCGCTGACCACGGTGTAGTTTTCCCCGGAATTCACACTGGCGGGTTGAATCACCGGCTTGTCCGGCAAAGCCGTATTCGGCTCACCGTATGCCGCCGTGCCGCCGCTGGCCGGAGTCGGCATACTGTTGTCTTCCACCCTATCCCGGCCGGCGCAACCAATGACCAAAACCGTCACCACACCCAATCCAATCAATTGTTTAATCATGGCCCCTTAAATAACCCAGTGCTTCCCAAATGACCACACTTTTTTTGCCAAAATAAAACCGGCAAAAAACCTTGCGTTGAGATTGCGATTAACCTAACGTCACCCCCGTGTTGTTATCGGAACAAACCGAATGCTTAACTACTACCTACTATCTACTACCTACCAGGAAAGTAAGGCCCGTTAAAGCCAAGAGAACCCCGATAACCCGTTGAACATGATTGACATCGGTCATAAACTAAGTGCAACGCGCTCACGCGCTCACCCCGACTTCCTGATTTCCCCGCGGGATTTTACCCGTCTCATTCCCCATTTGGTAGAAACCGTCGGCCAGCGTCAGCGGCACGGCGCTCCAGGCCCGTTGCCGCAACCTAATCCCTGACGTCCCGCGCATTCTTCATCCACCCGCAATGCAAACCACAGAAACGATTCATTGTGCCATTTGCGACGCCGACGACACGCGGGTGGTCTTTCGCAAGCGGGCGGCTTCCGGCGCGGATTACACCGTCGTCCAGTGCCGTCACTGCGGGCTGGTTTACGTCAATCCGCGCCTGAGCCAGGAAACCATTCTCGGCACGTACCGCGACCCCTCCTATTTCCAGCGCAGGAGCGACCAGTTCACGGGCTATAGCGATTACACGGCTGACCGTGAGCTGCACGAGTTGTTTTTCCGCGAGCAGCTCGCCAAATTGGAACAGCGTGTGCCCAAGGGGCGGATTCTGGACATCGGCTGCGCCTTCGGTTACTTGCTGCACGAGGCCCGGCAACGGGGCTGGAAACCGGAAGGCATCGAGCTATCGGGCCGGGCGGTCGCCTATGCCCGCGATGAATTAAAGCTCAAAATCCACAGCGCGCCGCTGCGGGAGAACCAGTTCCCGGCGGCAACCTTCAATGCGGTCATCATGAACGATGTCATCGAACATTACGGCCATCCCGCGCAGGAAGTCCGCGAGGTTTACCGCATTCTGGCGCCGGGCGGGGCGTATCTGCTGCACACGCCGAATTTCGCCAGTTGGTGGCGCCTCCTCATGCGCCGCCAGTGGGTGCATCTCAAACCCGAGGAACACCTGTATTACTTCGCCCCCGCCACCATCAGCCGGCTGCTCCGTCATTACGGCTTCGAAGTGGTTTACGCGCGTTCCTGCGGCAAAGTGACCAATTTCAATTACATCATCGGCGTGCTGAAAAAATATTCGCCCGCCGTCGCCGCCATCGCGCAACACACCGTTGGCAAACTGCCCTGGGCCACAACCCCCTTCCACTTTCGCGGCGGCGGCATGGAAATCCTGGCCATCAAGCGCTGACCGTGCAATTTTTTTACAGGGAGATCATGGAGTTCATGAAGGTTTTAAACGGATAATCTCCATGTTCTCCCGGTAAAAAATCCATGCCAGTACTGGGAGCGCCGGCATCCTTGCCGGCTGACTAACCCTGGCAGGTGAGCCAGCCGACTGGAAGCCGGCGCTCCCAGTGATCAGCGGCGGCGGCGCAGCACGGCCAGCAGGGCGACGCCGGTCACGATCAGCGCCCAGGTGCTCGGTTCGGGGATGACATCGAAGGTCAGGATGTAGTTGTTGTTCGTCCATTCCCATTGCGCCTCATAGTTCGCGGTGTCGTAGCCGCTGATGCTGGCGAAGTCGAAGTCATTGGTGCTGACGTTTGCCAAAACGGTGTACTGCGCGGTGTAGTCGCTGATGCCGCTGACGGTCAGCGTCGCGTTGCCGCTGCCAGTGAGCCAGTCGCCGGCGCTGGCGAAGGTCAAGGCACTGTCAGCGTCCACCAACAATACCGAACCGGCGGCGAAGTTTAACTTTTGCCCGTCCGCCAAGTCCAGCGTCAGCGCGTCGGTGGCGTCCAGGATGCCGCTGACGTTGATACCGCCGACGCTCGTCGCCAGTTCGCCAGCGCCGCCCAGGGTCGCGCCGGCGTCAACGACGACATTCGCGGTGCTCAGCGCGCCGTCCACCAACAGCGTCCCCTTCACTACCTCGGTGAAGCCGCTGATGGTGGAGCTGCCGGTCAACCGCAGCGTGCCGCCGACCTTGGCGTCCGCCACGCCGCCCGCCGCGCCGTTCACCAGCAGCGAGCCTTTTTCATCAACCGAATCACCCAGCCGTCCGGCAAACTCCACGGCAAAACCGGCTTGCACGGCGATGTTCGCCCCGCGCGCGCCGTCGCTGCCGGAGGCCAGCAGGATTTGCCGGTTGGCGTTGATGACTATGCCGTCCGTTTCAACGGCAGCCAGCAGCGTCGCGCCGCCGTTGATGAGCACGGTGCCGCGATTCACGTAACCGGTGTGCGGCGCGGCCGCGTCCGGCACGGCGCCGAGATTGTAGTCAACCATGATGGCCAGCGTGCCTTCCGCGATGGAGGTCGGGCCGACGTAGGTGTTGTTCCCGGTCAGCAGCAACATGCCGTCGCCGGTCTTGAGAATGCCTTTGTAATCGCTGGCGGGGGAATCAATATCGCCGCTGATCCAGGCGTAATCCGCATCCGTGTCGGGATTGTCCACCACCTGGATGTTGCGCCACAACACCGCGCCGTTGGCCGTCAGGTTTTCCATGTATAGGTCGCCAATGTTACTGTACGTTTGTGTTTGGCCGAGATAAAGGTTGTTGCGTAATTCCACCATCCCCTTGGCGAAGCGCGAGCCTAACACCATCACGCTGGCGTCGCTCAGGATGTAATCTTGGTTATTCTTATAGGTTTCAAGCATCGTCCAATACAAATAGAGTTTTGGCTCCGCTGCGTTTGCGGTGAAATTAATGACCAACCCGCTCGTACTGCTGGCGGCGAAACCGCCGTTTTCCCAGTACGGCAGCAGGTTCAGCTTTTTGTTGATGGTGCCGGTGGTTTGCAACACGCCGCCCTGAATTTGCATCGAGGCGTTATCATTGTTGTTATACCAACTGGCGTTGTCCACCTCCAGCACGCCGCTGTTGAGGAAAACCTTGTCGGCGGTCAGCTCGGTGAGCGCCGCGCCGGTCAGCTTTAACAAGCCGTCGCCGAACACCGTCAGCCGGCCAGCGCCGTCAATGGTATTTTCAATCCGGCTGCTGCCGCTGACATAGAGCGTCATTTCCGCCGCGCCTGCTGACAGGGTGCCCGTGCCGTCGATGACCGCGCTGTTCATAATCACGCCGGCTTGGGTGTTAGCGACACCGGTGCCCACCGTCAGCGTGTAATCGTTGGTCAGCGTGCTGTCGTTGCGCAACGCATAGATTTCTTTGTTAGCGTCGAGTATAGTGCTCTCGGTGACATGCTCAACTGAGTCCGCTGACACTGCCGCGAAATTACTGCCGGTGTACGTCGCGTGTTTCAACACCACGCCACCGCTGACGTCCCCGGTGGTGAGGAAGCCGCCCTCGCCGGTTTGGCTGTTCGCGCCGATGATGCTGGTGTTCACGATACCTTTGGTCAGCACCGGCAGCGCCGCGCCGTTGCCGAGGATGGTGAGTTTTTCCGTCACACCGAGGCCAGCCAGTCCGTCCTGACCAGCGGCGATGACCAATGTCGCATATTTGTTGGCGTCAGCGGAACGCACCAATTTCGCGCTGGCGTTGGCGGAGTTGCCGATGGAAAAATTCAGCGAGGTGTTCGCGCCGCGATCCAGCAGCAGCGTGCTGTTGCCGCCCAAGGCGCTGTGCGTCGAAGCGCGCCCATACACCAGCGCCGTGTTGCTGTTGTCCGTCATGCCGCTGACCTCAACGTCAGCGTCGCTGCCGGCGGGCGCGATCCAAATCGTGCCGCCCGCCATGTAGATGCCGTTAGGTCCGTATAGCCCAGTGCCGGCAATTACGCCGTTGGTGCCGGTGAGTTTGATGGTCGCCTGTCCCTCCGTATGCACCGTGCCTAATAAGATGCCAGTATTAGCGTTTTGAAATCCCTGGGACGCGGTCAGGCCGGGTAATTCGACAACGGTGCTGCCCCACGCCAGCACGCTGGCTTGACTGGCGCTGGTCTGCGCGGCGGAAAGCTTGAAACTGCCCGCGCCGTTGAAAATCAACGCGCCATACTCCAATTGCCCGTCATACACGACAGTCTCCGACGCGCCGACCAGGTTGATGTAAATGCCGCCGCCACCCACAGTGGCGCGAATGGTTGAGTTAGCCAAACCGGTCAACCGCGTGGCCGCGACATTGCCAGTCCTGACATCCAGATTGCCCGCAACGGATTCCACGCCAACCTGAATGCCGCCGTAGGTGTATAAATCGTGCCCGGTCCGCAACCAGCCGCCGCTGGTGATGAGGTTGCCGGAAATCAGGTCATAAGCCCGCATGGATGAATTGCCCCGCAACCAGTTGCCGTCCATATTTATCTGGTAACCGTTGCCTTCGTTCCGATAAAGCATATAGACCTCGCCGCTGCCGGTCTTGGTCAGATTGAAAACCGCGCCCTCGGTCTCGTAAAAGTCACCGCAGTACAGCCAGGGATAACCGCTGTTGTTCGGCGCCAGCGTCAGCGTGGACGAGGTACCGACGGCGTAATTGCCGATCACCGTCGTGATATTCGCGGCAATGGCCTCCTGCCCCCAAACGATGGGCATCGCGCCGAGGTTGCGAATGGCCTGGCTGTAACCGTTCAAGTCAAACACCACGCCGGGGCCGCTCAGCATGAAATCGGCGTTGGTACCTAATGCATTATCAGCGCCCAACTGCACGGTGCCCTGCGTGATGTTCACCGCCGTCGCGTTGCTGACGCCGGAAAACATCACCGTGCCCGCGCCGGTCTTGGTCAACGTGGTCGCTGACAGTGTCGAGGAAATGTCCAGCACCCCGTCAGCGTTGTGCTGGTGGATGACAAACTCACCGTTGCCCGCCGTCAAGGCGCCGCCGCTGATGCTGGCGTTTCCCGCGCCGGCGTCCGCCGCGAACACAATGCCGCCGCCGGTCAGCGTGTTGTTGCCGGCCAACGTCAGCGTGACTGGCGCGGCGAGTTGCAGGTTGTTCGCCGTCACATCGGACTGGCTGTCGTCGGCGCTGACGCTGACGTTGCTGCCGGAACCCCACGCGCCGTAGCCGGCCGCGACAATCGTGCCGCCGCTGACGGTGGCAAAGTCCTTGCGCCCAAACGTCGCCCAGCCGCCGAGGTCACCGGCAGCGTTGGTCGTCGTGATGCTGCCGCCGCTGTTGCTGGTGAAATCCATCGTCGTGCCCAGGATCCGCGAGATGGTGCCGGTGTCGAAGGTCGCGGTCTGCCCCGCGCCCGCCGTCACGGTCAGCGAGTTCGCGCCGAGTTTGATATTCAACGCGCTGACGGTCTGGCTGCTCGCCTCCGTATCGCTGCCGATGAACGCGACATTGCCGCCGCCGCCAAACCACGCGCCGCCGTTGGCGTCATATACAAAGGTGGTGCCGCCCAACGTCAGCGCGTTGGTGGAAATTTTCTGCGCGTTGAGCGAGCGGTTGTCCAACACCAACCAACCGCCACCCTGCACCTCCGTCGGGCCGCTGTAGGTGTTGCTGCCGGTCAGCGTCCAGGTCGAGGTGGTCATCACCTTCAGCGCCACCGCCGCTGTGCCGGTTAACACCCCCTGCCCCGTGCCGTCCTGAATGTGGCTGTTGATGACGCCCTCGCTGATGCCGAACAATTGCAGCTCCGTCAACGTGTTGGTCTCGCCGGTCTGCAAGCCGGCGATGATTTTGCGGTCGTCCTCGGCGCCGAATATGATTTTGTTGCCATACCCCACGCGAGCGGTGTCCGGCAGGGTCGCGTTGGCGAAGGTCACCCGGCCGCCGTTCACATACAAATTAATATTGATTTGCTCGACCTGATTGGTCGAATAAGCGAATGGCTCAAGCACAATGCCCGAAGTTGCCTGACTACCCAAGGCATTGCCCGTAAACACCCACGCCCCCGTGCCGCTGATGGTGAAACTGTTGTAATAGTTACCGAATTGCCAGTTATTGCCGTTGTAAACCTCGTCCAGCGTGTAGGTGCCGGAGGCCAGCGTGTTGACAAAATACAACTCGGTTCCGTTGCTCGCCGCCGTGCCGCCGCCGATGGCGTAAGCCGCGCCGCCGTCGCTCCAGTTGGAACCATTGAAGGTCGCGCCGAGCGCTGACGTTGACACGCCCAACCAAATAACCACCGCTGACAATGCTCCACCTATCAGTTTACTTATTGTTATCTTCATAACCGATCCTCCGATTGAGTTACCGCAGACAGACCGCCGGCACCCGGCACGACGGCAAGATCAGGCGCAGCCGGGCGGCAACCGCCGGCAACACCTGTATAAAAAAATGAGGGAAAATGACTTGCAGTTCCGCTTACGCTAACCCCGGCGTTTTTAAGAACGCTGGAACGCTGGAACGCTGGAACGCTGGAACGCTGGAACGCTGGAACGCTGGAACGCTGGAACGCTGGAACGCTGGAACGCTGGAACGCTGGAACGCTGGAACGCTGGAACGC
>JAISBF010000103.1 GCA_031266335.1 Verrucomicrobiales bacterium
CAGCTCGTCCGCGTCAATCGCCAGCCCTGCCGCCGCCGCCGTTTGCGCGTGCTTCAAAATCTCGCCCGGATCCACCGACTCGTTCGCTGACAACTCGAAATACGCCAATAGCGGCTTGCCCGGAAACAACCGGTCAATCACCTCGCGGTCAATCCCGCGCTGGAACACCTCGCTGATTTTCCGCGCCTCGGCGCGGGCGATAATCTCGAACGTGTCCGCGTGCGCCCCGCCCGCCAGCGTGCCGCTGCCGCTCTCGGTCAGCATCGTCAGCAGCCCGCCGGTGCCGGCCAGGATGAGTTGCTCCTGCAAGTACCGCAAATGGTCGCGGAACGGGTTCACCCCGCGCGGCTGGTCGTTGGGCTTGTAGTCGCTGCCGTTGGGCAGCGCGACGTGCGAGCCGCCGCTGGCGTTCTTTGCCGCCTCGTAAAACTCGCCCACCTTGTCCTGCGCCAAGTCCGGCGGCGCGATGATGATGCCGCTGGGGATGCCGTAAATTTCAACGAAGGCGTCCCAGTCCTTCTGCGATAAATTTTGCCGCACCACCTTGGTCAGCCCGACGCGGTTGATGGGCCGCCGCACCTCGCGGCACAGCACGCGCTCCGGCGTCAACAGGTATTCGTTTGGCAGGTGGGCAAAGTCCGTTTGCAGCGCGTCGGGATTGTACTTCCACGGCCCGCGCGTGCCGTCGCGCACCACGTTCCACTGGTCAATCACCGCCAGCACTTCGAGTCGGCCGTCAGCGCCGAACACTTTTTCCAGATGCGCGAACCCGCGGAAACTCGCCAGCGCCAGATGCTCGATGGCCTCGCTCAAATTGTCCACGCCGTAGTACAGTTCCGCCAGCGCCGCCGCCTGGTCTTCAGCCAGCGTCGCGCTAAAATTCGGGTAATCCTCGTCCACCGTCTTGATGTTCCAGTCCAGTTCCACCAGCGCCCCGACCCGCCGCTCAATCAGCGCCAGCAAATCCGCGTCCGCGCTCTCAATGCCAAGGTTCGGCGCGGCATACGTCCACATCAAATCCGCGAACTCGCCGCGCCCGTAGCTTTCCAGCAACTCCACCGCGCGCCGCATGTTCAGCCCGCGCATCGGGTTGAGACTGTCACGGTAGCGGTTGGCGCGCGCCACCGCCTGCCCCATGCTCACCGTCAGCGGCTTGTAAAATTTATTCGTGATGGCGGTGGACTTTTTCATTCAACACTCCTCCTGCCGTCCAGCACGCGCCCGAGCCGGAACCCGCGCGGCATGAACACCGTGCCCCCGCCCTTGGCCGCGTCCGCCGCGTGCGCGGTGGCGCTGGTCAAATCGCTGTGCCCCTCGTCGGTGCGCGGGGCGTGAAAGCTCGCCGTCTCGCCGGCGCCGCTGACGGTGTAGGCGTGAAAGTCCTCGCGCAACTCGCGGCTGGCGGGAATGAGCAGGGCGCGGTCGTTGAACAAATTTTGCAGCCGCGAAAACGCCTCGCGCTTCCACTTCGCCGTGGTCGGTTGGGAAGTCACCTTGCCGCCGTGTCGCCTAACAAGTCGCTGCGCGAGGTCAAGCCCGATGCCGCTGGCGTCCACGCTGACCTTCACCGCGCGCCGGATCAACGGTTCCAACACCGCGTCCTGATCACTCAACGCCATGCCTTGTAACTTTAAACGATCACGAAACACCAGCCGGCCGCCGACTTTTTCTAACGTCACCGCCGCCGTCGGGTCGCTGACACTGCCCACATCGATCCCCAAAAATAAAACACCCTTTGTGCCTTCGTGACTTGGTGGTGAAAAATTTTCCATCGTCAGTGTCGCCGCCGCGTCCTCGCACTTGGCGAGCATCTCATAGCTAAACGCCACACGGGAACTGTCGATAAATTCGCACTCGAATTCTTGCCGCCACGTGTCGCTGTCGCCCGCCTGCTTGCGCAGTTCCTCCACATCTACTGTCAGCCCCGCCGCCACCGCGTCGTGGATGGTCGTGCGATGCTTGCTCCACTTCCCGCCGTCGTCGCTCCAGATTTCGTAAAACTTGTTGCCCTGCCCGTTCGGCGTGGACAACACCCGCACCTTCAGTTCGCGTTTAAGGGGATTGGTGATGGACGGGTAGATTGCGCGCCAAATCCCTGAAGAGTCCTTGTGGAACGCGAATTCGTCCAACACCAAATTTGCCGAGTAGCCCCGCGCCGTGTCCGCGTTGGCCGGCAGCGCGATGACCCGGCTCTCGTTCGGCAGCCGGATTTCCGCCGACTTCAAAATCGCCTCCGGCCCGTCGCGCTCAACAATCTCCTGCTTGATGGCCCAGTCAATCAGCTTGACCCAAATCTTGACCTTTTCCATGAACTCCAGTGCTTGCCGTTCGCCGGCGCTGAGAATGACCCACAACGTGCCGGGCGTGAGAAAACAATCCCGCACCACCTCGCACGCCGCCGCGTATGACTTGCCGACCTGCCGCGAGGCGTTCCAAATCTTGAACCGTGATTCGTCAGCGACAAAAGCGCGCTGATACGGCTTCAGCGTGTCCAGTCCGGTCTTGAACAGCGGCGTGCTCATAGGCCCAGAATCTCCCTGATTTTCCGGTCGCGCTCTTCCGGCGTGAGTTTAACTTCCGTCATCACCGCCTTGGCCGCGTCCGCTTGCGCGGCCTTGGCTTCCAGCAACTTCAGCTTGCGCTCGTCAATCCGCAGCTTGCCGGCGCTGAGCTTGAGTTTCTCCCGCGCGATGCGGTTGCGCTCCGTGGCGCTGATATTCTCTTGGTCAAGCGCCCGCTCCTGCTGCCGTAGCTTTTTCTCATCGGTCAGCGCCTTGCCTAGCGCGGACAATACGTAAG
>JAISBF010000105.1 GCA_031266335.1 Verrucomicrobiales bacterium
AACGACCTGAAAGCCCCCTACGGCAACACTCAACTCAAAGCCAACTACAGCGACGTCAACGTGGGTGGCAGTCTTGAGATTGGGAAAAAGTTCACCTTCCAGGACGGCTGGTTTGTCGAGCCTCAGTTCCAAGTCAACTACCTCCACATCCTCGCTGAGGACTACAGCGCCGCTCCCTTGACCATCAGCGCCCAAGACCTCGACGCCCTGCAACTCCGCCTCGGCTCCTTATTTGGCCGCAGCATCAAACTCACCAACGGCGGCCTACTCCAACCCTACCTCAAGGTCAGCGGCGTTGAAACCATCAGCAGCGGCGGCACCCTGCGCAACGGCTACCAACACACCCGCGCCAACACTGATGGTGCCAGAGCCGAGTTAGGTGGCGGTATCATCTGGCAACTCGACGCTGACAATCAGTTGCACTTGGACTACGAAGCCTCCTTCGGCGACAAGTATGACAAGCCCTGGGGACTAACCGCTGGCTATCGTCATCAGTTCTAAAAAGCAATCTTAACCGCAGAGACGCAGAGGCGCGGAGGTTTAATCAAAAAAAATCTCCGCGCCTCCGCGCCTCTGCGGTTAAGTTTTGTTTGAAAAAAATAGCCTTCGTGCCTTGGGGTCTTCGTGGTTCTGAGTTTTCTTCCCTACGGAGTGAGAAAATAGCCGATCGGCTGGTTGAACATGGCTTCCTGCGTGGATTTCAGCTTGAGCAGTTCCGCCAGCGCTTTTTTATCCACGCCGGCGCGCACCACGGTGGCGAGGTTGGCGGAGGCGCAATAGAGATACACGTTCTGGCTGATGAAGCCGCAGTCGGCGCTGACCATGTCGCGGCCGCCGGGCAGTTTGTCGAGGTTGGCGACGAAGACGAGGCTGACGGGGGCGGTGGCGACGAATTCCTGGGTGCCGGCGGTTTTGCGGTGGTCGCCGCTGGCGATCAGCTTCAGCGTGTTGGGTTTCGCGTCGTAGAAATAGACGCCGGTTTTGAGGAACACATAAAGGTCAATCTCCTGCTGGTTCTTGGCGCTGGGCGCGGTGCGACGGTCGGCGCGATTGAAGCCGTTGGCGGCCCAGAGCAGATTGGCGAGCGTCTGTTGGTCAAGGTCGCGGGCGGCGAACTGGCGGGTGGATTTGCGCTCGGCGAGGGCGACCATCAGCGGCTTGCCGCCGGTTTTTTGCGGGGCGGGCAATTCGAGGTCCTGGGCGGACACTGACAATGATAAGGCGGTAAGCATGACGAATGACATAATAGGGTTCATGATTTCATTCAACCACAAAAACCTGACGGCGGCAATGCGCGGTAGGGCGGCAGTTTGATTTTTTTACAGGGAGACCACGGAGTTCATTGAAGTTAAAAAGAAATCCTTCGCGCCTTCGCGTCTTCGTGGCCGGAGTTAAACCGTCAGCGTAACTTTCTCAAAAAAGGGATTGGAATTATCGGCTGGATTGTTGCAAACTGACGCTCCCATGCACTCGCGTTTAACTCGTCTTGTTTCAGGCGCATGGGTGTGCGCCTGCCTGTGGTTGTTCACCGTCATCGTCAGCGCCCAGGAAACTCCCGCCACCTCGTACGGCATGGCCCAGGCCGGCTACAAGGCTTATCAGGAAGGCAAATACCAGGACGCCGCGGCGCTGCTGGAGCAGTTGCTGCAAAAATTCCCCACGGCGGACGAAGCGCCCAATGCCCGCTATCTGCTCGGCCTGTCTTATTACTCGCTCGGCAAATACGCTGACGGGGTGAAAATGCTGTCCGGGATCAAGGGCATTGACCCCAAGGCCGCCGCCAAGGACGCTGACATTGACGTCAAATTCATACCCATCGCCCGCTTCCATCTTGGCGTTTGCCTGTACCTGACCGGCGAGTATGACAAGGCGTACCTGCTGTTCGACGCGGTGGCCAAGTCCGATAGCCAGGAACTGCAACCCTACGCTTACTTTTATTACGCCCGCGCCAAGCTGGACCAGGCCGGCAAGCAACCCGCCGACGCCAAGCGGGTCGCCGCCGACGGGGCCGCCAAGCTGGACGAGTTGCTGCAAAAGTTCCCCGACAGCGACATCATTCCCGACGCCATCATGACCAAGGCCAACCTGTTCATCGCCGCGCGCGATTTCACGCAGGCGGCGCAGGTGTTGAACGAATTGAAGGCGCGGCCCGAGTCGAAGGAACTCGAACTCGATATTGATTACCTGCTCGGTTATACCTACACGCAACAGGCCAAGGCGTTGCGCGAGGAGTTCAAGAACGACGAGGCCGCCGAGGCCATCGGCCAGGCGCGCGAGGTGTACACCCGCCTGGCTGCCAATGACAACCTGGTAGTCGCCAACAACGCCGCGTTCCAACTGGCCGACCTGGAGTTTGACGCGGCCATGGTCGCCCCGCCGGAGGCGCGCGAGGCCGCGTTCCAAAAGGCCATTGACGCTTACCGCTCGCTGAAAAGCAAGGACAGCCTGCTCGAGGCGCAAACCAAAATCGTGCAGGGCATCCGCGACAGCATCGGCAAGGCGGCCGGCGACCCCAAGCGGGTCACCGCGCTCACCCGTCAGCGGCAGCGCGAGGAGCAAAAGCTCGCCGGGTTGCAAAGCAGCGCCGATCAGGCCACCAGCGGCCTGATGCGCGTCGGCGATTGTTACCAGCGCCTGGGCAAGTACGATGAGGCGCGCATTGTCTATCGCGCCGCCCTGCCCACCGCCAACGAGGAACAGGCGACCACCATCAACACGCAACTCATCATCACGTACGCCATGCAGGGCCAAAGCCAGAAGGCCGAGGACGCCTACGCCAAGTTCAAGCAGGAGCACGCCAACGATCCCAACGCCGCCGTGGTGCCTTATTTCATCGGCATTGCGCTCACGCAGGAGAAAAAATACGCCGAGGCCATCGAAAAATTCGACCAGGTGGTGAAGGATTACCCCGCCAGCAAGGTCGTCGCCAGCGTGCCGCAGGCCAAGGCCACGGCCTATCTGGCCTGGGGCAAGGTGGACGAGGCGCTGAAGAGCTACGACGATTTCATCACCGCCCAGACCGGCAAGATTGATCCCGAGGTCATTGACAGCGCCAAGCTGTTGCGCGGCTACGCGCTGGCCACGGCCAAAAAATACCCGGCGGCCATCGCCGCGTTCCAGGATGTCGCCGCCAGCGCCAAAAACCCGGCGGTGCGCGCGGAAGCCGCCCTGTGCGCCGGCGATTACCTTAACAGCACCGGCAAGTACGATCTCGCCATCGAGACGTTCCAAAACTTCATCAAGAACTTCCCTGACAGTCCCAAGCTGGCCACCGCCGCCTATTCCATCGGCTGGGCTTACGAGGGTAAAAAAGCCTACGCTGACGCGGTGAAAGCCTATCAGGCGGCCATTGAAAATTATCCCGACGACCAGGCCACCCAACTCAGGTGTTATGATCGCATCTGGCGTTGTTACCTGGTCCAGAACGAGTATGACCAGATGGTCCAGGCGCAGGAGGCCCAAGTCGCCGCCTTCCCCGGCAATGACCGCAACATGAGCGCCTACTTCGAGCGCGGCAAATATTTGGAGGAAAAGAAACAGCCGCTGTCGCTGCCTGACATTGACACCGCCTACCGGCAGGTCGCCGGCGCCTTCAACGCCATGCCCGACGGTATGAAGGTCGGCGACGCCGGCAAGCGGTTCATGCAGTATCCGAGTTCCGCGTTATTGCGACTCGCCGGGCTGTATCAGCGGGAAGCGCTCAAACTCGGCAATTTTGACACGCTGGACGCCGACCAACTGGCGACCTGGAAGGAGTACGTCAACAACGCCTATCAAGCCGTTGATCTGGCTTTGCAAAAATACCACCAGACCAATCTCGGCCTGGAATTGCAAAACATGAACAAAATCCAGTTGCTCCGCATCAAGGCCAAGCTGGCCACGCCGGAGGACGCCACCACCTACCTCAGCACGCTGGCCGGCACGCTCAGCGACAAGGCTTCGTCGATTCAAATCCTGATCGCCCGCGCCGCGTTCGTGTACGAGATGGACAACAAGGTGCAGGCGCTGAACTTCTACAAGGAAGCCTTCGGCAAGGTCGCCAAGCCCACCGACATCACTTGGCAGGATTACGACCGTTACGGTTCCATCCTGCTGGACAACAAAAACTGGTCGGAGGCGAAGGACGTGTTCGAGACGCTGCAACAAACTTACGAGAAGCCGCAGCAAGCGCAGGCCGCCGCCGTGTACGGCCTCGGCGCGGCGGAGACCGGCTTGGGCCAGCATGAGCAGGCCAGGGCACATTTCAGCGAATTGAAAACCAAATACCCGTGGTCGGAAAAATTGCTCAACGCCGATTATCAAAGCGGCCTGGCCGAGGCCGGCAAAGGCACCAAGGAGGGATATGACGCCGCGTTCAAGATTTGGAAAACCATCCTGGCCTACAATTCCAGCAACCTTAGCAACGCCAACGAGGTCAACAAGGTCAAGGCGCAGACCATGATCTCCTTCGCGCAGACTCTCGTGGCAATGGGCGACAAAAAACTCGCCACCGACGAAATCAAAACCAAGGACAACCCCAATCCCAACCCGTATGAAGTCGCCGCGCAATACGGCTTGAAAGCCTATTTCTTTTATCCCGAGCAGCCGAGTTCTCCCGAGGGCCTGTATATCGCGGTCAGCATCTACAGCCAGCAGTTGAACAAAAAAGCCGACGCGACCAAGTGGTTCAACACCCTGAGCCAAAAATATCCGACCTCGCCGTGGACCTCGAAGGCGCAAAGCGTGTTAAAATAGGCGGGCACCCGGCCTTGGGGCGTCACGGTCAGCGGGTCGCGGCCCAGCTGGCCGTGCTGAAGGCGACCTATCCCGATGCCCATTGCGAGCTGGACTTTGCCAACCCGCTGCAATTGCTCATCGCCACCATCCTGTCCGCGCAATGCACTGACGCGCGGGTGAATCTGGTCACTCCCCGCTTGTTCGCCAAATACCGGACCGCGCGGGATTTCGCTGACAGTGACCCGGCCGAGTTGGAAAATCTCATCCGCAGCGCCGGATTCTTCCGCAACAAGGCGCGCAATATCCGCGCCTGTTGCCGCCGCCTGGTCGCCGACCATGCCGGCCAGGTGCCGCTGACCATGAGCGCGTTGCACGCCCTGCCCGGCGTGGGACGCAAAACCGCCAACGTGGTGCTGGGCAACGCCTTCGGCCTCAACGAGGGCGTCGTGGTGGACACGCATGTCTCGCGGCTGGCCGCGCGGCTGGGCCTGACCCGGCAGACCAACCCGGTAAAAATCGAAACCGACCTGATGCAGCTGGTGCCGCGGAATGATTGGGCATTGCTGTCCCATCTGCTGATCTGGCATGGCCGCCGGCGTTGCAAGGCGCGAAAGCCCGATTGCGGCAATTGCGAATTGAAAAAGCTTTGTCCTGGGTGTGGCCGTTTTTAACCACGAAGACACCAAGGCACGAAGGCTGCTTTTTCAAACAAAACTTAACCGCCGAGGCGCGGAGACGCGGAGTTTTTTTTGATTGAACCTCCGCGTCTCTGCGTTGAATGTGCTGTTAGAACTGGTGGCGGTAGCCCGCTGTTAGTCCCCAGGGTTTGTCATACTTGTCGCCGAAGGAGGCTTCGTAGTCGAGGTGGAGCTGATTGTCAGCGTCGAGTTGCCAGATGATACCGCCGCCTACTTCAGCACGGGCACCGTCAGTGTTGGCGCGGGTGTGTTGGTAGCCGTTTTTGATGGTGCCGCCGCTGCTGATGGTTTCGACGCCGCTGATCTTGATGTAGGGCTGGAGTGCGCCGCTGTTGGCAAGTTTTATGCTGCGACCAAAGAGACTGCCGAGGCGGAGTTGCAGGGCGTCGAGGTCTTGGGCGCTGATGGTCATCGGGCCAGCTTGATAGTTTTCGGCGAGGATGTGGAGGTAGTTTACTTGGAACTGAGGCTCGATAAACCAATCATCAGCGAAGGTGAACTTGTGGCCGATTTCGAGGCTGCCGCCGAGGTTGACGTCACTGTAGTTGGCGGTGATTTGACTGCCGCTGTAGGGGGCTTTCAAGTCGTTGTTGACACTGGCAGCCTTGAAAGTGGCATCGATATAGAAGCCGCTGGCGTGGAGCCAGGTGGCGTAGAGGCCGCCGTAGTAGGAGTTAATCTCACCGTCAGTGCCAGGGGTGCGGTAGTCGAGGTCGCTGCGGCCGTAGCCGGCGTAGATGCCCAGATAGAGGTCACTGTCAGCGCTGATGGTGAACTTGTGATCTGTGCCGAGATCGACGCCGTAGATGAGTTGTTCGTAGGCTTTGCCTGATACTTGGCTGCCGACGTTTAGCTGTTGGCCGTAGCTTCTTATCCAGATGTTGTCGATGAGGCTGTTGTATGGAACGCGGACATCCTTGTCCGCCAGCGGGCGGGACGCCCGCGCTCCATAGCGCAGGTCGCCCATGCGTTTGAGCAAGCTGTTTTGTTGGGCGAACCACAGGCTTTGCTGGACGGCGATGGCGCTGTTGAGGACGGCGCCGGCAGGGGTGGTGCCTTGTTTGATGAAGTGGTCGCCGTCTTTGATGATTTCGTCAATGCCCCAGTCGATGGGATCCCATTGCCAGTTCTCCGTGCCATCGCCGCTGACGATGCCGGGCAGTACGTCATTGGGATTGAGTTGGCCGTTGCCGGTGGTGTTGATGTGGACGGTGCCTTCACCGTCAGCGGTTTCTACGGTAATGGAGCCGCCTTCACCGGTGTCGCTGTTGACGCTGAGATTGATGGTGCCGGTGTGCTTGAGGTTGTCGAAGGTGACGTCGTAGTCGCCGATGTTCCATACGCCGTCGTTTTTGCCGTAGTTGCCGTGGCTGTCCTTGTCAAAAGTCCACACGCTGTTTTCGCCGGTGATGAGGTCGCCGCCGTTGAAGCCACCGGTGCCGACTGAGTTGTTGTCGAGGGTGATGACGAGCACGCCGTCGCCAGCGTTGATGACGTCGCCGGTCAGGGCGCTGTTGTTCAGGTTCACGGTCAGCGCACCGCTGCCGCTGTTGGTGATGTTGCCGTTGAGGCCGCCAGTGCCGCTATTGATGTCCACGGTGGTGCTTGTGTTGTCGCCGCTGACATTAATGCTGTTGTCGCCAGTCACGCCGGTGGTGTCCACGTTGTTCAAGGTCACTTGATTGCTGATATTGTCGGTACTACCTGAAACATGCAACAAGCCCGCGTGGCCGGTCAAAGTGCCGCCGTTAATTTCCAGATGACCTCCCGAGCCATTATTGGTGTTGTTGATACGTATCACCGGCACGGTGCCGGTCGCGGTAAGCGTGCTGTTGTCAAGCACGAACATGCCGCCGTGTACCACACTCAACGCGTTGGCGTTGGCCTCCACGGTTACCTGGTCGCCAATGATGGTGCCATCGCGCTGCACGACGAGACCTTGCGCCTGGCTGCGTACCGTTACCTTTTTCAGTTCAACCCATGCGCCTGCCTCATCGGCGGTAATGCTAATCCCTTTGGTCGCGCTGACCGTGACGAGCAGGTCTTCGGCCTCGATGCGCGTATTCAAACCTGCGGCCAAACCATAATGCCCATTGGCGCCGCCTTCACCGCTGACGGCGATGGAGCCGCCGTTGATGGACACGGTCGATGAATTTAATATGTAGATCCCATTCCCCCTACGACTGCCGCTTACCACGACGCTGACATTTTCCAATCTGGCCGCCGAAGTGTTGGTTACAGCAACACCGTGCACCGTGCCGGCGTCACTATTACTGGTAACAGTGCCGCCGGTCAGGAGGAGCGCGCCTTGATCGACGGCGTAAGCGGCATCAGCATTACTAACCGTCGAGGACAAAGTGATGTTAGTGCCGGTATAGGTGCCGCCGGTAACGCTGAGCGCGTTGGAGCCGGTGACGGCTTCGTAGGTCTGGTCTGTTTCGGTGATGTCTTGTCCCGGGGTGACGTATTTGACGTCCGCGAGCACATTCAACGCGGAGACGCTGAGGGCGCAGAGGGTTAGGAGGGTTAGTTTGGGGTTCATATTTTTTGGTTGTTTGGTTTTTTAGTTTATTGGTTGTTTGGTTAAAATAGGGGATTGGCAATGGTGCTCTCTCCGCTCAGGGTGACGTGCGCTGCGCTGGCTCAGGATGACGGGGGCGGGAGCTAATTCCCCTTCCTCGCGGCAGGAATACGGAAGCGGCGTGCAGTTGCCGCTTAATAATTCCCCTCTCGCAGAGGGGTGGCGGCGGAGCCGACGGGGTGTTTCAGCGTTCGGAGGAAATAAACGCAGAACGCTGAAACGCCCCGGCGCTCCGCGCCACCCCGCTACGAGCGGGGA
>JAISBF010000106.1 GCA_031266335.1 Verrucomicrobiales bacterium
CCGAACCAACTGAACATCAACGCCTCTATCCGCAGCGGTGAAGGCGTCAACAACACCATCGCCGTCGGCGCTGGTGGGGTCATCGCCCCGGGCGGCGTCGCCACGCCGGACGGCGTCGGCACGCTGACGCTGGGCGCGAACGTGAATGCCATCAGCTTTCTGGCCGATTCCGTGTTCGCCGTCGACATCGCCGGCAACGGCCTGTCCGACACGCTGGCGTTCACCAACAACGCCGCCACGCTGAACTTCAACGCCGGCGCGACCATCGCGCTGAACTTCCTCAACGACTACTCCCCCGCCGAGGGTGACACCTGGCTGTTCGCCACCGGCTTCGACTTCACCGCCAGCGCCGCCCTGTCCGACCTGACAAAACTCACCATCAGCGGCCTCGACGCGGATTACGATTACCTCCTCGACTTCACCACCAGCGGCCTGCAACTGACCCTGACAACCATCCCCGAACCAACGTCAGCGACCCTGCTCCTGCTCGGCGGCGCCCTCCTCGCGCTGACCCTGCGACGCCAGCAACAGCTTTAAAAGTTTAACCGCGGAGACGCGGAGACGCGGAGATTTTTTATAAAACTCCGCGTCTCCGCGTCTCTGCGGTAAGAACAAAAAAATAAAAATAATCGCATTTTTTACTTGTCAATGTGCTCGGAAGCAGGTATTTAATGTCACGTTATGAAAAATAATAAACTTACCCCCCCCCCCCGCATTTTATAAGTCATTGATAGGCACTATGTTATCGCTGACGCTGACCGTGAGCGTCAGCGCCCAGTTCACCAACACCGGCACCTATTATCCGTCGTTCTGGGACACGGACAACTGGGCGAACGGTAAAATCAACGGCATCGTCGCCAACGGCACCATCGGCTCGACCACCGTCAACGTCAGCGGCGCCTCCTACGAAGCAAACTCCAACGTCATTTACACCGGCACGTACAACGCCCGCCAGTTGTCCATCGGCAGCTTCATCAGCGGCGACGGCATCCCCGCCGGCGCGTATGTCACCGGCATTGACAACGCCGGGCGCGTCACCATCAGCGCCGTCACCACCGGCGCCGGCACGGCGCTGACCGTGACCGGCCTCGGCGCGGTGGACGGTTACGGCACGAGGCGCTACACCCCCGTCACGGGCAGTTACAACAGCACCACCGGCATCCTCACCATCAGCGGCACCACTCTCAGCGGCATGGACGCTAAGGTTCCCCAAAATTTGCGCGGCCCCGGCGGGTTCAACGCCAACATCGTGGCAATCTTGACTGACACCACGGCCCAATTTGCGACCGGCCTCACCGGTGCCGACCAAAGCGGCAATTTCGAGTTCACTTCGCTGCCGTGGGACTTCAACATCGATGGCACCGGCGTCATCAACGGCGATTTCATTTATCGCAATAGCGACCCGTGGATGGCGCGGTTAACAGTGTCTTCGGTGTACTCGACGTCGCTCATCCAGTTCGCCGCGCAGCCGAGCGGCACGCTCCATATCGTCTATGACGTCAACCGCGTCGTGGGCGACGGCGCGTTCGCCTGGGGCGACGGCGGGCGCACCATCAACACGGATTTCGGCGGGCAAGCCGTGGTGTTTCAAATCGGGCGCCAGGACCTCGCGGCGTTGGTGGACAATATGCAATTCCTGTCCGGCGGCAGTAACGCCACCTCGCTGACCAAGACCGGCGTCGGCCTTCTGGCGTTGCGCGGCGGCGCGAGCCAGAACATCATCCTCAGCGGCGGCGACGGCCTCGTCACCGTCAGCGAGGGCCTGTTGTCCGTGGAAACCAGCGGCCAGAATCTGACCGGCGCGCGCATCACCGGCGTCACGCGCTACGACATCGGGCAGGCCGGTGCCACCGCCAGCAACGCGGCCAGACGAAACGCCGCGTTGTTCGTTGACTTGAATAGCGTGAACGGCTCGCAGTCAGCAGATGTCAATCTTATCGAAACCAGCGCCGCCATCCATCTCTACGCCGGCGCGCTGGCCTACCAGAGCACCGGCACCAACTCCAAACTGCCGGCGCAAACGGTCGGCGACGTGACGCTCCGCGCCGGGCGCTCCGGCCTCGGGCTGGTCAACGGCAGCGGCGATTTCACACTGACGCTGAACTCGCTGACCCGCCAGAACGACGCCACGGTCAACATCCTCGGCCTCGCCACCGCCGGCGCGTTCTCGCTGCAAGTCACCAACGACCAGAATATCCTGGACGATTTGGTCGGCTCCGGCACCAGCGCCACCAGCACAGCCATTCTGCCGTGGGCGACCGGCCGCACCGTCTTCACCGCCAACGCCGGCAACCTGACTAACGCTATCAATAATTTCACTGCCAACGGCCTGGTCACTTACACCCATGCCGGCGGCTTCCGCATGCTCGAAACAACTGATTACGCGACCACGCTGGCCGACGCCGACGCCGCTGACAATGTCAGAATCATCGCGGCGGAAACGCTGAATGACGACCGAACCGTCAACGCGCTGGTCGGCGTCAACACCACGCTGACCATCACCGCCAACACCACGCTGACCGTGACCAGCGGCGTGGTGGCGCGCTTCGGCGGCAACTTCACCATCAGCGGCAACCAAAGTATTCTCGACACCGGCGACCGCCCGCTGATTTTGTACAGCGACGGCGGCGACTTCAATATCCAGAGCCAAATCACCAACACCGCCGCCACCGGCCTGATTGCCGCCACCAGCGTCGGGCGCACGTTCCTGGGCGGCGTCAACACCTACACCGGCGCCACGATTGTGCAGAGCACGCTGAACTTGCAACACGACAAGGCCATTCCCGTCGCCAGCGCGTTGCGCATCGACAGCGGCGGCGTCCTGCTGATTGACGGCGCCGCCAGAAACGTCGGCGCCGCGAGCCTGTCCGGGCGCGGCTTGCTGCCGCTCAACAGCACCGCCAGCCGGTTCGTGCTCGGCGGCTCGGACAACAATCGTTCCAACGAACTGGCCGGCTACGTCACCGCGCGCGCCGGCTCGTTCATCGCGCCGGGCGACGCCGACGGCATTTACCAGGCCGGCGAACTGACGCTGGGCGCCAACATCCTCGGCGTGTATTTTCAAGAAGGCTCGTTCTTCGACGTGGACCTCGCCGGCGACACCATCAGCGACATCCTCGCCATCGGTAGCGACAACGTCAGCGCCCCGACGCTGTTGTTCGACGACGGCGCCATCATCCGTATCAACCTGCTCGACGCCTACACGCCCACCGCTGACAATGACTGGCTGCTAACCACCGGCTTCGCCACCATCAGCGGCGATTTGGACAACGTGCTCCTGCAAAACAGCGCCGGCCAATCACTCGACAGCGAACTATGGAGCCTGTCCAACCTAAGCGGCAACCTGCTGCTAACCTACACCATCCCCGAACCCTCGACCTGGCTATTACTAACCCTCGGCGCGACGCTGCTGGTGACCCTGCGTCGCCGCCGCTGATAGCTTTAAAAACTTAACCGCAGAGACGCGGAGACGCGGAGTTTTATCAAAAAAAATCTCCGCGCCTCCGCGTCTCTGCGGTAACTGTTCTCGTTTTTACTTGAATCATTCACGGCGTCAGCAGGGCCGGATGGCAAAGCAAGCCTTGATTGACCTCGGCCGCCGCGGCCGCGCCGCCGACCAGCCGCACCACGGTCAGCGCCAGTTCAAAGGCGGCGCCGGCGGCGCGGCCGGTGATCAGTTTGCCGTCAACGACCACGCGGGCGGCTGACGGCGCGGCGCTGCCGGTGAGGTCGGCGGCAACGGACGGATGGCAGGTGAATTGCTTGTCCCGCAACAAGCCCGCCGCGCGCAACGCCAGCGGCGCGGCGCAAATGGCGGCGAGCCACCGGCCACCGGCGGCGTGCCGGCGTAATTTTTCCAGCAAATCAACGTCAGCGGCCAGCGCATCGGCGCCGGGCTGGCCGCCGGGCAGGTAAATCAAGTCGAACTCGCGCCCCATCGCCGCTGACAGCGCGGTGTCGGCGAGATGTCGCGTCCGCCGCGCGGCGGTGACCGGGTTCGCGGCCAGCGCCGCCGTGGTCACGGCGAAGCCCGCGCGCCGCCACACGTCCACCGGCACGATGGCCTCGATTTCCTCGAAGCCGTCCGCCAGCGGCACCAGGATGGCAAACGGCCGGCTCATTTGGTTGCCAGCACGAGTTGGTAATTTTTCACCACATAGGCCGCGCCCGACCAGACGGTGATGAACAGCGTCAGCCACAGCAAAAATTGATACAGCGCGAATACCGCGGCCAGCCCGCTGAAGTTGACCTGCAATTGCGCGCAACTGAGCACCGCCAGCCCGACCAAAATGGTGACGATTTGCGAGATGGTCTTGTGCTTGCCGCTGCGCGCGGCGGCCAGAATCACGCCCTTGGCCGCCGCCAGCGAGCGCAGGCCGGTGATGAAGAATTCCCGCGCCAGCACGCAGATGACCAGCCACGCCGGGGTGACCACCGGCATCAGGTCATTGTAAGCGACCAGCTCGATGAAGGCGGCGCTGACCATGATTTTGTCGGCAATCGGGTCGAGCAATTTGCCGAGGTCGGTGATGAGGTGGTATTTGCGCGCCAGATGGCCGTCCAGAAAATCGGTAAGCCCCGCCGCGACGAAGATGACGAACGCGACCGCGCCGGACCAGTTGACGGTTTGGCAGCTCAACACCGCGACAAAGCCGCAGCTTAACACCAGGCGCAAAATACTGAGACGGTTGGGCAAATTGAGGTGCATATGCCAGTTAATATAGATGCCGGTCGGCGGATTAAAACTCATTTTTCACCATGCAGAGGCGACTGATTCACCACGAAGACACTAAGGCACGAAGGGAGGCAGGTTTTTTTGTCGGGAAAGACCGTTCTTCCGCCGGGAAAGACTGTCTTTTTGCCCCAAAAGACCGTCTATTTGCCCCAAAAGACGGTCTTTTGCCCAAAAAAGACGGTCCATTTGCCCCCAAAGATCGTCTTTTTTTCAAAGTAGCGCCTCTCTTCGTGCCTTGGTGTCTTCGTGGTGAATCAATAATCAATTCGCCGGCAGTTTCACCCGCTGGATGCCGGGCAATTCGTATTTCTGCGGCGCGCCGCCGTTCTGGATGATGCCGATGACGGCGGCTTCGCGCATGGAGATGACAAAGGCGTCGGCGACCCACGGCTCGTCGAGCGGAAAGGTCTTGCCGGGCGGCAGGATGTCGGCGTAAACGCGTTCCTCCTTGCCGTTGCGGATGGCGACGACTCGCACCCAGCGGGAGGATTCGTCAGCGGCGGCGTCGGCGACCAGTTGCAGTCGCAAACCCTTGGTCGCGGCGGGCGGGGTCGCCGGCGCGGCGGCGGCCTCGACGGGCCGGGCCTTGGGCGGCGGGCGGTCACGGTCAGCGGCGGGCGCCGGCGCTGGTGCCGCCGGCTGGTTGACGGCCACTGGCTTGACCGGAGCTTGGTCAACGGGCTTGGCGACCGGGATCCGCTCTTGGGTCGGATTGGCGCTGACGCTGGCGGCTGGCTCCGGCGGCGGCGCGGCGGCCGCGGCCTCGACTAACAGCGGCTGGTGGTTGATGAATGACCGGATGGTGTACAGTTTGTAAACGCCGACGCCGATGGCGGCCAGAATCACGACCACGGTCAGCGCCAGGCCGAGGCCTTGCGAGGTGGCGACCGGCTCGCGCGAGCGGGTGGGAATGGCTTCCAGATCCTCCGGCGCCAGCTCCAGCAAGTCCACCGGCGCGGCGGCGGCGCCATTGAATTGTTTGAGCAGCGACCAGCCGTCGAGTTCCAGTTCGCGGGCGTACAGGCGGATGAAGCCGCGGGCGTTGGTGACGCTGGGCAGCCGGTCAAATTCGTCGGCCTCCAGGCAGGCCAGCAGCGCGGGTTTCAGGTGCGTGCGGCGCGCGGCTTCCTCCAGGGTCCAGCCCCTGGCCTGGCGCGCGGCGGCCAGTTGCCGGCCGATGGTGCTGTTGGCGGGATTGCTCATGCGAACAAGGTTTCCGGATCCAGTTGGTCAAAATCGGTGAGCAGTTCGCGGTCCTTGGCGCCGTCCTTGGGGCCGAGCACGCCTTTTTGCTCGAGCCAGTCCACCACCCAGGACGCGCGGCCGTAGCCGATGCGCAGCCGGCGCTGCAGGAGCGAGGTGGAGGCGCGTTTTTCCTGGCGGATGACCTCGACGCATTTGCGGATGAGTTCCAGGTCCTCGTCGGAAATCTCCGCTTCCGCACTGTCAGCGTCGCGCGTCAGCCGGGCGTGGATTTCGTTTTCGTAGGACGGCTGGCACTGCCGGCTGATGAAGGCGACGACCTTGGCGACTTCCTCGTCGCTGACGAAGGCGCCCTGGGCGCGGATGAGCTTGGCGGAGCCGGGCGGCAGGTAGAGCAGGTCGCCTTTGCCGAGCAGGTTTTCCGCGCCGTTCTCGTCGAGGATGACGCGGGAGTCCAGCGCGCTGGGCACTTGGAAGGCGATGCGGCACGGCACGTTGGTCTTGATGACGCCGGTGATGACCTGGGCGCGGGGGGTTTGCGTGGCGATGATGAGGTGGATGCCGGCGGCGCGGGCCTTCGCTGACAGTCGCGCGATGGCCATCTCAACGTCAGCGGGCGAGGTTTGCATCAAATCGGCCAGCTCGTCGATAATCACCACGATGTACGGCAAGTGGTCGGGCAGCGGCTCCTCGTCAGTGTCAGCGGCGAGGCCGGGCAGGGTGTTGTCCGCCGCGTCGTCGTCGTCCGCGCGGTCGGCGGGGTCGATTTCGTCATTGGCAGCGGCGTCGGCCAGGGCTTTTTCCAAGTCGAGTTTTTCCTGTTGCGCCTGGCGTTCCTTGGCGAGTTTGTTGTAGGCAATAAGGTTGCGGACGCCGGATTTCGCCATCAGCCGGTAGCGTTTTTCCATCTCGTTGATGACCCAGCGCAGGGCGACCAGCACCTTTTTCGGGTCGGTGACCACCGGGACGACCAGGTGCGGCAGGTCGTTGTACACCTGCAATTCGACCACTTTCGGATCCACCAGGATGATGCGCAAGTCGTCCGGGTTGAACCGATACAGCAGGCTGAGCAGGATGGAGTTGACGCACACCGACTTGCCGCTGCCGGTGGTGCCGGCGATGAGCAGGTGCGGCATGTCGGCGAGATCGGCCACCAGCACCGAGCCGTACACGTCCTTGCCGAGGGCGATGGGGAGCCGGCCCTTGGTGCCGCGCCAGGCGGCGGACTCGAACAAGTCGCTGAGCACGATTTTGACTTTCCGGATGTTGGGCACCTCGATGCCGACGGTGTCCTTGCCGGGGATGGGGGCGAGGATGTTGACCCGCTCGGCCTTCATGGCGCGGGCGATGTTGCGTTCCATCGCGGCAATGCGCTCGACGCGGACCCCGACCGCGGGATAGACCTCGTAACGGGTGATGGTGGCGCCCTTGGTGATGTCGCCGGGCGTGACCTCGATGCCGAATTGCAACAGGGTTTCCACCAGCAGCGCGCGCTGTTGCTCCAGTTCCTCCGTGTCAGTGACGCCCCGGCCGAGGTTGTCGTTGGCGGTGAGCAACGTCAGCGGCGGCAGTTGGTAATGCTCGTAAGACGCCGGCGCTGATGGTGGCGGCGCGGTCTTGGGCGCGGCTTTTTCCCGGATGGCGGGTTTGACGGCCGGCGCTGCCGCTGGCGGCGGAGTCGGCGGCGGCGCGGCGGGCGGTTCGGTGACCGGCGGCGGCGTTTTCTTCGGCGGCAGGGTGGTGTCGAAAATGCGCGGTTGCGGGCGGCCCAGGCCGATGGGCGGCGGCTCCTCGCCGGCAGCGCCCTTGCGCAGCAGCTTTTTCTTCAATTGCTCCTCCTCGCGCCGCAACCGCCGTTCCTCAAGTTCCAACCGCTCCAGCGGGTCGGCGGATTCCAGGCGGGCCTGTTCGCGGGCCGCGCGCCAAGCCCGCCACCAGGCTCCGGCGCCGCGGGCCAGGGCGACGGGGCGCAGTTCGAACAACAGGATGAAGCTGATCAGGTAAACGGTCAGGGTGACGATGGCCGCGCCGGCGTTGCCCATGTAACTGGCGAGGAGAAGGTCGTTCAGCCAATAACCGATTTCGCCGCCGGGATGTCCCGCGCAGATGAGGTAATGGTCGAACAGTTTGAACACCGGCTTGATGAGCTGCAGCAAGCCCGCGCCGCTGACCATGACCAGCGCGACCCAGACCAGTTTGTACAAATTGTCGCGCTGGAACGTGTTGAAAAACAGCGCGATGGAGACGCCGACCATGATCACCGGTATCAGGTAAGCCGCCAGGCCGAACAGCAGCAGCACGCCCCCGGCCCAGTAGGCGCCGACCGTGCCGATGAGATTTTCCGGCGGCTGGTTGGGCGGCTCGTGAATCAAGCCCAGGTCGTTTTTGTTGAACGAAAACAACGCCAGCAGCGTAAGCAAGCCGCAACCCGCCAAAATAAAGGCAATGATCAGCCTGAGTTCCCTGTCCGTTTTGCGTTTGCCTGCCATGAGCGATGGATAATGATGACAAAGCCGGCGCAAAATTCAAATTTAATCGCCCGCGGCGGGCCGGCGCGGAGGGTTTTTGCACCACGAAGACACCAAGACACGAAGTGTTTTTAAAAATAAAACTTAACCGCCGAGACGCGGCGGCGCGAAGATTTTTTATTGATGAACCACCAAGACCGCCAGAGGTTTTCGATGAGGTTATGGAGCGCGGGCGTCCCGCCCGCCAGCGGGCAGGATGCCCGCGTGCCATGCCGGCGTGGAAAAATTTTATCGCGCGGTCACCGTCAGCGTGTCGCCGGCTTGCATGGTCAGCGGGTCGAACGTCAGCGTGACTTTTTCGCCGCTGACGGTGAATCTGGCCGGCACCGGTTTGCCGTTGAGCGCCAGGGCGCCGGGGTTGACGCCGCCGCCGGCGGTCAGCGTCAATGCTCGCACCGTCAGCGTCCCGTATCGCAACTCGACGCCGGCAGTCAGCCCACCGTCAGCGGCCTGTTTTTGCCAGTACGAACCCCACCCTTCCGGCGCGGTGAACGCGGCGCGAAAATTACCCGCTGACAGTCGCGGCGCAAACTCGATGGTTCCCGCCGGCCCGTCCAGGTGAAAGCCGCACGCCGCGAGGAACACGCCGTAGGCCGCCAGCGCCCGCCCGTAATGCGCGCCGCACTCCACCTCGCTCCACGGATTGCGCCTGGCCCCGTCGTAACGCTCATGCACCGTTCGCTCCACCGTCAGCGCCTCCGGCGCCAGCCCTTCCCACAACAGATGCGCCGCCAGCGCGTGTTCGTTGCCGGTCCACACTTCGTTGAGATAGGAAAGGTAAACACCGCGCGCCCGTTCCGCCGGCCACGCCGGGTCGGGCCAAGTGCCCAGCAACACGCCGCCCTCGCCATTCATGGCAAACACGCGGCCCTTGGTGAATTTCGCCCGGTACGGCGCGACATCGGTGGTGAAGTTGTGGCGAAACACCGCCCGTAGCGCCGAGCGCGTTTCCTGTTCCGGCAGCACCCGCCCCAGGCCGACCTGCCACGCCCACGCCTGGCCGTACACCTGGTCAATTTGGCAGCCGCCGCCGCTGGTCGCGCCGTCCGGCTTTTCCGGGTCGGGCAGGTTGATGAAATACTCGCCATTGTACATCTCGCTGACGATGTGGTGCTCGCCGGCGGCGGCGATGGTCGCGCATTTTTCGGCAAACTCCGCGTCGCCCACCGTCAGCGCCATCCGCTCGCCCGCCCGCAACGCCGCGACATACAGGCCGCTGAGCCAGGCAATCTTGCCGTGCCACGACTCGTCCAGCGTGTTCGGCTGCGCGCCCTCCAGGATGCCGTCACCGTCAGCGTCCAGCTTGAACAGCGGTTCGTAGGCCAGCTTGGTTTTCGCCCAGTTGCGGGTCAGAAACGAGTTGTCCCCCGACAGCAAATGCTCGCGGTAAATCCGCAGCAGCGTGCCGGCCTGCCCGTCCGCGGAAAAGCCGCCGAACACCTCGCCGCGCGTGGCGATGACACCGTCAGCGTCGAAGGTGAAACCCAAATCCACCAGTTCCCGCCGCCGCCGCTCCAGTGCGGGAAACAGGCGCCCGAGCGTGTGGGCGTATTGATAGACATGCGCGCAGGTGCCGGGGCAACTGTCCACGCCCTCGTTGGCGTAATACACCCCTTCCTGGCCGAGCAGGAAGGTCACGCCGGCGGCGAGGTTCGACGCGCTGGCCATGACGCGGTCGAGCAACCAGAACGGCAGCGACGAGTCATACCAGGTGTCGCGCCACGCCAGCGTGTCCGCTGACAGTCGCGTGAAATTTTCGGCCACATACTCCGCCACCGCCGCCGCGTCGGCAAAGCGCCAGCCGTAAGTCCGCTTCGGCCAGCGCACGCCAGGCACCTGGTAATTCGACTGCAAGTTCGGGAAATGCCACGCCAGCGCGAAGTCAAAATTTTTCGTCGCGCCCGCCGGCACCGTCAGCGTCCGCGCCACCGCGCCGACCGGCCCCCGCGCCGCCGCCGGCAGGGTGCCGCTGACGCTGACGGTGGCCGGGTCGCCGATGGCGGCCAGCGCCAGGCTGCCGCAATCCGGCGCCTGGTCGAGCGGCGGCGCCGGCGTGTCGGTCAGCCAGATGCGCCCGACGCCGAGCTGCTGCCAGGTGCCGCGCCCCTCGTCCGCCAGCGTCAGCGTCGCGCGCCGGCCGCGAAACTCGCGCGTGTCCCACACGACGCGCGCCAGCCAGTTGTCCTGCCGCGGGCTGGCGGCGCGGCGGACTTCCCGGCCGTCCACCGTCAGCGCCGCGTACGTCTTGGTCGCGTCCGAGCCGCCGGCCACCCACAGCGCCAGGTAATCGCGCGACAACAGCACGCCGTCGCGCCGCAACGCGCCGGTCGCGCCGTCGCCGCCGTGAATATACGTGTTCACCACCCGCGGCGCATCACCGCCCACGTCCGACATCCCGTGCGGCAAGTCGTCCTTGTTGACCGGCCCGGCGCCGAAGCCGGTGCCGCTGACCGTCCAGCCGCGAAAATCCGGCGCCTGCCAGTCCTCAATCGTGATATCCCGCGAGCGGTCGGCGCGCTGCCGCAGCAACTCCGGCGCGACGCGGCACAGCAACATTTTCGCGCCACTACCGCTGACGGTGAGATTTTCCAGCAACCCCGCCGGCCGGTCGCCGACCGAGCGCAGCGCCGCGTTTTCCAGCGAACCGCTGATGGTGACCACCAACGGGCGCGCCGAGGTATTGGTCACCGCGTAGCGAAAAATCGTCACCGGCAGCGTCGAGTCCGCCGCGTTGGTCGGGATGAACGGCGAAAACGCCTCCAGCCGCACCGTCAGCGGCACGTCCGGGTCCGCGAAATCCACCGTGCCGACCGGATACTGCCCGCGAAACTTGACGTCGGCAAAGCCCGCCGCTGACAATGGCTTGTCGATTCGCCGGTCGCCGTCAATGACGCTAATGCTGAACCCCTGCGCCGGCGCGTCCGTCCGCCCGCGACCCGTGCCGTGGTCGGGGCCGGGCGGCGTACGGTACACCTCGCCCTGCTCCATGCTGAACTTGTGCGCCGGCAGCGTGGTGTTGAAAATATCCCACCACCACAGCCGGCCGTCGCCACTCAGATACAACTGCCCGGCACCGATGCCGCCGACCGGCATCCCCAGGTAGGCGAAGTTGCTGGAATTTTCCCGCGTGTAAATCGTCGGCGCCCCGCGGTCAGCGAGCCGCGCCACCCACGCGCGGTCGAGCTTTTTCACCACCGGCACCGCCGCCGCTGCCGGTGCGGTCAGGCGTTTGAACACCGCCGCGTCGGCAAAATCTTCCGCGGCCGCCGGCGCTGACCGTGGCATGGCGGCGGCCAGCCCCAGGCCCCAGGCCCAAAGCCCAAGCGTTATTCTTCGCGCTGTTGACGCCGGCCACGCGCAGCTTTTCATCAACTGCCAGCTTGCCTAAACCGCGAAATTTATCTACCTGTATCTTATGTTCAAACACTCACTCCGCGTCATCGCCACCCTGGCCGCCCCGCTGGCGCTCACCACCACCGTCAGCGGCGCGGAACCCGCGCCGGTGCGCATCGCCAAGTACCGGGACAACAAGGCCGCCGCTGTGTGCTACACGTTTGACGACGGACTGCGCAGCCAGTACACGCTGGCCGTGCCGATTCTCAACCGGCTGAAGGTGCCCGGCACGTTCTTCATCGTCAGCGGCCCGGTCGCCAGCAGCGCGGCGGAGGCGGCGGCGAAAGCGCCCGGCGCGTTCGGCGGCATCACGTGGGACCAGTTGCGCGAGCTGGCGGCGCAGGGCCATGAAATCGCCAACCACACGGTGACCCACCCCAATCTCGCGCTAACCTACGACGCCGCCGAGCTGGAGCGGCAAGTCAAGGAATGCTCCGACCAAATACAGCGCGAGATCGGCGCGCGCCCGGTGTCGCTCGCTTACCCGGGCAACAGCCGGCGGATGTACACCGACCGCGTGGTGCTGCGCCAGGTGCCGGTGTTCCGCGCGCATCAATACGGGCTGGGCAAGCGTGACGAGACCCCCGCCGCGGCGAACGCGTATCTTGACAAGTTAATCGCGGAACACCGCTGGGACGCGGCGATGATTCACGGCCTGGAGGACGGCGCGTACGACCCGCTGCGGCCGGCGGTGCTGGAGGCGCACCTGCAATACGCGCAAAGCCGCGCGGACGAGTTGTGGATCGGCACGTTCGGCGAGGTCGCGCGCTATGTGCAGGAGGCCGAGGCGACGCGCGCGCGGGTGCTGGAGCAAAGCGCCGACCGCGTGACCTTCACGCTGGAAACGGCGCTCGACCCCGAACTGTTCAACGTGCCGCTGACCGTCATCGTCAGCGCCCCCAACGCGACCGCCGCCACCGCCACGGACGCCGCCGGCAACGCCATCCCGACCCGCCTGGTGAACGGCGAAGTCTTGCTCAACGCCAAGCCCGGCACCGGGCCGCTGACCGTGCAACTGACCAACCGGCCGTGAACCGGCAAGCTGGCAGTTAAAAAAGCGAAAAAAAACCTTGCGCCAGGCAGACAGATTCCATATCGTCCCATCCCGTTATCGGGACAAACAGATGCTACCTACTACCTACTATCTACTGCCTACCGAAAGAAACTAGTAGCCCAAGCCAAAGTAACACCCCGCTAACCCGCTGAAGATGAGAGACCTAAGTCATAACGTAAGTGAATCGCGCTCACGCGCTCACGCGCTCACGCGCTCACGCGCT
>JAISBF010000142.1 GCA_031266335.1 Verrucomicrobiales bacterium
TGTCGTACTTGTCACCGAAACTCGCCTCGTAGTCGAGGTGGAGTTGGTTGTTGGTGTCGAGTTGCCAGATGAGGCCGGCGCCGAGTTCGGCTCTGGCACCGTCAGTGTTGGCGCGGGTGCGTTGGTAACCGTTGCGCAGGGTGCCGCCGCTGCTGATGGTTTCTACGCCGCTGACCTTGATATAGGGCTGGAGTGCGCCGCTGTTGGTGAGGTTGATGGTTCTGCCGAAGAGGCTACCGATGCGGAGTTGTAGGGCGTCGAGGTCTTGGGTGCTGATGGTCATCGGGCCGGCGGTGTAGTTCTCGGCGAGGATGTGCAGGTAGTTGACTTGGAACTGGGGTTCGACAAACCAGCCGTCTTGGAAGGTGAACTTGTTACCGATCTCAATGCTGCCGCCGATATTCACGTCGCTGTAGCTAGCGGTGAGTTGGGTGTTGCCGTAGGGGGCTTTCAAGTCGTTGTTGACACTGGCAGCCTTGAAAGTGGCGTCGATGTAGAAGCCACTGGAGTGGAGCCAAGTCGCGTAGAGGCCGCCGTAGTAGGAGTTGAGTTCACCGTCAGTGCCGGGAGTGCGGTAGTTGAGATCACTGCGACCATAGCCGGCATAGACGCCCAAGTATAAGTCACTGTCAGCGCTGATGGTGAACTTATGGTCAGTGCCGAGATCGACGCCGTAGATGAGTTGCTCGTAGGCTTTGCCAGCGACTTGGCTGCCGACGTTTAACTGTTGGCCATAACTTCTGAGCCAGATATTTTCTATCAGTCCATATGGAGCGCGGGCGTCCCGCCCGCCAGCGGGCAAGGATGCCCGCGTTCCATAGCGCAACTCGCCCATGCGTTTGAGCAGGCTGTTCTGCTGCGCGAACCACATGCTCTGCTGGATGGCGATGGCGCTGTCTATGACGGCTCCGGCGGGGCTGGTGCCGTCTTCCTTGATGCTGATGGTGCCGTCGGGGTTGGGGGTGACGATTAGTTTTTCCAGGCCCCAGTCCACTTCGTCCCAAGTCCAGTGTTCGGTGCCTTCGCCTTTTACCACGTTGGGGAGGACTTGGTTCGGATCGGCTTGGCCGTCGCCAGTGGTGGTGAGGTGGATGACGCCGGTGCCGCTGGCGGTGTCGGTTATGGTGAGGGAGCCGCCGGCGCCGGTGTCGTTGTTCACGCTGATGTTGATGGCGCCGTTGTTCGTCAAGTCGCCGACGCTTACCTGGTAATCGCCCACGTTCAGGGTGCCGTGGTTGTCGAGTGAACCGAAGTCGGAGTCCTTGTTGATGGTGACGTGGCCGCCCGTGTTCACGGTGACGATCAGGCGGTCGCCGATCAGGCCGCCGGTCAGGATGCCGCCGTCGCCGACGGTCACGGCCAGCGCGCTGTTGTCGCTGCCGCTGAGGTCACCGGTGATGATGCCGCCGGCGCTGATGTTGACGGTGGTTTTGTTGTCGTCGCTGGTGGTGATATTGCCGGTCAAGGTGCTGTCGTCGCTGACGGTCACGGCCAGCGCGCTGCTGCTGTTGCCGGTGATGTCGCCGCTGATGGTGGCGCCATTGCTGGCGGTGAGGATGAGTTGGCTGTTGCCGCTGGCGGTGACGTTGCCGGTGATGGCGCTGTAGTCGAGGGTGAGGGTGGTGTTGGAACTACCGCTGGCGTTAACCTCGCCGGCCAGCGTGGAATTGCCGGAGACCGCGATGTTGACCGTCGTGTCGGCGTTGGCGGTGGTCAATTCCAGCGCCGAGGTGCCGCTGATTTGCGCGCCATCGGCAATGGTGATGTTGATGTCCGCGCCATTGGTGCTGTCGCCAGCCACCAGCAAGCCGGCGCCATCCGCCGATTTAATGTTGCCACCGTTGACCGTCAGTCTGGTGGCGCTCTCTGTCGCGCCGTTAGCTAACACTCGAATGCCCGCGTAATCGGCTCCAGCGGCGGATACCTCCACATGATTGAGAATTAACCCGCCGCTTTCGCCCACACCGACTGCCGCGCGACGCAGGGTGCCGCCGGTTTGGGTCATGTGGAAGGTGCCGGTGTTCACCGTCATGGTGCCACCGGCCACCGCCACCGCCCTGACATTCTCGCCGGTGCCGCTTACCGTGAGACCGGCGACATCAATCCAACCGCCAGGGCCGACAAAAACAGCGTCGCCGGTTCCCAGCATGATGATGTTGATATTGGTGCCGGTGACTATGCTGTTAGTCGCGGTATTCTCGCCCAAGGTAATGCCGCGCAAGGAACTGCCTCTAACATCGATATCCATATTCACGCCGTGGAAAGACGCGTCGGCGGACACCGTCACGGCGCGTCCGACATTGCCCGAGCCGGTGATGCTCACCCGCAGATCGGTGCCGCTGAAGCTGGAGTTGGTTGCTAGTTGCAGCCCGTGTTCCGTCGTCCCGTGCCCGATAATCGTCAGGCCGTTGACGTTCACCTGGGAACTGTCGGTGATGTAAGCCGAATAACCGGACAGCGTGTCAACCACCACTTGCTCGCCGATGAGCTTGGCCGAGCCGCTCATATACAAACCGAAATGTTGCCACGCCGTGCCGGAGTCCGCGGCGACAATCGTGCTGCTGAACAGGAACGCCTCGCCTTGGTTGGCGATGTGCGCGCCCCATCGGCCGTTGCCGGTCGCGGCCGTGCCGGTGGCGGTGATGCGGGTGCCGCTGTACACCACGCCGCTGCCGGTGACCAATAAGGCCGCCGTGCCGGTGCCGCCGCTGGTGTAGCTTTGGTCGGCGTCATACGTGATGCCGGGGGTGTTGACGACTTTCGGCTCCGCCGCCACGGTCAGTGCCAGGGCAGGGAAGAGGGTTAATATCAGGGTTAGGGTTTTTATTATGGGTGTGTTCATAAGGATTTTGATCCGCAGATTACGCAGATTATTTTTTGTTGGTGATGGTTGGTCAGCAGTTTTTAATGGCCGCAAAAGAACGCAGAGAACGCATAGATTTTAAAAATGCTTTTCTCTGCGTTCCTTGCGTTCTTTTGCGGCCATTATCGTAGTTAGTTAAGTGGTAGTTTAGAAGATGGCGGCGAAGCGGGGCAGTTTGGTTTTGAAGTTGACCAGCCAGTCGAAGGCGTGGTCTTCGGCGGCAGGTAAGTAGTTGCGCTGGATTGGTTTGATGAGCATGGCGGACATAATTGTTCTTTTTGGCAGAAAAGGTTTTTCTGACGATGAGAAAGCCTTTTCTGTTGGCAAAGCCGGCCAAGCCTCGGCGGGCAAGGACAATCGGATAAGGAATGAGGCGGTTAAAATTCCGCGAGAAAATTAACGGATCGGGGCAAGCATCATGCTGAGTGCGAGAGTGCGAGAGTGCGAGAGTGCGAGAAACTTACTCGCCCGGCTATCGCGTTGTCAAGCACTAAAATCATGAAGCGAAAAGTAGCGGACTGATAGGAGAGGTCAAGGGGGAAATAAATTTTTTTATTTTTTTTGATGCCATTATTTTTTACAAAAAGCACACGGAGTTATCGGAGCAAGTTTGCCTTGACAAACCATTCCCCTCCAATTCCGCCGTGTTCTCGTGGTGAAAAGGAGCTCTTCTGCTATCAGTGATCCCGTCTTTGCCCTAACGGACGACTCGTGCGCTGCCACCGGCCATGAGTTTTTCCACTTCCTTCAGCGTCGCCATCGAGGTGTCGCCGGGCGTGGTCATCGCCAGCGCGCCGTGGGCCGCGCCATAGTTGACCGCTTTCGCCGCGTCACCGGTGGTCAGGAAACCGTAAATCAGGCCCGATGCGAACGAGTCGCCGCCGCCGACGCGGTCGTAGATTTCCAAGTCAGGGCGGTAAATCGCCTCGTGGAACTGGCCGGCGTGCCAGCAAATCGCGCCCCACGAGTTGACGGTTGCCGACTTTACGGTGCGGAGCGTGGTGGCCGTCGCCTTGAAATTCGGGAATTCCCTGACGGCGCGTTCAATCATTGCCTTGAACTTGTCAATTTCGATGTTGGAAATATTTTCGTCCAAGCCCTCGACTTCAAGGCCGAGACACGCGGTAAAATCCTCCTCGTTGCCAATCATCACGTCCACATACTTGGCAATCTCGCGGTTCACCTCCCGCGCGCGCTGTTGCCCGCCGATGGACTTCCACAGCGACGGACGATAATTCAAATCGTAGCTGACGATGGTGCCGTGTTTCTTCGCCGCCCGCACCGCCTCCAGCACCACCTCCGGCGTCGTGTCCGACAGCGCCGCGTAAATCCCGCCGGTGTGGAACCAGCGCGCGCCGAGTTGGCCGAAGAGGTGCTCCCAGTCAATGTCAGCGGGTTTGAGCTTGGACGCCGCGCTGTTGCCGCGATCCGAGACGCCGACCGCGCCGCGCACGCCAAACCCGCGCTCGGTGAAGTTCAGCCCGTTGCGCGCCGAGCGCCCGATGCCATCGTCAGCGGCCCACTTGATGAAATCAGTGGCGACGCCGCCTTGCAAAATCAAATCCTCAATCAACCGCCCGACTTCATTATCCACCAACGCCGTCACCACCGCCGTTTTCAAGCCGAAACATTTCCGCAATCCGCGCGCGACATTATACTCGCCACCGCCTTCCCAGGCGCGAAACGCCCGCGCCGTGCGGATGCGCGTGTCACCCGGGTCGAGGCGCAACATGATTTCCCCAAGGGAGATTGCCGAAAAAACACAACTGTCAGCGGACTTGATGGACAGGCTCATAAGGAAAGAAATGCTAGTTCACCGCTGGCGTGATGTCGAATGGAAGTTCGTTGCGGACGGTAAAAAAACAAAATAAAATCTTGCGCCCGGCGCGAAGGGCGCGTAATCTGCATTCTCACTCCTCAATGCGGGCGTAACTCAGTTGGTAGAGTGCAACCTTGCCAAGGTTGATGTCGAGGGTTCGAATCCCTTCGCCCGCTCCCTTTATTTATCAGGAAGCTCGGTTTGTGGTCGCAACCGCAAATTGAAAATCCGGTCTTTTGAATGCCGATTGGCTCTAGCCAAGGATTTTCTCCAGCAGCGCGGCGACTTCGGCCTCCACTCCCAGTTTGGCCGCCTCGCCCGCTGTCCATGATTTGCGGACAGGTTGCGCGTAAGGCAGCGGCTGGTCGTCCGCGTCCAGCGGAGCGAGCAGGGCTTGCAGGCCAAAGACTCGCTCGGCATTGACGGTCAGCGTGAGTTGTTTCACGGCGAAGCGGCTGACGTTCTGCACTTCGACTTGTTTGCCGGGGGCGCTGATGGCGACCGGTTCGGCGGTTTTTAATGTTACTTTATCGTTCATGGTTTTTCTTTCGGTTGGATTGTTGTTTTTTTATTTACACCAGACAATTGCTACTGTCAGCGGTGGGAAACTCGGTGGGGTCATTGTAAGTTTGATTAATATTGTGCCGCGAGTAGTCGTTAATCTGCCCGCCGGAGGACAAGGGATCACCGTTGCTGTCGGTGCTGGCCCAAAACTCCGTCCAGCCGCTCACCGCCGTGTTTTTGAGAAAAATTTGCGCGTAATATATCATATAAAAAATGACCGGCTGCAATTGGAGGCGGCAGTTGACGGCGGTCAGGGTTAATTCCACTCTGCCCTCGTTGAAGTTAGGGACCCCAGTCGGCGATGAGCCTGTCAGGTCTTGCCTAAACTCCACCGTGGAGTCACGCAACATTACCGTGGCAAGGCCTGCTACGCCGTAACGATCTTCCACCACTACCACGGCGCGGCGGCAATCCGTCACGGTTATCGGGCCAACATTAGCTGATATATAGGCGGCACCGTAGCCATAACCCCTATTCCGGACGCTGTTAAGTTTGACGCCGTCAACGCCGGTCGCGGTCAGCGCGCCGACATCGCCGGAGTTGCCGTTGCCGCCCCAACCACCACCACCATAAGCCCAACCGTCGCTGCTGGTGAGCGTGAGGTCGTGGCCACCGGTCGTCGTGACCGCGCCACTATTGCCACCGTTGCCGTCCTCTGAGGCGCCGCCCTCACTGCGGGCGTTGAGGTTGCGGCATTGCGTCAGCGTGATATTGTCGCCATTGCCGCCGTTAGAATGGGAGTTCGGCCAACTGTAAGCAGAATAGCCGCCGACGCTGTTGACTTGGCCGTCCGCGCAATCTGTCAACATCAGTTGGCCGCCATGACCGGGAGCACCGGTAGCGCCGTATAGGGGAGCCTGATAATCGTTGCCGGCGCCCCCTTCCAAGCCGCCGCCACTGGTCGCTGATTGCCGGATTTTACAACCGATTAAAGTGATAGCGCCACCGTTACCGCCAGAGGCGCCAAAACGACTCTCGCTGTAGCCACCCCACCAGCCGTTCCCGTTCGCTCCCTGTCCGGACGACCCGTAATAGCCGCCGGTGCCGCCGCTGCCACCGCCGCCGCCATATGCGTAGATGTTGCTCACCATCACGCGGGTAAGCTTCACCGTGCCACCGTCAGCGCCGTTGCCGCCATAGCCGCCGTTACCACCATCGCCACCAGTTCCTCCTTGTCCGCTGTCAGTGTTGAGGTTGTTGCCACCATGTCCGCCCGTGCCGCCGTTACCAGCGGCACCGCCACTGCCGCCATACGCACTGACCGTCAGCGCCACCGTCAAGTCGCTGGTCAGCGTCACGTTGAGACCGGGGCTGCCGTCCGTGCCGTTACCGCCGACAGCGCCGTTGCCACCACTGTGCGCGTCGCCGGACTGTGGGTTGGTATAATCGGGGTCGTCAAAATCCTCGGCGTTCGCGCCATTGGCACCGTTAGCGCCGGGGAGACCGCTGACGCCGCTGGCGTTGACTGTCAGGTTGGACAACTCCGCGCCCACGCCGCTGACGTACACGTATTGATTCCAGTCGGCTGATAACGAGAGATTGAAACTGCCGACACCGAGCTTGAGCAAATAACGGGCGCTGTTGGTGGCGAGGTCTTTAACAGCGTCATACGCCGCCAGTGCCGTCTTGTAGGGCCGCGCCGCGTTGCCCATCTCACCGGTCGCGTCGTTACCATCAGCGTCCACGAAGACGGTGCGGGCTGCCGGCACCCGGCCATCACCAAGGATCTCGGACAATTCATCGATTTGTGTTTGCGCCCCGGCCAATACCCCGCTGACAGTGACCTTGCGGGTTTCGTCATCCTGCACCACCGCGATTAGTTCCTCGCCGGACAATGCCTCGGCTGACGGTAACTCGCTGATTTTCACGTCATCATCACCGTCAGCGTCAGTGGCCTCCACCAACTCCGTCACCGTCGCCTTGCGAGTTTCCCCGTCCTGCACCACCGGTACCAATTCCTCACCTGATAATTCTTCTGCCGCCGGCAATTCACTGATTTTTATGTTGCTCATATTTGGTCTTTCTATGGTTGATTATTTTTGAAGATCTTTTCTGCCTAGTTTTTCATCAATCAATTTTAACGCTATTTTAGGTGTAAATATTTTTTCTATTTCTTTAATTCTGTCACGGTCTTTATCAAAACCGGCATAAACTTTCTCTGCAAATGAATCCGGCCAGCCGACTTTCCACTGCGGTTCCGCCTGGGTTAGATAATCATAAACCAAAATGTATTCCATCCTTGGTTTAATCCACTTGAAATCACCGTAATTTTTACCATAACGCCTGGCATCTTCCATTTTTTCTATTTCTTCGAAAAGTTTTATATCTCCAGGCTCTTCCGAAGATATTAGTGCATCCTGAGCATTAATTAATTGGATCCCGTGTTTGTTAATTTTTTTCATAACAATTCTACGATGTGGACCATCAGTATATGAATATCTATCCTCATAGCAATCTACATTAATGCAATATTTTCCATCTAATTTGAGCCAAGCTCCACCATCATAAAAAAGATCGAATCTAATCTCCATTTTTCGTTGAAAATCTCCGTCAATAAACACAAGCCAAACATGTGGCTCTCCGCTGAAATTCATAAAAAGTTCCGGTTTCTCTTTTTCTATGATGTTTAAATGAAACCTGAATATGTACCCGCCGCAGGGTAACATATCCCAATGATTTTGTGCTTCCTTGATAGTGGAAGTAATATCGGTTCTGATCATTTTAAGAATTTCTCTTTCCGGTGTTGTTTGCTCGGTTGAACTGGCACAACCAACAATGATAACCCCGATCATGATAACGACAATGAGTTTTAATTTATTCATAATTATATTTCATTACACACTAGAGAAACATAATTAAATGGTTTAATATCGGATCTCCTTGGTTTATTGAAACGACTTAGTGCCCAAGCATTGGACTCATTTTTCCAAAAACAATAGTGATCTGATCCTTGCGGATCTAATATAAATCCAGGTGCAAGGCCATCATTATCCACAAAACCAGCCGGCGCTGGCGACGCGCCATTATAGGCTTTTATGGCGACAGCGGCCGTCATGGTATGTGGAGTTGTTTCTGAAAAAAGTACCCCATTCACAGTAAGGTCGGGAAGATGAGTCCCATTGGCATTATTGGCGTTTTTTTGTCGCGTCATCCATGCAACGGCAATATTGTTCTTGGCTGCTATAAGCGTTAATCCGGCTTTGACATTTTCCTGCCAGTTCCAGATTTGTTCTCGCGGAATATTTGCTTTTGCATTATCTTTATTGCCGGTAACCTGAAAAAGTCCGTATCCTCCAGGAACATCATCTCCGTCGTCATGCCAAACTGGCAATCCGATATTTTTTTTATCATCAATTTGCTTGGGTGTAACTAAAAACTGGTTATAACGAGTATCAGAACCATTATAACCATTGGATTCATGTTTGGCGATGGCATAGGCAAACCATAAGTCGCCATTCGGCCCGGCATTGGGCTGTGATTCAATAAATGCCCTGCACTTGTCCGGCTGAGGATTTTCGCCACCAATGCGAAATTTGATGGTTAGCGGATTGGAAATCGCCACTTCACCACGCGTCAGTTGATAGGTCAATTCGGCGTCTCCGCCAAAAAAACCTTGTTGATTATAATCCGTCTCTTCCCAAATTTTCCATACATTTCCCGTAATGGATTTGAATCCACCGTCAGCGGGGATTTGCACGGTGTCCTCGGGCTGGTCACGGTTGTTTCTTTTCCCGTTGCCGCGATGATATTGCACTTTAAGCTTGGCTTTGAAGGTGGTGGTTGATGACACGCCGGTTAAACGCAATTCCAATTTTGGCATCTGCGGGGCGGGATTTTGTGCCGAAACATGCGCCTTAATCCAGGCAATGTTCTTGTCCGTGATGTTTTTATTGGGGTTCCAGCGACTGATTTCCCTGCCGTTGTCAAGCAAGTCATCGCGCAATCCGCTGGTGGTGTCCCCGACATCAAACAACTGCGTTTTGATTAACAACACGCTATGCTCCTCCGGATCGGCGAGTGCCTCACCGTCAGCGTCCTTGGTTTTCATGGCGGTGCCGGCCAGTAAACCCTTGTCCGGGCTGACCAAGGTGACATGAATGTCTTCCCAATCCTCCGGTTCGCCGCAAATCTCGTGTGTGGTCCAGGTCAAACCGGTAAGCTGGCTCTTTTTCCAGCGCGCCATGTTGCCTTGCCAGATTTGGAGCCCCAGTGGCACCAGCATCGTATTGCTGATTTTGCGGCCCGTCACACCGGAATTATTCATGCCGGCCACATACCCCAAATATGTCGAAGCAACACGATCACCGTCATAGGCCCAAACTTTATAATATACGCCCGCATAACCTATGACAAAACATTGTGTTCCCGCCGCGCTGTTGATGTCATGCAACTCGGTAACCTCGGCGAGTACTTTTGCCGGGCCGTTATTCTGGATATACAAATTCTCGTCTGTTTGGAAAACGGAAGAAGGACTTTTCCCGTAAGCGATCGCTCCCTGGGTACCGTGGATCAAGTATGCAGGGCAGTAACCGGACACCTCATATGAACCATCCCCAGCATCAAGTGCTGAGGCAGTCAGCTTGAATGACTGACCTCCGGCGACGCCTCGGCAGAGGGAATAGAAACGAAATCCACCGCCAAACGACCACACGTCAAACTGACCCGCATAGCTCCACACGTCAGCATCATTGACAAAACCTAGTTCGCTGCCGCCACCCCAATCGTGTACACGGTCATCTGTCAGATAATCATTATTGGGAATCCCCGCGCTCAACCGGCCTATGTCTGCGCCGCTTAAAAACGCCAGTCCAAAGATTTCATTGATACGACTAAACGGGTAGAGATAGATTACGGCGCTTGCTCTGTCGAAGCCTTGTGCCGAGCTATTGCCATTTTGCCAAAGGAAAATTTTTCTTTTCCAAATAGCCCAGCCATAATCGAAGGGAGGGTTCGGCGGTTCCGAGCCTGGGGCGCACTCCCGTTCTGTTGTGCCAGGGTAATAAACCTTTCCAGTTTGGGTTGGACCATATACGCGGTTTATGTCCGTTGCCACGGTGCTGACCGTGCCATTGGCCCATAACCGGGCGCTGCCGGTGCTGAATAACAATACCTGCCCGCTGTCGTTCAGTCCGTGTGGTGGGCCGACAGCGTCCCTGATTCCCAGGTCGATGATGACGTAACTGGGCGGTAACTCATCGTTCTGCTCATCGTCAGCGGCGGGAGCGGATGAACCCATCGAAATGCCGGCGACGCCGAGCGCGACGACTTTGGTTTCGCCGAGTGTGTCGATGGGAAAATTGAAGCCGCGCTCGCGGCCGCTGACGATGCCGACGCTTTGCCAGGTTTCGCCGTAGTCAAAAGAATGGAGAATTTCAAACTCCGCGACATTGTGAAACTCGCCGTCCCAGGTCACGGTCAGCGTGCCGTCGTCTTGCAAGACGACATTCACTTCGCCGAACTCGGCGCTGACGATGGGGTCGCGCTCAACCAATATGCGCCGCCCGGATTGGGCGGTCAAACGCTTGCCATTCTCCGCCAACAGGCGTTGGGCTTGCCGTCGCACGATCAGCCGTTCGCCCGACTCGGTGGTCAGGGGCTGTCCGTCTTCCGCCACTAAATAGTCATTCATCCGACGCCTCCGTGGTTCAGCGTCACCGTCAGCGATGATGCTGATGACTATTATTATTGCCAGGCTGTTCCAGGAAAGCAAGTGCCGTCAGCAGGTCCGGTGATTTAGGTTTTATTTCCATGGTCAGCGGCTAAAGTGAAATTCATCATGTCCGAGTTGATTGTGGAAATTCAAAACCTGCGCAAGACCTTCGGCGCGCTGGTGGCGATTGACGACCTCACCTTCAGCGTCGCGCGGGGGGAGATTGTCGGACTGCTCGGCGCGAACGGCGCGGGCAAGACCACGGCGCTGTCCATCCTGCTTGGCCTGGTCACACCGTCAGCGGGAAGCGTGCGGGTGTTCGGCCAGGACTTGGAACGGCACCGGGTGGCCGTGCTGCGGCGGATGAATTTTTCCTCGGCTTACACGGCGCTGCCGTCGAATTTGCGGGTGGAGGAAAATCTGCTGGTGTTCGCGCGGCTGTATTCGGTGCAAAAACCGCGGCGGAAAATCGATGAGCTACTGGAGTTGCTGGAGATCGCGCATTTGAAGAAACGCGTGGTCGGGCGGCTCTCGTCGGGCGAGTCGGCGCGGGTGAGCCTGTGCAAGTCGCTGTTGAACGATCCGGAGTTGCTGCTGCTCGACGAGCCGACGGCCAGCCTCGATCCCGATATCGCGGACAAAGTGCGGAAGTGGCTGCGGCAGGTGCAACGGGAGCGCGGCATCGGGATGATTTACACGTCGCACAACATGCGCGACGTCGAGGAAGTGTGCGACCGCGTGCTGTTCATGCGCCGGGGCAAGATTTTCGCCGAGGGCACGCCGCGGTCCATCGTGGAAAAATTCCAGGAACAATCGCTGGAGTCGCTGTTCATCAAGGTCGCTCGCGGCGGGGATATCGAGGATTTATGATTTACGGTTTTCGATTGACCATTGGCGGCGCCACCGCGCGGGGATTCGGTTGGCAGGCAAAATGCGCATCGTCAGCGGCCGCGCCGACGGTAAATTATCCGGCACAAATTGAAAAACAGTCATGAACGGTTCGGTTATTTTGGGCTTGGTATTGCGCTACACATACATCATCCGTCGCAGCGTGCCGCGCATCATTGAAATGCTGTTTTGGCCGATGCTCGACCTGCTGGTCTGGGCGTTTTTGACGCTGTATTTGAAGAGCATCAGCGACGGGCCGCCGTCAGCGGTGACGTTTTTGCTTGGCGCGATGATTTTCTGGGATGTGCTGTTTCGTTCGCAGCAGGGGATGACGGTGTCGTTCCTTGAGGACGTGTGGGCGCGCAACATCATCAATGTCTTTGTCGCGCCGGTGCGGGTGCGGGAGTTTCTCGCGGCGACGGCGCTGGTCGGGTTGCTCAAGGTGCTGATTATCATCGTCATGCTGACCGTGGCGGCGCGGCTGCTGTGCAACTTTGATTTTCTCGCGCTGGGCTGGGCGCTGGGGCCGCTGTTCGTGAACCTCATCATCATGGGCTGGGGCATCGGGCTGGTGACGACGGCGCTGATCATGCGGTTCGGGCAGGCGGTGGAGATGCTGGCGTGGGCGATTCCGTTTTTGTTCCAGCCGCTGTCGGCGGTGTTTTATCCCGTGAGCGTGCTGCCCGCGTGGGCGCAGCCGCTGGCGCTGGCACTGCCGTCCACGCAGGTGTTCGAGGGGATGCGGTCGGTGCTGGCGGGCGGGCCGTTCCCCACCGCGCACTTGCTGTGGGCGCTGGCGCTGAATGTGTTATGGCTGGCGGGCGAGTGTGTGTTTTTTGTCTGGATGTACCAATCCACGCGGGAAAAAGGCTATCTGGCCAAGCTGGGCACGCAATGAGAAGGAGGAAGTGTGAAAAATGAATGGGTCTTGCCTAACTCAGAAATATCCGTGCTCATCGGTGTGCATCCGTGGTTGAAAAACTCAAGGCAGCCGCCATTCCGCCCGGACTTTGGCATAGACATCTTTTGGCAGTAAAACGTAAAGCGGTTTTTGCGCGGGGTCAACCCAGGCGATGAGTTGCGTCAGGCGGTCACGCGTCATCGCGGTGCAACCGGCGGTTGGCGGTTCACCCCCGGCGCGCCAGAGGTGGAAAAAAATCGCGCTGCCGGCGCCGGCGCTGACCGTGGGCGGCGCATTGTGGGCGATGAATAATTTCAGGCTGTGCGCCGGGTCGCCGAGACGCATTTGCTGCCGCCGCTCCCAGTCACTGTCAGCGGGCCGGCCGAGGGCGATGAATTGGTTGTATTTTGGCGACCGGGCGTCCTCGACCCACAAATCGCCGGCGACAATCCGGTGATACGGCAGGTTCGCGCGCCGGCGAACGTCACGGTCAGCGGCGTAACCGTAGGCGCCGCCGATGGCGAACACGCCGCACGGCGTTTTCCGGTCACCTTCCCGTTTGACCGCGCCGGGCATCGTCAGCGGGTGCAGGCCGCGGCCCCACGCCAGCCCGTCGCGCCCGCCCCGCGCCGGGATTGGGTCGCTGACGGCGACCCAGCGGCCGACTTGTTGTTCAAATAGTTGCAAGGTAAGGTTATTGCTCGACCAGCGGTCGGCCAGGCCGAGCACCAGTTGTCGCGAGTCGGCGGGCAGGGTGAAGGCTTGGGCGCTGACGGTGAGCAGGGCGAGCAGCGGCATGGCAAATTTAACGCGAAGCCGGTGCATCATTCACTCCTCGCCGCGAAATTTTTTCATCCGGCGGCGGGAACTGGCGCGCTGACAGAGAACCTGCGCGTACAGCGGCCCGAAGAACACCAGATAACCCGCGCAACTGGCCGCCATCAGCGGCAGCAGCGCGGGCGACCGCACGCCGCCCAATAACATCACTACGGCGGCAAACATGGCGACGTACTTGATTTTCACCTCGATGATGAAAAACAGCATGATCGGCAGGTCGGAGTAAAAGGCGGCGAAGGCGAACAAAAACGAGTTCAGGAGATAAAAGTTGGGAATCACCGCGCCGGGGTACAACGTCAGCGCCACGACCGCCAGCGCCGCGACACCCAGCAGCAAATACAAGTTCAACAGCAGCGGCCCGAGCGCCCGTTCCAAGCCGTCGCCGACAAACCACAGGAACCACATCGCGATGATGAACCAAAACCAGCTAAGCTGGCCGTCGCTGACGATGGGTTGCAGCAGGAACGTCACCAGGCGCCAGTATTCGCCATGTTCGCTGATGGCGGCGGTGTTGAGCGACAGCATGTCCGCAAAGCCGGGTTGCAGGTATTGCAGAATTAGGGTCAGGCAGTTGAGCAGCACCATGCCCTTGATGAGTTGCGGCACACCCCAGTGACCGAAACGCTGCTCCAGTCGCAGCAGCCAGGGGGAAAGTTCCATACGGCTTGGCGGCCGGCGGCTCAGGCCCGGTTGGTGATTTTATTCCAGTCGCGGCGATGTTTTTCCGCGTAGGCCTGGAACAATTTTTCATGGGTGATCAGCACCGTCCGCGCCACCGCCGAGTCGTCCGCCCGCCCGATCTGGGGAATCTGGTCGGGAATCAAATCCATCCGCTGATGCGCGTATAACAACGCGAAAGTCGCCTCCGCGATGGCGCGGTACGACATCTCGTCCGCCGCTCCCTCGGCAAAATCCTCGACCACGTCCGCGAGAAAGGTCAATTGGTCAACCAGATGCGGGAATTTCGGCGCGTGAATCTGGGTGAACTCCAGCTTCAGCAGTGGCAGTTCATGCAGCAGTTTTTTCAACGTCAGCGGGGTGACTTTCATCGCCCCGTGCAACACGTAATCGGCAAGCTCGGACATAGGCACAGCTTACGCGTTGTTGCTGACCGCGACAACCTCAATTTGGGTTTCTTGCCATGCTCAATTGCCCCGCCGCTGATAATAACGAGGAGCCTGATGTCGTAAAAACCGCCGTTGTCGCGTGCCGCTGTCGCTGATGGTGTCGAAGGAGTTCGGTGTTGCCGACATTGGCGCCGGTTTGAAACAGGCGCTGACCGTGACGCCTAACAAGAAAATTCGCGCGTGACAGATACGGGCGCGTTATTGACCGTGACTAACAAATGGCTGCCTAACCGTCGTCGCCGTCCCGCCAGATTTTGACCGCCAGGCGAACGGTCAGGCCCAGGCCCAGCAACAGGCCGAGCCAGCCCAGCAGCGGCACGTCCAGGATCAGCGGCGGCACTTTGGCCACCATGATCAAGCCCGCGCTCATCAGCAGCGCCGCGCTGAGGATGGCTTGCGCCAGCCGGTTGGCGACCTGGTGCAGGGTTTTGCGCAGCGGTTCGAAGCCGTCGGGCTGCACCCGGTGTTCAATCGGGATGTTGAATTTGCCAGCCCGCAGGCGGAGGTATAATTCCCGCGCGTCCGCCGGCAGCCGCTCCGCGATGCGGGCGAAGTCCAGCAGGGCGCGGCTGAACAGTTGCCGCAGCGCCGCGTAGCTCAGTTTGCGCTGGAACATACGCACGGCGAACGGCTTGGCCAGCGCCATGAAATTCAGGTCCGGGTTCAGGGTCAGCCCCACCGCCTCGATTTGCGACAGCGCCTTGATGCCGAGGTAAAACACCGCCTGCAACCGCAGCCGGTGGGTCATCAGCAAGTCGAGCAGGCGGTTGAACACGTAGCCGATGTTGATGTCCTTCAGCGGCTTGTTCAAGTGGTTCTCGTTGAACGCCTCGATGTCCGCCTGCATCCGCGCCGGGTCGTCCGCGAAGCCGGACTCGGACATGCCGAGCAGGGCGTGCATGGTGCGCCGCGCGTCGCAGTCGGTCAGCCCGACCACCAGGTCCGCCACCAGTTCCCGCAGCGTCGGCGTGAAATTCCCCATCATGCCGTAATCGTACAGCACCACCACGCCGTCGGGCAGGATCGACAGGTTGCCCGGATGCGGGTCGCCGTGGAAAAAGCCGTGCTCCAGCACCTGCATGAAAATCAACTCGGCCATGGTTGCCGCCAGGCGCGTCGTGTCGATGCCCAGCGCGCGCAGGCGCTCCGGCTGGTCCACGCGCTCGCCGCGCACGAACTCCATGGTCAGCACCGCGTCGGTGCTGAACTCCTCGTAGCAGTGCGGCACCCGCAGGCGCGGGTCGCCGGCAAATTCCGCGGCGAACCGCTGCATGTTGCGCGCCTCGTTTTTAAAATCCAGTTCCCGCAGCAGCGTCTTGGAAAAATCCTTCACGATGCCGACCGGGTTCAGCACGGCGATGGACTCCACGTGCTTGGCCAAAAACTTGGCCAGCTCGGCCAGGATGTGCAAATCCGTCTCGATTTTCCGGCGAATGTGGGGGCGGCGCACTTTGACTGCCACCGGGTTGCCATTGTGCAGCACCGCGCGGTGCACCTGGGCAATGGAGGCGCCGGCCAGCGGGGTCTCGTCGAACTCCCGGAAGATGACCGTTGGCTCCCGTCCCAGTTCCTCGGCGATGATTTCCCGCGCCACGCTGCCGGGGAACGGCGGCACGTGGTCCTGCAATTTGCGTAGCTCGTTGTAAAATTCCTCGTTCACCAAGTCGCGGCGCGAGCTGAGGATTTGCCCGAACTTGACATAGGTCGGCCCCAGTTCCTCCAGCGCCATGCGGAAGCGCTCGGCGGCGGGCCGTTGCTGGATCAGCCGCTCGGCCTCGCCCAGGCGTCGGGTGTGGAGTTCCGACAACTGGCGCAGGCGCACCAGTTTCAGGAAATCGGCAAACCCGTAACGGTAGGCGATGCCGAAGATTTCCTTGAACCGCGGAATTTGCGACCAGGCTTCCGCCGCCGCTTTCAATGATTCGGTGAGCATGTCATGAGGTTAGCGCACCGGCCGCGCCGCCGCCAGACCGGAATGCGGCGCGCGTCAACGCGGCGGCTTGCGGCGCTTGAGGCTGAGTTGGGCCAGCGATTTTTGGATGCCGGCCCGCAGCGCGGCTTCCTCGTCGGGCGAGACTTTTTCCTGCAACGCCTGTTGCGCGCGGGCGATGGCTTCCTCGACGCTGACCTCGTTGATTTGGTCCTCGGTCAGCGCGAC
>JAISBF010000156.1 GCA_031266335.1 Verrucomicrobiales bacterium
CCGTCCTTGATGATGGTGTCGATGCCCCAGTTGATGGGATCCCATTGCCAGTGCTCCGTGCCGTCGCCGGTGACAACGCCGGGGAGGACGTCGTTAGGGTCGGCTTTACCGTTGCCGGTGGTGTCAATATGGACTGTACCGTCACCGCCAGCGCTGCCAGTGACGATGATGGAGCCGCCCGCGCCGGTGTCGCTGTTGACGCTGATGGTGACGGTGCCGGTGTGGGTTAGGTTATCGAAGGTGACGTTGTAATCGCCGATGTTCCAGGTGCCGTGGTTCTCGCCGTTATTGCCGTGGCTGTCTTGGTTGAAAGTCCACGTACTGTCTTCGCCGGTGATGAGGTTGCCGCCGTTGAAGCCGCCGCTGCCGGTGGCGCCGTGGTCGATGGTGACGGTGACGACGGCATTGTCGTTCCGGGCAATGTCGCCGGTGAAGGTGCTGTCGCTGCCGGTGACGGTGAGGTCGATGACGGCGTTGTCGTTGCCGGTGACATCGCCGACTATCGCGCTGCCGGCGGTGCCGGTGATGGTGATGACGGCTTCGTCATTGGCCGTGACGTCGCCGGCCAGGGTGCCGCTAGCAAGGTTGACGGTGGTGATGGTGGAGCCGCTGGCGGTGAGGTCGCCGGTCAAGGAAGCGGTGTCGCTCAGGGTTAACGTGGTGGTGGTACTGCCCAGCAGACTGACGTCGCCTGCAAGGGACGAGGCTGTTTCAAGGTTGATATTAACCAGCAGCGGCGTGTCCACCTTGACCAATTGCCCGCTACTGTCCGTCCCGGTGCGGATGCTGGTGGCGTAAAGGCCGCCCGCGCCGCCGCTCACTTCCGCGTCCCCCCTGACGGTGATGTCCATGGTGCCGGACTGAAGCAGATATTCGGCGGCATCACCGAGATTATGGGGCACATTAATCCCAATCCCGTAGCCTTGCGCCGAGCGAAAGGTGCCGCCGTTGATCACCAGGGTTTTCAAGTTGTTGCCGGTGCCCGAATTAGCCAGGATCGCCTGCGCATAAGAACCCGTGGTGGTGACATTCACATTCGTCAACACAACATACGAGGTTCTGACCCCTAATAAATCGACCCCCGCCGCCCAACTGCCACTGGTATTAATCTCGCCACCGGTCACATAGATTGTCCCGTCCCGGTAAGCCCGGAGCCCATCCGCGTTATGCCCGGAAGTATTGATCCTGACATCCGTCAGATCCACGACGCCGTACTCAATGGACTGTACCGCATGGCCGCTGGAACCCGAGGTTGTAATCGCCACATTGGAACCGGTTATTACGGCAGCACTCGCGTACAAGCCATAACTGGCAGAAGAATTCGCATCGCCAATCACGATCACCAAATCATTGCCGACAAACGACGAGGAGCCGGAAGCATAAACTCCGTGACCATTGTTGACGTCGGGGCCAGCGGTGGTAATCGTGCCGCCGAAAATGCTGACGCTGCCTTGATTGCTAACCCTAACACCCATCCTCCCATTACCGGAACCGGCAGCGGTGGCCGTCAGGGTAATATTGGTGCCACTGTATATCGCGCCGGGATTGTAAACTTCCAACGGCGAATTGGTCGTGCCGTTACTTAAATGCGTGGTATTGGATTCCACCACGGTGGTGGCGGTAGTAATCAGTACATTGTCTCCCACCGCCGCCATCGCGCCGGGTAATCCCGCCGCCAGGCCGCAGATAACACCGAGCGCCGCGACCCATTGTTTCACGGTTTTGCCGCGAGGGTTAAGGGCGGCGTGGAGGCGCCGCCGGATTGAGGTTATGGTATTGTTTTTCGTTTTTTTCATTATGGGTGTTTTCATAAAAAGTTTGGTTTGGAGTTTTGCAATTGGCGTTTGGGATTTACTTGGCGTTTGGAATTTGGAAGTTTGTGCTGTTTTTTAACGCTGAACTACCCCGTCCGCTACGCGGCCACCGGGGAATTGCGGACGCTGACACTGGCACTTAAGTTCATTAAATTCGGGTTCGGATCGTGTTCACACAATAAGTTTGGTTTGCCCGAAAGTACTTACCTTTTGGGAACAGGTAGGTACGGATGCGGCAACGGCAGGTACCTTTTTGGAAAAAGTACGAATGAATCTGGGAAACCAGCCCGTCTCCCCGCGCCGCTGACGCTGGCAGGTAGTATTCTGCCGCATGGGGAACGAGATGGGTAAAAACGGGCCGGGAAATTAGAGAGTCGGGGCAGTAGTCATAATGAGCGCGTGAGCGCGTGAGCGCGTGAGCGCGCTTCACTTGGTTTATGACTTATCTTGTTCATCTTCAGCGGGTTTTGGTAACTCGGTTGGACGATTTGACGGGGTGACGATATGGAATCGGGCGGCCTTGCGCAAGGATTTTTTTAATTTTTTTTAACCACGGATGAACACAGATAAACACGGATGTTTTTTTGATGTTTTTATCCGTGTGCATCTGTGTCCATCCGTGGTTAAAAAACCGATTCCTCGGCTCCGCTCAGGACGACGGCGGGGAGTGACTTGCATCAGGCGCGGTTTCCGGCTAACGTCGGCGGTTTTATGAGTTACCTGCAAAATCTGTTCGCGGACCGCATCGGCGGCAAACGCTACGGCCTGGACACCGCCATTTACAAGTTCGAGAAAATCAAGCGCGCCAAACGCGCCGCGCAGCAGGAGCGACCCGAGGTGGAGTTGTTTGACCTCGGCGTGGGCGAGCCGGACGAAATGGCCTGTCCGGAGGTGGTGCGGACGCTGACGGTCGAGGCCGCCAAGCCGGAAAACCGCGGCTACGCTGACAATGGCGGCGCGACGCTCAAGCAGGCCGCCGCGCGTTATCTGCAAAAATTGTGCGGCGTCGCGCTGAACCCTGACACGCAAATCATGCACTCCATCGGCAGCAAGGCCGCGCTGGGCATCCTGCCCGCCGCGCTGATCAACCCCGGCGACGTGGCGCTCATGACCACGCCCGGCTACCCGGTGTTCGGCACCCACGCCAAATACTACGGCGGCACGGTGCATAACCTGCCGCTGACGGCGGCAAACCAGTTCCTGCCCGACCTCGACGCCATCCCCGCTGATATTCTCGCCCGCGCCAAAACGCTGGTGCTCAATTATCCGAACAATCCGACCGGCGCCAGCGCCACGCCGGAGTTCTTCGCCAGGGTCGTGGCGTTCGCGAAACAGCACCGCCTCGCGGTCATCCACGACGCCGCCTACGCCGCGCTGGTGTTCGCGGGCCGGCCGCTGAGCTTCCTCGCCACGCCGGGCGCGCTCGACGTGGGCGTGGAACTGCACTCCGCCAGCAAATCGTTCAACATGACCGGCTGGCGCTGCGGCTTTGTCGCCGGCAACGAATTGCTGGTCAAGGCCTACGGCGACGTGAAGGACAACACCGACAGCGGCCAGTTCCTCGGCATCCAGCACGCGGCCGCTTACGCCTTCGGTCATCCCGAAATCACCGAGCGAATCGCCGCCAAATATTCGCGCCGCATGGATTTGCTGGTCGCCGCGCTGCGCCGGCTCGGCTTCGACGCCAACAAACCGCGCGGCTCGTTCTTCCTCTATGTCACCGCGCCCAAGCGCGCCGCGGCCGCTGACGGTGGCCGGCCCGTCGAGTTCGCCACCGGCGAGGATTTCTCGCAATGGCTGATCCGCGAGCACAGCATCTCGACCGTGCCGTGGGACGACGCCGGCCGCTGCGTGCGCTTCAGCGTCACCTTCCAGGCCCCGACGCTCGCCGACGAACAGCGGGTCATCGCGGCGCTGACGGCGCGGCTGTCACGTTACAAGCTGGAATTTTAAGAACTCCAGCCACAAAGACACCAAGACACGAAGAATTTCCTCAAGGCTTTGCGCCTTCGTGTCTTCGTGGCCGGAGTTCCGGCACAAGGCGGAGGCCGCCCGGTTTCCCAGGCGGCCCCCGTTGCGGCGATAAGCCGGATTCTGTGCTCCTTGCGGAGCGACAATCATTTATCTTGCCGCCGTCGCCGGCGACAGCCTTGTCAACCAAGGCGGCGGTTTACCCGGAAGCTGCCTTGCGGCATGGCGGGCCGCCATCGCTTCCTGTTTAACCTTGCACCATCCGGGGTTTGTCGTGCCGCGTCGGTCGCCCTTCGCGCGGTAGGCTCTTGCCCCACCGTTTCACCCTTGCCACTGCGTTGACGCTCGTGGCGGTTTGTTTTCTGTGACACTGTCCGTCACTGACGCTTGACCGTCAGCGCCCGGTTTTCACAACCGGCGGATTGCCCTGCGGTGTCCGGACTTTCCTCTCGCTGGCGCGAGCGATTGTCTGCCGGGGTTTAAGCTAGCCGAAAAATCGCCGCTGGCCAGCCATTCCTCACGCCAGCACCGTCAGCGTGCCGCTGGTGACACCGAGTTGGTTGTGGGTTTTCAGCCGGGCGGACAACGCGTCCGCGGCCAGCCGGCCCGCCATGAGTTCCTGATAGGCGCTGATGATGCGGCGGGCGTCCGCGGCGTTTTCATCGAGCAACTCCACGCGGTAACGGCGCAGGCCGGCGCGCTGGAACTGGGCGTAAAACGCGGCGCCGCTTTGCGCCCGCTGGTGAAACACGGTGTTGCGGCAGCCGACGTCCGCCTTGACCGGATGCTCCGCGCCGACACGGTCGCGCAGCCTGACCGTATGCCGCTCGCACGGCCGGCCGCAGGTCCGGCTGTCGCTGCCGGTGGACAAAAACGCGGCGAACACGCAATGCTCCATGTGAAACATCGGCAGATGCTGGTGCAGCGTCAGCTCGAACCACGCCGGCGGCGCGGCGGCCAGCAGCGCCAGCACTTGTCCGGCGTTGAGGTCGTAGCTCACCGTCAGCGTCTCCAGCTGTTCGCGCCGGAGCCAGTCCGCCGTCAGCGGGTTCGCCACGTTCAGCGAGAAATCGCCGACTTTGCGCAGCGGTGAATCTTGGAACCAGGACAACGCGCCGAGGTTGCGAATCAGCACGCCGGCGGGCGCGGCGCTGGCGATGAGCTGGAACAAGCCCTGCTCGCCCGCCTTCTGGATGCGCGGCGTGGCGAGGAAAATTTCCGCGCCGCTGACCGTGGCGCGGATCCGGGCGACCGCGTCCCGGTAGCGGCGGAGATCCTCGAAATCGAGATATAGCCGCGGCACGCCGCACGCCAGCGCGGCGTCAATCTGCTCGTTAGTGCGGCAGGTCACGGACAGCGTCAGCGGAAGGTCTCGCGCCGAGACGCGGAGCCGCGGAGTTTTTTGCACTGAATCCGACTCCGCGGCGCCGTGGCTCTGCGCGAGTAATTCCTTTAATCGCGGGCGGGAGCCGGTGGCAACCGGCGCCGCTGACGGTGCCGCGTCCAGCCGCGCGACCATTTCGCGGCGCAGACGGTTCAACTCGCTGACCGGCAGCATCACGTCGTCCGGCGCGGTCACGGTCAGTGGGCCGAGCGTCCACGCGGTGCCGCCCAGCCGGCCGAATTGCGCGCGCAGCCGCGCCACCGTCAGCGGCTGCCGCCGCGCGTGTTGCAGCGGCATTTGCGAGCGCAGCGTGACGGCCAAGTCACCGTGGCGCGCGGTCACGGTCAGCGGCGCATTGGCCGCGCCGCTGACACTCAGCGCCAGTTCCTTCCCGCGCGGCGGCGGGTCGTGGCGGAACGAGTTGCGCAGTTCGCGGTCAAGCTGCGGGTCGTCGGTTTTCCACACGCGGTCGCCGGCCTTGACCTGCGAGAAATCAATTTTCCCATGCGCGAAAAACAGCCGCCCGCCGTCCGCCTGATACACCCGCCCGCCTTGCTCATGATCCGGGTCGCCGCCGGTGTCGAACACCACGCCGTCGCCGGGCCGCGCCGCCACGCCGCCGCTGACCGTCACATGGTCGCGCCCGACCGCGCTGACCTGGCCCGCGAACGCGCCGCGTTTTTTGCCGAAGCGCGCATGCACCAGCCGCTGATGGTCAACGCCGTGCAGCCAACCCGTGAACAGCCCGCGCGAGAACGCCATTTCGAGTTGGTAAAAATCAGTTTGGTTCGCGCCGGGACGCGGCGGCGCGGAGTTTTTTCTATCAAGTAAACTCTGCGGCTCCGCGTCTCTGCGCGAGATTTCCCCATCAATCGCCTGGCGGTAAACCTGAGTGACAGCGGCGACGTATTCAGGGCTTTTCAAGCGGCCCTCGATTTTGAAACTCGTCACGCCGAGCCTCATCAGCAGCGGCACCTCATTGACCGCGGCCAAATCCTGCGGCGACAGCAGGTAGCGCCGGTCGCCCAAATCCTTGCTAGCGCCGTCCACCGTCAGCGTGTAGGGCAGCCGGCACGCCTGCGCGCACTCGCCGCGGTTCGCGCTGCGCTGGCCGAACGCCTCGCTGGTCAGGCATTGCCCCGAATACGCCACGCACAGCGCGCCGTGGACGAACACCTCCAGCGGCAGGATGGCCGCGCCGTTAAATTTCTCCAGCTCGCGCAAACTCAGTTCCCGCGCCAGCACCGCGCGCGCGACGCCGAGTTTTTTCGCGCACGCGACGCCCTCCGGCGAGGTCAGCGTCATCTGCGTCGAGGCGTGTACGGCCAGCGACGGCGCGACTTCCCGCGCCAGCCGCGCCAGTCCGAGGTCCTGCACAATCACCGCGTCCACGCGACTGTCAGCGAGCAGCAGCAGCAGGCGCTCCGCGGCGGCGAGTTCGTCGCTGAAGATGAGCGTGTTGAGCGTGACGTAGGCCCGGACGCCGCGCGCGCGCAGGTAGTCCGTCAGCCGCGGCAAATCCGCCTCGGTGAAATTGTCCGCGCGCAGCCGGGCGTTGAACCGCGGCAACCCGAAATACACCGCGTCCGCGCCGTTGGCGACCGCCGCCCGGACGCATTCCCAACTGCCCGCCGGGGCCAGCAATTCCGGTTGGTGCATGGACATCGCGGTTGATTAAACCACGGACGCGCGCGGATTGACACGGCTATGTTTGGAAAATAATCCGTGTTGCCGCGTGCGCATCTGTGATTAAATGTCCCCGTATGAAGCGCACGCAACTCCGCTGCTGGTGTGAGATTGACCTCGCCGCGATTGACCACAACCTGCGCGTCATCCGCCGCAAGGTCGGGCCGCGCGCGCAACTGCTCTGCCTGGTCAAGGCCAACGCCTACGGGCACGGCCTGGTCCCGCTCGCGCGCCACTTCGCCGCCGCCGATTGCCAAATGCTCGGCTGCGCGAATTTGCCAGAAGCGCTGACGTTGCGGCAAGCGGGCGTCCGCCTGCCCGTCCTGCTGCTCGGCGCGCCGCTCGACCCCGAGGTGCCGGCCATCGTCAGCGGCGGGTTTGCGCTGACGGTGTCGTCGCTGCGCGAGGCCCGGCTGATTGCGCGGGTCGCGCGCGCGAAAAAAAAAATCGCGGCGATACACCTCAAGCTCGACACCGGCATGCACCGCCTCGGCGCTGACCGTGACGAGTTTCCCGCGTTGCTGGAATTTTGCCGGCGCGAACCGTGGCTCGCCGTCGGCGGCGTGTTCTCGCACCTGGCCAGCGCCGGCGAGGACGCGGCCTTCACCCGCCGGCAGCGGCAACTGTTTGACCGCCTCGCCCCGCGCGACCTGCCGCGCCACCTGTGCAATTCCGCCGGCATCCTGACCGACCGCGGCGCGGCACTCGACCTGGCGCGGCCCGGCATCCTCGTTTACGGCGCGGCGCCGCTGCCGGCGGCGCAAAAATTGTTCCGGCCCGCGTTGACGTGGCAAGCGCGCGTGACCTTCGTGAAAAACCTCGCGCGCGGCGCGCGGGTCAGCTACGGCGGCACCTTCGTCGCGCCGCGCCCGCTGACGGTGGCGACCGTGGCGGTCGGCTACGGCGACGGCCTGCCCCGCGCGCTGTCGAACCGGGGCGCGGTCATCATCGGCGGCCGGCGCTGCAAAATCCTGGGGCGCGTGACCATGGACCAGATCATCGTCAACGTCAGCGGCCTGCGCGGCGTGCGCAACGGCAGCGCGGCGGTGCTCATCGGCCGGCAAGGCCGCGCGCAAATCACCGCGAATGAAATGGCCGGGCAGGCGGGCACGATTGCCTACGAGATTTTCACCCGCATCACCGAGCGCGTGCCGCGCATTTACCGGCAAGGGCCAGGCCGCCGCTGACGGTGGCCGGCATCAGAAAATATCCCGCAGGCGTTGCAGCAAACTCTTGCGGCGCTCGGCGTTGAAGTTTTTCCGCATGAACGCCTCGATTTGCCGCCATTGCTCATCGTCCAGCCGCCGCTGACCGGGAACCAGCCGGGCCACCGTGCCGACTTCCAGCAACTCCTGGCTGTCCGTGTCCTGAATGCGCCGTTCCAGGTCCGCCGCCGCCGGCGAGTCGTGATTCAATTGAAACAGCACGGGATAGCGCGCGCGCTTCAGGAGCTCGGCAGCGGGCGCCTGGAGGGAATTAATCACCGCCAGGCCGCTGATGGCGTGGTGCTTTTGCGCGGCGAACGCCAGCAGGCAACGTTCCTGCGGGCCGAAACCCAGCAACAGCACCTGCTCGGTCTTGAAGCGCGGGCTTTGCTGAAAGAACACCGTGGCGGTTTGCAGCGCGGCCAGCGCGCGTTTTTCCTCCAGCTCCTTCTCCAGGTGCGCCACCTGCCGCCGGTCGGCGGTGACGTTGCCGTTGTACAAATCCAACACCAGCACGATGTACCCTTTTTGCGCCACAAAGTCGGCGGCGGTTTTCATCCAGGCGTCCACGCCGTGACCGTCCGGCACCAGCACCACGCCGGCCTGCGGCGGACTGTCCGGCAGCGTCAGATAACCGATGTCATCCGTGCCGTAATCCCGCAAATAAATGAAGTCGCCCTTGAACTGCGCCGCCGGCGCGGGCGGCGGTTCCGCGCCCCACACCGCCAGCGGCAGCGCCAATAGCAGCCACAACCAAGCCGTCCGATCGCTCATAATTTATAGTTTCAAAAAGTTTCCCAGCAGACTTTTGCCGTCCCGGGTCAGGATGGATTCGGGGTGAAACTGCACGCCGTGAATGGGAAATTCCCGGTGGCGCAGGCCCATGATTTCATCCTCGGCGGTGCGGGCGTTGACTATCAGCGTGTCCGGCACCGTGCCGTTTTGCACAATCAGCGAGTGGTAGCGCGTCGCCTCCAGCGGGCTGGGCAGGCCGGCGAACACCCCGGTGCCGTCGTGATTGACCGGCGAGGTTTTGCCGTGCATCAATCGCCCGGCCCGCGTCACCTCGGCGCCGAACACGTGGCCGATGCACTGGTGGCCGAGACAGACGCCCAGCAGCGGCGTGGTCTGGCCGAATTCCAGAATCACCGCGTTGCACACACCGGCATCCAGCGGCGAGCCGGGGCCGGGGGAGATGACGATGTGCGAGGGTTTGAGTCGGTGGATGTCGCTGACGGTGATCTGGTCGTTGCGTTTGACCAGCAAGTCCGCGCCCAATTCGCCGAAGTACTGGACGAGGTTGTAGGTGAACGAGTCGTAGTTGTCGATGACCAGCAACATGGGCAGGGAGTGTAACGCAAATCTCAAATCGCAAAAGTCAAAACTTGGCTCCTGGGCGGGGCTGCGGGGGCGCGGGGATTTTTTTTATTGATGAACCACCAAGACACCAAGACACGAAGGCTATTTTTCAAATAAACCTTCGTGCCTTGGTGTCTTGGTGGTGCAAATGGTCTTTAGAACTGATGACGGTAGCCGGCGGTCAGGCCCCAGGGTTTGTCGTACTTGTC
>JAISBF010000032.1 GCA_031266335.1 Verrucomicrobiales bacterium
ACGGCTGGACGGCTGGACGGCTGGACGGCTGGACGGCTGGACGGCTGGACGGCTGGACGGCTGGACGGCTGGACGGCTGGACGGCTGGACGGCTGGACGGCTGGACGGCTGGACGGCTCTAGCGGCGAGTGGAAAACCAAAAAGGTTTTCCATAGCAAGCCACTCCACTGATTACAAGAATCGTTTTTCATCCGGTCCGCCGACCGCAGCGTCAGCGGCGTTCATTCCAGCAGCAAATTCCGGTTCCGCAAGACGATATTTTCACCGTCAGCGTGTGCCCGGAGTGTTTCCAATCGAACTGAATTCAGCTTGAGCAAATGGCACCGCTTGCGCTGCGCGCTCCGCTGACGGTGCTTACGATTTGCCCGGCCCGCCGGCGGGTTGCCGGTAAAATCCAACCTTGCAAATCTTCCAGTGCGTGGAAGAATTGCAAGGTCATGATAAGACGTTTTAGTCGGGAAAAATTGGAAATTCTGCTGGGGCAATTTCCCGCCGTCGCGCTGCTTGGTCCGCGCCAATGCGGCAAAACCACGCTGGCGTTGGAGTTCATCGCGGGGCGCGACGCCGTGTATCTCGATTTGGAGACGCCGTCGGATTTGCGCAAGCTGGGCGACGCGGAGGATTTTTTCGCGCGGCACGCAAATGAACTGGTCGTGCTCGATGAAATCCAGCGCCAGCCGGATTTGTTTCCCGTGTTGCGCGGCGTCATTGACCGCAACAAGCGGCGCGGGCGCCAGGCCGGTCAATTTTTGCTGCTCGGGTCGGCGTCGCTCGACTTGCTGCGGCAATCCTCGGAAAGTCTCGCCGGCCGGCTCGCGACGCTGGAGTTGACACCGCTGCTGGCGGACGAGACGCGCGCCGCCGGGCTGCCGGTGGAGCCTCTGTGGGTGCGCGGCGGTTTCCCGGAAAGTTATCTCGCTGACGATGACGCCGCCAGCCTGCGGTGGCGGCTGGAGTTCATCCGCACTTATCTGGAGCGCGACATTCCCGCCCTGGGGCCGCGCCTGCCGGCGGAAACCTTGCGCCGGTTATGGACCATGCTCGCGCACGCGCAGGGCGCGCTGTTCAACGCCGCCGCGCTCGCCGGCGCGCTCGGCGTCAGCGGGCAAACCGTGGCGCGTTATGTGGATTTGCTCGCCGACTTGCTGCTGGTGCGCCGACTGCCACCGTGGAGCGGCAACACGCGCAAACGGCTCGTCCGCAGTCCGAAAGTTTATGTGCGTGATTCCGGCGTGGCGCACGCGTTGCTCGGACTGGCGACGGCGGACGACATCCTCGGCCATCCCGTGGCCGGGGCAAGCTGGGAGGGCTGGGTGATTGAGAATTTGCTCGCAGCGTTGCCGGATGGCGCGGCGGCGGCGTTTTACCGCACCGGCGCCGGCGCTGAGGTTGACCTCGTGCTGGCATTGCGGCGCGGCGAGCGTTGGGCGGTGGAAATCAAACGTTCCGCCGCGCCCGTGGTCGGCAAAGGTTTTTATCTCGGCTGCGCCGACCTCAAGGTATCGCGCAAATTCGTAGTCTATCCGGGCCGGGACAGCTACAGTCTCGGCGATGGTGTGGAGGCGGTCAGCTTGTCCGCCGCGGTTGACGAATTACGCGCGCGGAGCCGCTGACGCTGAGTTTGGCATAACACCCCGCTGCTAGTGCGAATAAACACCAGCAGCGTCAGTCAACGGAACGGCGCTTGAAGATGAACACGACATCACGATCCCGGTCATAGCCGGTGACGGGTTTGAAGGTGCGCCAGAACATTTCAGGGCGAAACAAATCCATCCAGAAAACATCCACCTTGGCGACCAGTTCGTAGTGTGTCGGCGCGGAGCAATAGCGCTTGATTTCTTGCGACAGAACCGCCAGGTGCCGCGGGCCGAACGCCACCAGGTAGTCTGGCGGCGGGCCGCCCTTGAACAGGCGCGCGTCGAGGTTTTTGAATTTTTCCTTGGCGCGAAAGCGCGGCTCGAATTGCCATGTGTAAATCGGCTTGGGTGCCGAAAACATCAGCGGATAGGCGTGGACATTCGGCACCACATACACGGTCTCGCCCGCCGGCACATGGTCGCGCAGCCACGCCGCTGTTGGTGTGAACGGGTCGATGGCCGGCGGCGAGAGCAATTCGCGCGCGAATTGCAATGTTGTCGAGCGCGCGCCTTCCGGCAGCCACCAGCCGCAGTTGCCGAGATTGGTGAACGCCACCAGCGCTGCCAGCGGCAATGCCAGCCACTGCCGGCGCCGGCACAGCAGCGCGATGCCGCCCGCCTCCACCAGCAGCAGCAACGGAATCAGGTGCGAGTCGAAGCGCACGTCCGCGACGTTGGTGACGGCCCGGAATTGCGTGGAAAATTTCGCCACCATCAGCATCATCAGCAGCGCCGCGAGCACCGCGCGGTAAATCCACGTCTGCCGCGCGCGCCACGCCAGCGCCAGCGCCGCGAGCACCGGCAGCGCCGCGTAAAATTCGCAGCGGTTCAGGTCGCGGATGTGCCAGTAAAACAAGGTCAGCACATCCACGAAATCATTTTCCGGCGCGCCCGGCCCAAAGTGCTGGTCTTTCACCCCCGTGCTCCACGGATTCCAGAACCACCACAGCCACAGTAGGCCAATCACCTGCGGCACCGCCAGGGCAAACAGTTGCCGCCACGAAAAATCCCGGCGCCGCCACAGCAGCCAGTCCGTTGCCAGCGCCACGCCCATCGCTACGTAGGTCACCGGGCTGGACAGCATCAACCCCAGCAGCGCCATCGTCAGCGTTGCCGCATCACGCCGCCGCCCGCGCCAGTGCCACCAACTCCAAGCGGTCGCGAGGGTGAAAAAATTGCACAGCGCGTAATAGCGACACTGGCGAAAATACAGCCAGAACGACACGTTGCCAATCACCAGCAGCGCGACCAGCACCATGCGCCGGGTACCACCGCACTGGCGCGCCCAGTGCAACAGCAGCGCCACCGTCAGCAAGCCCAGCGCCGCGTGGGGCAGGCGCGCGCTCCACAACGTTTCGCCAAACGCCAGAAACGACGCGGCGGTCAGCCACGATGCCAGCGGCGGCGTCATTCGCTCACGCAACTGGTCATCCAGCGACAGGCCGCTGTCACGGGCCGCGAGGTTGCCGTCGCCCACCCACGCCACCGTGTCGCCGTGGCGCACGAGGCCCTTGGCTGCCATCGCGGTGTTCGGCTCGTCGTCCCAAAAGCTGTAATGCCCCAGGTTCCAAAACAGGAAAAACGCCGCCGCTGACAGTGTCGCCATCATCACAGCCAGCGGCGCGTGCCGGCGGAGAATTTTTTTCATCAGGTCCGTCATGACTCTGCCGTCCGGTTTTTTCTGCGGAAGAAGACGCCGTAGTCGAGCAGGCGGTCGAGAAAAAAGCGCGCCTGGCGGAGCTTGATGTAGCGCAGCATGGTGAGCAAAATGCGCGGGCGCAGGTAAAACTGGCGAAAAGCCCGGCCTTGCGCGGCGAGTAATTCCTCGTGCGTCAGGCCGTCGGGGATGTATTCCACTCCCTTGAAAATCGAGCGCGAAAAATTGCGGTCAAACCGCCCCTTCAACTCGTCCCAAAACTCGCAGCCCGGCAGCACCGAGAGCAGGAAAAACTGCGCCCGATCCAACCCCGTCTCCAGCGCGAAGCGGATGGTTTTTTCCAGCGTTGCCCGCGTCTCGCCCGGCAGCCCCAAAATGAAAAACCCGCCGCACTCGATGCCGTTGCGCCGGATGATGCTGATGGCCTGGCGAATGGTGGCCACGCTCTCGCGCTTGTTGATGTTCCGCAAAATCGCATCGTCAGCGGACTCGATGCCCAGCCCGCAGTAGTAACAGCCGGCCTGGCGCATCAGCGCGGCGGTCTCGTCATCCATCCGGTCGGCACGCACGCCGTTCGGACACGACCAACTGGCATTGATATTTTGCTCCAGCATCAGCGTGCAAATTTTTTCCACGTGCGATTTTTTCATCGTCAGGTTGTCGTCGGAAAATTGGAACTCGCGCACACCAAACTGATCCTTCAGCAACCGCATCTCCGCCACCACGTTTTCCGGTGAGCGGAAGCGAATACGCTTTTCGTAAAAGTTGGTGCTAGAGCAGAATTTGCAGGCATGCGGACAGCCGCGCGAGGACATGATGGCGCCGATGGGAAAACGGTTGACCAGCACCCCGTGCGGCGCCAACGGGAAGCTGGCCGGCGGCATCTGCTCCCAATCGGGGAAGGGCAGGTCATCGAGGTTGTTGATGATGTCGGCCTTGTCAAACGGCTCGTCCGGGCCGTGCAAATCTTGCAACGAATGCACCCCGCGGATGCGCGCGCCATCCTGCTCGCCGGTCAGCCCGCCCTCCAGCAAGGCCAGCAGCGCCAGCTCGCCCTCGCCGCAAACCACAAAATCAGCGCCGCTGTCGGTCAGCGTCTGCCACGGCAGGAAGGACGGATGCACGCCGCCGATGATGACCCGGACGCCGCGCTCTTTTAACATCCGCGCCAGTTCCACCACCTCGCCGTAGTAGGAACTCAGGCAGGTGAGGCCGGCGATGCCAATGTTTTGCGCGCGCAAAATTTTCGCCACGCGCTCGTGGCTGAGGCCGTCGCGCAGGGCGTCAATTAGCAGCGGCTGGTAACCGTGCTGTTTCAACCACGCGGACAGGTAGCCGAGTCCCAGCTGCGGCGAGATGAAATGCGCGGGATAGTTCGGGCGGATCAGCGCGATTTTTTTAGGCTCATGCGGCAGGTGCAGGTCAGTCATAAATATTCATGCTCAGCGGCCAAGCAGGTTGTAACGCAGGATGGCGAGAATGGCGCGGCAACCGTCGCGCCAGCCGATTTTTTTCCCCTCCTCGTAAGTGCGTCCGTGGTAGGAAACGGCCACCTCGTAAATCCGCAGCCGTGGCCGAACTCTGGCCACCCGCGCGGTGATTTCCGGCTCGAAGCCGAAGCGGTTCTCGCGCAACCGCGGCGCAAGTTCCCGCAAAATTTCCAGGCGAAACGCCTTGAAGCAGGTTTCCATGTCGGTCAGCGTCAGGTTGCTGAGCATATTGGAGAGCAGGGAGAGAAATTTATTGCCGATGGCGTGCCAAAAATACAACACGCGGTGTTCCTCGCTGCCGATGAAGCGCGAGCCGAACACCACGTCCGCCGCGCCGCTGACAATGGGCGCGATTACGCGTGTATATTCGGCGGGATCATATTCGAGGTCGGCATCCTGGATGATGACGACGGGCGCGGAGACCTGCCGGAACGCGGTGCGGAGCGCGGCGCCCTTGCCTTGGTTAACCTCGTGTCGGTGCAGGCGGATGCGCGGGTCACCGTCAGCGAGTTGTTGCAGCACCCGCCAGGTGTCGTCGCTGGAACAATCGTCCACGATGACCAGTTCGCGCACGCACGGCTGCTTCAGGACTTTTTCAACGATAACGCTGACCGTGCCCGCCTCATTGTAAGCCGGCATGACCACTGCCAATGGCGCGTCGGCGCAGCGGTATTTTTGGCCGAGGGCCGAGGGCCGAGGGCCGAGGGCCGAGGGCCGAGGGCCGAGGGCCGAGGGCCGAGGGCCGAGGGCCGAGGGCCGAGGGCCGAGGGCCGAGGGCCGAGGGCCTCTAGCGGCGAGTGGAAAACCAAAAAGGTTTTCCATAGCAAGTCGCTCGGTGAATTACAAGCAGGGTTTTTCATCAGTCCGCCAACTGCATCGTCAGCGGCGCTTATTTCAGCGAAAAATTCCGATTCCGCAAGTCGATATTTTCACCGTCAGCGGCGGCCAGCGGGTTTGACGGCGGTGGCGAGCAGGTTTTTGCCGAAGATAAAACGGCAGACCAAATCGCACACAACGCTCGGCGGGAAAATATATCGGTCGAACACGCGCACGGCGGCGGAACTGACGGTGCCGTCGCCCCGGTCGAGGAACCAGCGGTGCGCCAGCGCGGCGAGCGCGCCGAGGCTGTCGGCGTAGCGCGCGTTGATAATGGCAAAGCCGGCGCGGCGCAGCTTGTCACGCAACTCACGGCGCCGGTAGCGGCGGAAGTGCCGCGCCTTGTCGTCGATGCTCGTCCACAGCACCGGCAGCGCGGGCACATACACGAGCAGCTTTCCGCCGGGTTGCAATTTGGCGAAAATTTCCGCCAGCGCGTCCTCGTCGCGTTCGATATGTTCCAGCACGTTCAAGGTGTAAACCGCCGGCAGCGAGCCGTCCGCGCAAGCGCCGAGACCGGCGCTGACGGTGAGGCCGTCACGGTGGAGCTGTTCGCGCAGCGTGTCGTCAGGCTCGACGCAAATAATTTCGCGTCCGTGTTCGCGCAAGATTTTTGCGAAGGTGCCGATGCCGGCGCCGAAATCGGCAAGCGGCGTTTCCGGCGGGAAAAACCGCAGGATTTGGCGCACCTGCCAATTATTATAATGGCGCGCACGAGAGAGTATTTCCAGGATGTCGGCGCTGGTGTAGGGGATTGCACTGGCGCTGGGATTGCTGGTGTTGTTCATTATATAATCAGCGCCAAAGGTTGTATTTTAATATGGTGAAAATCGCGCGGCAGCCGATTTTCCTGCCGGATGGAGCATGGATCACGCGCCCGCTGACCGTGCCGGCGCGGGTGGCAGAAGATAAAAATGGCTTGACCGTCAGCGGCGGTTGAGCGGCGGCATTATCTTGGCAAAACGGGTGACGGGTGACGGGTGACGGCCCCTAGCGGCGAGTGGAAAACCAAAAAGGTTTTCCATAGCAAGTCGCTCGGTGAATTACAAGCAGGGTTTTTCATCACGTCCGCCAACTGCATCGTCAGCGGCGTTCATTCCAGCGAAAAATTCCGATTCCGCAAGGCAATATTTTGAGTTCCGCGCCATGCGCGGCGGCAAGCGCCCGGCCAGGGTTATGCGGAATTACTAACGACCGACTCCCCTCGCCAGGAGACCAGCCGAGTGATTTTACTCATTGACGGTGGCGCCGGCTTGAGTGTAATAACTACCCTTTATGATTACGACCATCGGGGTTGATTACGGCACCAATTCAGTCCGCGCGCTGGTGGTTGATTGTGCCAACGGCAGGGAACTCGGCGCGTGCGTGGTCGATTATCCGAGCGGCCATCAGGGGGTGTTGCTGGACCGGCACAATCATCACCTGGCGCGGCAGCGGCCCGGCGATTATGTCTTCGGCCTGGAACACGCGGTGCGCGGCGCGCTCCAACAAGCCGCTGAGTGTGACCCGGAGTTCAGCCCGCTGACGGTGGCCGGTCTCGGCGTGGACGCCACCGGTTCCACGCCCATCCCGGTCAACGCTGACAATGTGCCGCTCGGCTGCCTGCCGGAGTGGCGCGACCATCTCGACGCCCAGGCGTGGTTGTGGAAAGACCACACCGCGCACGAGGAGGCGGCCCGCATCACCCAAACCGCCGCGCGCCTGCGCCCGCAATTCATCGCCAAGTGCGGCAACACCTACTCGTCCGAATGGTTCTGGTCGAAAATCTGGCACTGTCAGCGGGTCGCGCCCGAGGTGTTCGCCGCTGCGTATTCGTGGGTCGAGTTCGCCGACTGGGTGCCGTCGCTGCTCGCCGGGGTCAGCGACCCGAAAAAAATCACGCGCGGGGTGTGCGCCGCCGGGCACAAGGGTTTGTATTGCGACGAATGGGGCGGGCTGCCTGACCGGGAATTCCTCGCCGCGCTCGACCCGCAACTCGCGGCGTTGCGCGACCGGCTGTATGAGCAGGCGCACGACGCCACGGTCAGCGCCGGCAAATTGTGCCCGGCCTGGGCGGCGAAACTCGGCCTGCCCGCCGGCATCCCCATCGCCATCGGCGAACTGGACGTGCATTACGGCGCCATCGGCAGCGGCATCACCGACGGCGTGCTGGTCAAGGCCATCGGCACCTCCACCTGCGATTGCGCGGTGATTAAGGCCGACCAAAAACTGGCCGACATCCCCGGCATTTGCGGCGTGGTCAAGGGCGCGATTCTGCCCGGTTACTACGGGCTGGAGGCGGGGCAGTCGGCGGTCGGCGATATTTTCAAGTGGTTCGTCGAGGTCGTCTGCCAGGGCGACGCGGACACGCACCGGACGCTGACCGTGGCCGCCGCCGCGCTGCGCCCCGGCCAGAGCGGGCTGCTGGCGCTCGACTGGAACAACGGCAACCGCACCGTGCTGGTGGATCAATTACTCACCGGCCTGTTAGTCGGCCAGACATTATACACCGCGCCGGCGGAAATTTACCGCGCGCTGATCGAGGCCACCGCCTTCGGCTCGCGGGCCATCATCGAGCGCTTCGCCGAGTACGGCGTGCCGATTGAGCGCGTCGTCTGCTGCGGCGGCATCATGGAGAAAAACCCGCTGCTGGCGCAAATTTACGCCGACGTGCTGGGCTGCGACATCTATCTCGCCGGTTCCAGCCAGGCTTGCGCGCTCGGCGCCGCGGTCGGCGCGGCGGTGGTCGCGGGACAAGGCACTTTCGCCGAGATGCAGCGGCGCATGACCTCGCTGAAGGAGACGGTCTATCATCCGGTCGCCGCTGACCGTGCGGTTTACGACCGGCTCTACCATTTATATAAGCAACTGCACGACGCTTTCGGCGGGGTGAACAAGGCCGCCGACCTGTCGCGGTTGATGAAGGAATTGATTAAAATCAAGGAACAACAAACCCGCCGCTGATGGGGGAAAAGTTTGTTGAGTTTGTTAAGTTTGTTGGGTTTGTGTAAGTTGGCGCGGTACCGCGTAACTCAACAAACTTTCAAACTTAACAAACTCAACAAACTGACACAAACTTAACAAACTATGTACCTGCCACTTGGAACCTATTCCCCGGACCTCACCCTCGGCCTGGTGTCCGCCTCACGCAACTGTTTCCCGCGCGCACTGTCAGCGGCGCGCACCGAGCGGCTGCTCCAGGCCGCCGCTGACGCTGGCCTCAAGCTGGTCGTGCCGCGCGGCGATTGCGCCATCATCGAGTCCAAGGCGCACGCCGCCGAGGCCGCGGCGCAGCTCAAGGCCGCTGAGGTTGACGCGGTGGTGCTGTATCTCGGCAACTTTTCGCCGGAAATCGAGGACGCGGTGTTTCTGAAGGAGTTCGGCGGTTACGCGCTGCTGCTGGCCGCCGCCGAGGAAAGCCGCGCGTCACTGTCAGCGGGGCGCGGCGACGCGCTGTGCGGCCTGCTCTCGGCGGTGCTGGGGATCAAAAAGCGCGGCCTGCTGGGGCGCGTGCATTTGCCGGAAACGCCGGTGGTGGACACCGCCGCCGCGGTGGCCGAAATCGCGCACTTCCGCCGCGTGATGCGCGTGGTGAAGGGCGCGCGCCGCGCCACGCTCGGCTTGTTCGGCCCGCGTCCGCGCGACTTCGAGACGTGCAATTATAATATCGCGGCGCTGGCGTCCATCGGCATGGAGGTCGAGGAACTCGGCCTGTTCGACTTGCAGAACGAGGTGGCGCAAGTGCGCGCTGCCGGTGGCGCCGCCGCGCTGGCCGCGCAAATGCAAACCGCCGTGCCGGGCGTGCCCGCTGACGGTGGCTTCACCGCGCGGCTGGCCGATTACGAGCAGGCGCTGCTGAATTTGCGCGAGCGGTTCAAGCTCAGCGGCGCGGCCACGCAATGCTGGTCGGAAATGGAGTGGAAGCTCGGGCACGTGCCGTGCTTCATCAACGGCCGGCTCGCCGACCGCGGGTTCCCGGTCGCGTGCGAGAACGATTGCTACTCGCTGGCGGCGGAACTGCTGTGCCAGTACGCGAGCGACGATGCGGTCACCGTGCTCGACATCAACCACAGCGTCCCGCGCGAGTTGTGCGCCGGCTTGCGCGAGGTGCCGGCGGAGGATTTGGTCGGCATGTTCCACTGCGGCAACACGGCGGCGCGGCGGTTGAAAAACCCGGCGATGAAATATCAACTGATTATGAAACGGCTGATGGAGCCGGACGGCGCGCCGGGCATCACGCGCGGCACCGTCGAGGGCCAAATCCTGGCCGCGCCCATCACCGTCGCCCAGGTACACGGCGACGGCGACCAACTGCGCGCCTATATCGCCGAGGGGCAGTTCCTCGACCTCGACCCCGCGACCTTCGGCTGCACCGGCACCGCGCACTTGCCGGGCTTCCGGCGCTTTTACCGGCACGTGCTGCTGGGCAATTACCATCATCACGCGGCGGTGGCGTTCGGGCATTGCGGCGCGGTGCTGTTCGACGCCTTTAAACTGCTGGGCGTCAAACAAACGGACACGCCGCGGCCGGCGGGCCTCCCGTATCCTGGGGAAAACGTGTTCCGCGCCAAGTTATAATCAATCACTATCAGCGCCCTGCCATGAACTACCAAACACTCCGCGAAGAATGTTGCGAGGCCAACCGGCGCCTGCCGGCCCTCGGCCTGGCGGCACTGACCTTCGGCAACGTCAGTTGCCTCGACCGGCCGCGGGGCGTGTTCGCCATCAAGCCCAGTGGCGTGGCCTACGCGGCGCTGACGGCGCGCGACATCGTCATCCTCGACCTCGACGGCCAAGTGGTTGACGGCCGGCTCCGCCCGTCGTCCGACACCCCGACGCACCGGCGGCTGTTCCTCGCGTTCAACCACATCCGCGCCGTCGCGCACACCCACTCGCGCCACGCCACCGCGTTCGCCCAGGCGCGGCGCGCCATCCCCTGCCTCGGCACCACCCACGCCGATTATTTTCACGGCGCGGTGCCGGTCACCCGCCCGCTGACGGCGGCGGAAATCCGGGGCGATTACGAATGGGCCACCGGCAGCGTCATTGTCGAGCGCTTCCGCAAACTCGACCCGGCCGCCGTCAGCGGCGCGCTGGTCAGCGGCCACGGGCCGTTCGTGTGGGGCGGCAGCGGCGCGGCGGCGGTGGAGACGGCGTTCGCGCTGGAGCTGGTCGCCGGGCTGGCGCGCGAGACGCTGACGTTGAACCCGCGCGCCGCCACGGTCAGCGCCGCGCTGCGGGACAAACATTTTCTTCGCAAACACGGAGCGCAAGCCTACTATGGGCAACCCGCTGACGGTGGGCGGCTTTCAAACCAAACAACCAAACAAACCAAAATAAAACAACCATGAGCAAACAAAAACTGAGCAGTTGGAACGGCAAGTTACCCAAAATCGGCATCCGCCCCATCATTGACGGCCGGCGGCGCGGCATCCGCGAGTCACTGGAGGAAACCACGCTGACGCTGGCCAAGAGCGCGGCGGCGTTAATCTCGGCAAAATTAAAATACCCGAACGGCGCGCCGGTCGAGTGCGTGGTGCCGGAGTTCTGCATCGGCGGCTTCGCCGAGGCCAGCCGGGTGGCGGAATTGTTCCAGCAGGAAAACGTCGGCGTGTCGCTGACGGTGACGCCGTGCTGGTGCTACGGCTCGGAGACGATGGACCAGGACCCGCTGCTGCCGAAGGCCATCTGGGGCTTCAACGGCACCGAGCGGCCGGGCGCGGTGTATCTCGCCGCGACGCTGGCGGCGCACACGCAGAAGGGCTGGCCGGCGTTCGGTATTTACGGGCGCGACGTGCAGGACATCGGCGACCAGCACATCCCCGCCGACGTGGAGGAAAAGCTCCTGCGCTTCGCCAAGGCCGGCCTCGCGGCGGCGCTGATGAAGGGGCGCGCGTATCTCTCGATGGGCGGCACCTCGATGGGCATCGCCGGCTCCATCGTTGACCACGGCCTGTTCGAGCGCTACTTCGGCATGCGCGTCGAGTCGAAGGACATGACCGAGTTCCTGCGCCGCATCGACGAGAAAATTTACGACGAGGAGGAATACGCCAAGGCCCTCGCCTGGGTGAAGCAACACTGCCAGGAAGGCCCCGACCGCAACGTGCCGGAGAAGCAGCGTTCGCGCGCGCACAAGGACGGGCAGTGGGAGCAGGTCGTGAAGATGGCGCTGATCATGCGCGACATGATGACCGGCAACCCGCGGCTGATTGCGAAAGGCTTCGCCGAGGAAGGCGTCGGCAACAACGCCATCGTCAGCGGCTTCCAGGGGCAGCGGCAGTGGACGGACTATCAGCCGAACGGCGACTTCATGGAGGCGATATTGAACTCCTCCTTCGACTGGAACGGCCCGCGCGCGCCGCACCTGGTCGCCACGGAAAACGACGCCATGAACGGCGCCTCCATGTTGCTCGGCCACCTGCTCACCAACAGCGCCCAAGTGTTCGCCGACGTGCGGACGTACTGGAGTCCTGAGGCGGTCAAGCGCGTCACCGGCCACACGCTGACCGGCGTGGCGCAGGGCGGCTTCATCCACCTCATCAACAGCGGCGCGGCGGCGCTCGACGGCACCGGCCGGCAGGAGATTGACGGCCAGCCGGCGATGAAACCGTTCTGGGACATTAGCGCCGGCGAGATCAAACAATGCCTCGACGCGACGCAGTGGTGCCCGTCGGTCTGCGACTACTTCCGCGGCGGCGGCTGGTCGTCACAATTCGCCACCAAAGGCGGGATGCCCGTCACCGCCGTGCGCCTCAACCTCGCCTACGGCCAAGGCCCGGCGCTGCAAATCGCCGAAGGCTGGACCATCGACCTGCCGGAAAAAGTACACCAGACGCTCGACAACCGCACCGACCCGAGCTGGCCGACGACGTGGTTCGTCCCGCGCGTCACCGGCAGCGGGGTGTTCCGCGACGTGTATTCGGTGATGAACGCCTGGGGGGCGAACCACTGCGCGTTCAGCTACGGCCATCACGGCGCGGACTTCATCACCCTGGCGGCGATCCTGCGCATCCCGGTGTTCATGCACAACGTGCCGGGCGAGCAGGTCTTCCGCCCGAGCTATTGGAACGCCTTCGGCACCGCCGACAGCGAGGGGGCCGATTTCCGCGCCTGCCAGGCGCTCGGCCCGATCTACGGGGCGCGGAAGTAAGCCGCCAGATTATAGTAGGTAGTAGATAGTAGGTAGTAGGTGGCATTTCCTGGGAGCGCCATCGTCCCCGACGGCCTGGCGCGGCGCGCCGTGTCGCTACGTAGTCGGTATGAGGTGGGGCGGGGTTTGGCAGGGGCCGTCGGGGACGACGGCGCTCCCAGGCGCTCCCAAGAATATGCTACCTACTATCTACTACCTACTATCTACTCATCGACATTCTGCCGGTTGACATTGCCGCCTTGGAGGCGCTGGACGTTGAGGACTAACTTGATGGTGACGCCGATGGGTTCGTCGCCTTTTAACGGGGTGAATTCGTAGTCGCGCAGGCTCGGCTCCTCGTCCGCGGGGCGGGGGTCGATGATTTGGCGGGTGGTGGCGGGGATGGTGCTGTACTCGGTCTTGTCCGGGTAGTGGGCGGTGAAGCGGACGCGGTTGGCGGGCCGGGGCAGGGTGACGCGGAAGTGTTGGTAGATGCCGGAGAATTTCGGGGTGACGACGGGTTGCAAGGTGGTGGCGTCGGTGTCGTGGTGTGGCGGCAAGGGGTCGAGGTGCAGGGCGCTTTTATCTTCCGGGGTGAGGTAGCGGTGGGGGAGGATGACGGTGTCGGCCTGTTTGACGAGCAGGGCGATGAGGCCGGTGTTGTTGGCGCCGGGGGCGGGGTTGATGTTGACGGTGATGAGGGCGAGGGCGGCGGGGGTGAGGGTGGCGGTTTGGTAGGGGGTGACGAGCATTTCGTGCAGGACTTCGGTGTACACGTGGCGGACGGTGGGGAAGTCATCGATGGCGTGTTCGACTTTGAGGACGGCGGTGAGAAGGTCCTTGTAGCCGGCGGTGGTGGTGCTGGAGATGCCGTACTTTTCGCCGAGGCCGTTGGCGAGGGCTTCCAGGTGGAGGGTGGCCCACTCGATTTGGCCGACGGTGGTGGTGGGCATGTAGTTGCGTTCAATCAGATGATATTTAGTGGTTTGCATAAGGCCGTAGAGGTTAAGCGGCTCTCCGTTGACTGGCAAGGGGAAACCGTCAGGCTATGTTCCCGTTCGGTGACTTGCTGGCGGGTTGCCGGGAGCTGCTCCCGGCGTGCCGGGAGTCGTTCCCGGGGTGCCGGGAGTTGCTCCCGGGGGGCCGGGAGTCGCTCCCGGGGGGCCGGGAGTCGCTCCCGGGGTGCCGGGAGTTGCTCCCGGGGTGCCGGGAGTCGCTCCCGGGGTGCCGGGAGTCGCTCCCGGGAGGCCGTAACAACGAACTGCCTTAACGCCGGCGCCAGCACTGGGAGCGCCGGCATCCTTGCCGGCTGACTAACCTTGGCCGGTGAACCAGCCGGCTGGAAGCCGGCGCTCCCAGTGCTGGCGCAGTTTTTTTAACCACCTCCATGTGCTCCATGTTCTCCCTGTTAAAAAAAACTTCTTCGCGCCTTCGCGCCTTTGCGTTAAGGTAGCTCAACAATATGACCACCAAACAACAGTGGCAGTCAGGCTTGCTGGCAATCACCATGAGCATCAGCGGGCTGGCGGCGGCCCGGGCGACGGTGGTCACGCCGGCGCCGTTTGACGACGCCGCGCGCGCGTGGACGTTGCCGGAGTTGGTGGATGAGGCGCTGCGGCGCAATCCGCGGACGACGCAGGCTTGGCAGCAGGCCAATGCGCTGGCGGCGCAACTCGGGGTGCAACGGGCGCTGGATTATCCCACCATCAGTGTCGGCGCGGAGGCCGGCGGCTCGCATGTCACGCAGCCGGCCGCGGACGGTCGCCATACCAGCAACCAGTTGTTCATCGGCCCGACGGTGCAGTTGCAGTACTTGCTGCTGGATTTCGGCGCGCGCCGGGCGGCGCAGGAGCAGGCGCGGTTTAATCTGCTGAGCCAGGATTTCAATTTCAACCAGACGTTGCAAACGGTGACGCTGGGGGTGATGAACGGTTATTATAACCTGGACGGCGCGCAGGTGCGGCTGCAAAACGCCGAGACGGCGCTGGCGCTGGCAGAGGCGGTACACCAGCAGACGCTGATCAAGGCGCGCGCCGGCCTGGCGACCTCGACGGACTTGGCGCAGGCGCGGCAGCAGGTCGAGCAATGCCGTTATCAACTGGAGGGCGCGCGCGGCGAGGTCAGCACCGCGCGGGTGGCGCTGGCCACCAGCCTGGGCATTCCGGGCAACGCCCCGTTGCAAATCGCGTCGCCGACGAACTTGCCGTCGCTGGAGTTGTTGTCCGTGCAGGTGGACCAGTTGATTGACCTGGCGTTCCGGCAGCGGCCCGAGTTGGCGGCGAAATATAATGCCTGGCGCGCGCAATTGGCGGCGGTGGACTTGGCGGAGGCCAAGCGCTGGCCGGCGCTGAACCTGAACGTCGGGTTGCAGCGCGATTATTACGCCACGGACGCGGCGGCGCCCAACGGGGTGGATCACCGGGACAATGCCTCGGCGGTGCTGGCGTTCAGTTTCGATTTGTTCGACGGCGGGAGCCAAGCCTACCAGGTGACCAGTGCCAAGGCGCTGGCGGCGGCGGCCAAGGCCGAGTTGCTGGCCGGCCAGCTCGGGGTGATTGCCGAGGTGGTGACCAATTATGTGACGTTCAAGACCGCGGCGCAGCAGGTGGACGCGGCGCAGGCGCTGCTGGCGGCGTCGCAAAACAGTTTTGACTCGGCCAACCTCAGCTATCGCCACGGCCTGAAGAACATGATTGACGTGCTGGCCGCGCAAAACAATCTGGCGACGGCGCGCGCCGCGCTGGCGACGGCGCGCACCGGCCTGTGCAACGCCTCGGCCGGCCTGGCCAACGCCACCGGCTCGCTGTTGGTGGACGGCGCCAAGGTCGCGACCGCCGGCCCGCCGCCCGCGGGGGCCGAGCAATAATCACGGAGAAAAATTATGGCAATTCGGAAGTCTTATCTTGTGCCCGGCGCGCCGGCGCTGCTATTGGCGGGCCTGCTGGTCGTCGCCTGCGGCAGGAAGCAGGAGGCGCCGCCGCCGCGCCCGCCGGTGTTGGTGACGACGGCCCGGGCCGCCAGTCAGAATGTGCCGTTGTATCTTGATGAAATCGGCACTTGCCAGGCGTTGCAGAGCGTGCTGATCACCCCGCAGGTGTCGGGGCCGGTGACGGCGATTCATTTCCAGGACGGGCAGGAGGTGCGGCTGGGCGATCCGCTCTATACCATTGACCCGCGGCCCTACGCGGCGGCGGTGCAGCAGGCGGAGGCGCGATTGTCGTCCGACCGGGCCACGCTGGCTTACAACCAGGCGCAACTCCAGCGCAATGAAAACCTGGTAGCGGGGGATTTTATTTCCGCGCAGGATCTGGAGAATTTAAAGACCACGGTGGCGGTGAACCAGGCGGCGGTGCAGGCGGACGAGGCGGCGTTGGCGACCGCTAAAATCAACTTGGGTTACTGCCAGATTACCGCGCCCATCGACGGCAAGACCGGCGCGCACCAGGTTGACATCGGCAATGTGGTGACGGCGTACAGCAACGCCGCGCTGGTGTCGATTCAACGCATGGACCCGATGTATGTGGACTTCATCGTGGCGGAGGTCGATTTGCCGCGCGTGCGGGAATATTTCAAGCACGGCACGCTGAAGGTGAAGGTGTCGTTCCCGGACGACGAGCGCAAGAGCCGTCACGGTGATTTGTATTTCCTCGACAATGTCGTGCGCGCGGGTTCCGGCACGGTGCTGTTGCGGGCCATCATGCCGAACCAGGACCGCCTGTTCTGGCCCGGCCAGTTCGTCAAGGTGCAACTGGTGTTGACGGAGCTGCCCGACGCGGTGCTGGTGCCGGCGGGCGCGGTGCAAATCGGCCACAGCGGGCCGTATGTGTTCGTGGTCAAGCCGGACTTGACGGTGGATTTGCGGCTGGTGACGCCCGGTCAGCGGCAGGGGGATTTGGTGGTGCTGGCACACGGCGTCGCCGCCGGCGAGACGGTGGTGCTGGACGGGCAACTGATGTTGAGTCCCGGCGCGCAAGTCCGCGTGGTGACACCGCCGGCGGCAACACCAGCGTCAGCGGCGGGCGCCGACCCCGCGGCCCCGGCGCCAACCCCGGCGGCCCGGCCCACTGACGCTGGCGCGCAACCTTAAGGAACCGCATGAGCTTGTCCGACCCATTCATCCGGCGCCCGGTGTTCACCATGATGGTCACCGCCAGCGTCATCGTCTTCGGCATTATCTGTTACCAGCGGATGCCGGTGAACGACTTGCCCGACATCCCCTCGCCGGTCATCAGCGTCAGCGTCAGCTATCCCGGCGCGAGTCCGGTGACGATGGCCAACAACATCGCCACGCCGCTGGAGAAGCAGTTCTTGCAAATCCCCGGCATCAAGGAAATCACCTCGGCGAGCCGGCAGGGTTCCACCACACTGAACCTGGAGTTTCAACTGACCAAGAACATCGACGCCGCCGCCACCGACGTGCAGACCGCCATCACGCAGGCGACCGGCCAGTTGCCCGCCGACTTGCCCGCGCCGCCGACGTTCAAGAAAACCAACCCGAACGACCAGCCGATTATCTACATCGCGCTCAGCAGCCAGACCTTGACCCGCGGCCAGTTGTACGAAATCGCCTCCACCAGCATCGGCCAGCGCATCTCCATCATCAGCGGCGTGTCCAACGTGCAGGTCTATTCCGCCGCGCCCGCCGTGCGCGTGAAAGTGGACCCCGGCAAGGTCAGCGCCCGCGGCCTGTCCATGCAGGACGTGGCCGCCGCCATCACGCGGGCGACGCAATACCAGGGCGCGGGGCAGTTCGACGGCCGCTTCCGCACCTTCCTGCTTTCGCCGCAGGGCCAGCTCGCCGACGCCGCGTCCTACGCGAAACTCATCATCGGCTACGCGGACGGTCACGCGATTTATCTGCGCGACGTGGCGGACGTGCGCGACTCCATCAACAACGAGCGCGTGTCGGCGCAATTCTTTTACAAGGACTTGCCGCCCGACGCCGAGACGCTGGTGATGGCGGTCTCCAAGCAGTCCGACGCCAACGCCGTCGCCGTCGCCGCGCAAGTGCGCGAGATTATCCCGCAACTGCAACTGCTGGTGCCCGGCTCGGCGCGGATGTTCGTGATTTACGACCGCTCGGTGACGATTCTGGACTCGCTGCACGACGTGATGGAGACGCTGCTGATCGCCTTCGCGCTGGTGGTGCTGGTGATTTACGTGTTCCTGGGCAAGGCGGCCGACACCATCGTGCCCGCCGTGGCGTTGCCCATCTCGCTGCTGGTGACGTTCGTCATCATGAACCTGTGCGGCTTCAGCATCGACAACCTCTCGCTGCTGGCGCTGGTGCTGGCCATCGGCTTCTTGGTGGATGACGCCATCGTGTTCCTGGAAAACACCGTGCGCCGCATGGAAGCCGGCGAGGGCGTGATGACCGCCACCTTCAACAGCGCCAGGGAAATCAGCTTCACCATTTTGTCGATGACCCTGTCACTGGCAGCGGTGTTCATCCCGCTGGTGTTCATGCCGGGGCAGGTAGGGTTGATTTTCCGCGAGTTCGGCGTGACCATCATCATCACCGTGGTGTGCTCCGGCGTCGTCTCGCTGACCTTGACCCCGTTGATGTGCTCCCGCGTGCTGGGCGACCGCGCCGGCCAGCATCGGCTGACGCTGATGCAGCGCTTCACGGAGCAATGGTTCGGCGGCCTGACCCGGCTGTACGGCCGCTCGCTGGACTTCTTCCTGCATCACACCTGGATTTCCATCCTGGCCTGGGTCGCCTGCGCCGCCGGCAGCTACTGGTTCTTCATCAACCTGCCGCGCACCTTCCTGCCGACCGGCGACAGCGGCGTCATCCACGGCGCGTTCGTCGCCGCGCAGGATTCCTCGCCGGAAAAAATGCGCGGCTACCAGGCGCAAGTCCTCGACCTGATGGGCCGGCACCCCGACATCAACATCGGCATCACCCTGACCGGCATCACCGGCTTCATCCCCTCCAACCTGGGCGTGACCGTGCTGTTCCTGAAAGACCGCGCGGCACGCGCTGACATTGACACCGTGCTGACGCAATTCTCCGGCCTGATGACGCAAGTCCCCGGCATCATCCCGATGTTGCAGGCCGACCCCGTCCTCAAAATCAGCACCGGCGCCACCGCCACCATGCAGGGCAAATACGCCTTCGCCATGAGCGGCCTCGACCCCGCGCAAGTCTATGCCGCCGCCGCCGCGATGACGCAAAAAATGCGCGACCTCCCCGGCATGGCCTCCGTCTCCTCGGACATGAACCTGAACTTCCCCCAATTGCAAATCGACCTCCTGCGCGAGCAAGCCACCACCTACGGCGTCAGCGTCGAGGACATCGAAAGCGTGCTGCGCAACGCCTACTCACAAAACTACCTCTACCTCATCAAGACCGAGCGCGACCAATACCAGCTCATCATGGAAGTGGACGACGCCCGGCGGCGCGACCCCGGCGACCTCGGCCTGCTCTACGTCAAATCCGCCGCCGGCGGCCTCGTCCCCCTCAACGCCGTCGCCACCTGGCGCCCCACCCTCGGCCCGATGCAAGTCAACCACATCGACCAGTTCACCAGCGTCACCATCTTCTTCAACCTCGCCCCCGGCGTCGCCATCGGCACCGTCGCCGACCAAATCAACCGCCTCGCGCACGACACCATCCCGTCCGGCATCATCCACGGCCTCAAGGGCGACGCCGACATCTTCGCGCAACTCTTCGAGGTCTTCCCGCTGCTGCTCATCTTCAGCGTCTTCATCATGTACGTCATCCTCGGCATCCTGTATGAAAGCTACCTGCACCCGCTGACCGTGCTCAGCACCCTGGTGCCCGCCACCGTCGGCGGCCTGGCCACCTTGTGGGCGTTCGGCCAGGACTTCTCCCTCTACTCGATGATTGGCATCTTCATGCTCATCGGCATCGTGAAAAAGAACGGCATCCTCATCGTTGACTTCGCCCTGCAACAAATGGACATCGGCAAAAAACCGCGCGAGGCCGTCGAGGAAGCCTGCATCGAGCGCTTCCGCCCCATCATCATGACTACCCTGGCCGCCGTCATGGGCGCCATCCCGCTGGCCATCGGCTGGGGCGCCGGCGGCGGCACCCGCGTCGGCCTCGGCCTCGCCATCATCGGCGGCCTGATGGTATCGCAAGTCCTGACCCTGTACGTCACCCCGGTATCCTTCCTCCTGTTTGAATGGCTGCAAGAACACGTATTGAACAAAAACAGCTTCTTCAAGAGCAGCCGCATCCCCGTCACCATGGTCAACATCAAAAAGACCGAGGAACCCACCGAGGCCGCCAGTACCAGCGGGGAATAAGCCGCTGAGGGATGGGGAGGGAAGTTTTCTGGTTTACTGGTTTTTTAGTTTACTGGTTTTAGTTGGCGAGATACCGCGCAACCAAAAAACTAAAAAACCAGAAAACCAAAAAACTTTTAAAATTCCCCTTGACGCTCCCCCACAACCCGTTAACTTGCGTCCCATGCTTTTCGAGCTTGACAGCGCAGTAGCCGGGCGGGTAAATTACCCTCGCTCCCTCGCTCCCTCGCTCCCTCGCTCCCTCGCTCTTTGAGCACGACGCTTGCCCCGACTGCTTAATTTCCCGGCAGAATTTTAACCACCCCATTCCCGATGTGGTCGCCAACTCCGCCAATGGAGTAGCCTACTCCGCTGATGGAGTCATCAACTCCCTTGCTGGAGTTGTCTTCTCCACCGATGGAGTCGTCAACTCCCTTGGTGGAGTTGTCTTCTCCATCGATGGAGTCGTCAACTCCCTTGATGGAGTAGTCAACTCCATCGGTGGAGTTGTCAACTCCCTTAGTGGAGTCGTCCACTCCATTCGTGGAGTAGTCAACTCCATCGATGGAGTTGTCTACTCCACACCCGTTTTTACCCCTTTCAACCCAGTAAAAAACCCCAACTAAAGGAACCTCAGCATGTCCACTGAACTAATCAAATCCCTGCGCCGCAACTACTTGCCCGCCAACGAAGACCAAGCCTTCCTCTGGCTTCTCTACACCGCCAAACACTCCGAAGGCGCCAACTAAACCGTCACTAAACCAACTACGAAAATGGCCACAAAAAAACACAGAACCCACAAAACTTTGTTAAACCCGCTGCTTTCTGTGTTTTTTTGTGGCCATTAAAAACTATTAAAAAAATCTGCGTAATCTGCGGATAAAAATCCTTATGAACACACCCATAATAAAAACCCTAACCCTAATATTAACCCTCCTGCCCGCCCTGGCGCTGACCGTGGCCGCGCAGAACCTCGCCGTCACCGCCGGCACCGTGACGGAAACCGACCGGACTTACACGGCGGTCGCGGGCACGGCGGCCTTGCAAGTCGCCGGCAGTACCGCGTTTTACCGCGGCACTCATGTCACCCTGAGTTCCACGTTTGACACGGGCAACGGGCGGCATGGCGCTTATGTCACCAACCAGGGGTCGCTGACTTTGTCCGGCGGCGCCATTAACACCTCGGGCAGCGGCGCGAGCGGCGTTTATATCATCGGTAGCTCGACGGCCACGCTGAACGAGGTCGCGATTAATACCGCGGGGGTTGGCGCCATGGGGGTTTATGCGCTTAACGGGGCGAAAGTCAGCGGCTCCGGCTGGTCCGTGCGGCACACCGGCGGCGGTTGGAGCAGCAATGAGGGACGCGGGATCAGCGCCACCGGCGTTGGTTCGGAGATAACGGTCAGCGATTTGCAAATCGACATGGCCGGGGATTTCGGCGCGGGGATTATCGCCTATAACGGCGCCGCCGTCGTGGTTGACGGCGGGCGGATTGACACCCGGGGGCGGCGGGGAGACGGGGTGTTGATATCCGGCACCGGCGGGGTGTCTGTGGAGTTGCGGAATGTGGCGGTCAGTGTCACGGGGGCGGACGCGGTGGGCGCCACCGTGGCGGCTTCCCTGGACCTGGGCACTGGCACCCAGACCTTGGTGGTGGCTGGCGGTTCCATTCAATCGGCGCAGGGAACGGGTATCACGATTGATTGGTCGCGCCCGCAATATGACGCGAACGGCCAGGTTTTTTATTATGACCTCGAGCGCCTTGCGGCGGTGACCGGCATGGTTTATGAAGTGCTCATCAAGGATGGCGCCACCATCAGCGGCACGGCGGCGCTGCAAGTCGGCAGCATCAGCAGCGGCACGAACAGCGACGGCCAGGTGGTGCCGGTGGACAAACAGACCGTGGCCAACATCGAGGTGAGCGGCGGTTCGAGTTTGCAGGGCGACCTCAACGCCGGTGATTCTTCCGCAGTGAACCTGCATTTGTCCGGCACCTCCACCATCACCGGCGACGTGTTCCAGCATGACAACGCGGCGGTGACCGTCACCCTCGACACCGGCGCGACGGGTGAGGGCGGCTACCACGGCGGCAACCTCATCACCGGCGGCGACAGCGCGTGGACTTTCGACAAAAACAGCCACGGCAACTACGGCGAAAACCACGGCGTATGGAACCTCGGTGATTACGAAGTCATCTTCGACAACATGACCCACACCGGCACCGTCACCATCAGCGTCAACAGCGACACCGGCGCGGGCGGCTCCATCACCGTCACCGGCACCGCTGACGGTGCAGGCAAAGTCCACATCGACACCACCGGCGACGGCAAAGCCGACCCCAACCAAGTCCTCCCCGGCATCGTCAGCGGCGACGGCACCGAACACTGGCAATGGGATCCGATCGACTGGGGCATCGACACCATCGTTAAAGACGGTGACCATTTTGTAAAAAAAGGCACCAGCCCCGCCGGCGCCGTCTTGAACAGCGCCATCGCCGTCCAGCAAAGCCTGTGGTTCGCCCAGCAAAACAGCCTGCTCAAGCGCATGGGCGAGTTGCGCTATGGAGCGCGGGCGTCCCGCCCGCTGGCGGACAAGGATGTCCGCGTTCCATACAACAACCTCATCGACAACCTCTGGCTCAGAAGCTACGGCCAACAGCTAAACGTCGGCAGCCAAGTAGCAGGCAAAGCCTACGAACAACTCATCTATGGTGTCGATCTCGGTACGGATCATAAGTTCACCCTCAGCGCTGACAGTGACTTGTATCTTGGAGTCTATGCCGGCTACGGCCGCAGTGATATAGACTACCGCACCCCCGGCACTGACGGTGAACTCAACTCCTACTACGGCGGCCTCTACGCCACCTGGTTACATAGCAGCGGCTTCTATATAGATGCCACCGTCAAAGCTGCCAGTGTCGATAACGACTTGAAAGCCCCCTACGGCAACACCCAACTCACCGCCAGCTACAGCGACGTGAACCTCGGCGGCAGCCTCGAAATCGGGAAGAAGTTCACCTTCAAGGATGACTGGTTCATTGAACCGCAATTCCAAGTGAACTATCTCCACATCCTCGCCGAGGATTACACCGCCGGTCCGCTGACCATCAGCGCCCAAGACCTCGACGCCCTGCAACTCCGCATCGGCAGCGTGTTTGGCCACACCCTTAAGCTCGCCAACGGCGGCGCCCTGCAACCCTACGTGAAGATCAGCGGCGTCGAAACCATCAGCAGCGGCGGCACTCTGCGCAACGGCTACCAATCCACCCGCGCCAACACTGACGGTGCCCGTGCTGAAGTAGGCGGCGGCCTCATCTGGCAACTCGACACCACCAACCAACTCCACCTCGACTACGAAGCCAGCTTCGGCGACAAAGACGACCACCCGTGGGGTTTGACCGCTGGCTATAGACACCAGTTCTAATTTTTACAGGGAGACCATGGAGTTCATGGAGAGCCCAGCAAAACAGCTCTCCATGTCCTCCATGAACTCCCGGTAAAAAAACTCCGCGCCTCCGCGTCTCAGCGGTTAAAAAAATACTTGCACATGTTAGGCGGATAAGATACCGTCCCACTCCGTTATTGATATCCGCTGACACTGGCCACTAAAAAACACGGTGGTTAAGCCAAAGCGAGAATCCGATAACCCGCTGAAGATGACCGAGATAGCCCATAGAATCGAAGCAACGCGCTCACGCGCTCACGCGCTCACGCGCTCATTATGACTACTGCCCCGACTCTTTAATTTCCCCGCCGAGTTTTGCCTTCTCCATTCCCCATGTGGTAAAACCTTGGCGACAGTCTC
>JAISBF010000033.1 GCA_031266335.1 Verrucomicrobiales bacterium
GTCAGCGACGGGTTGCGGTTCGGGTTGAGCAAACATTGCCGCGTGGTGAGCACGCTGCCGCTGCCGTTCACGTCAATCGAGCCGCCCTCCAGCACCATGTCGTGCGCGACCACGGGGAAACCGAGCAGCCGCCCGGCGCGCGTCGGGATTTGGTCGTCGTCGTCCCACGGGCCGTATTTTTTCCCCCACGTGTTGAACACAAAATCGTGCGCGACCAGCGGCGGCTGACCGTCAGCGGCGCGATGTTTGACGAAAATCGGCCCGGCGTCGCGCAGCCACGAGTCGTTGACGGGAATGGTGACCACGCGCAGGTTGGCGAAATTAACGCCGCTGCCGGCGAGCCGTTGCCGAATCTGGCCGGCCACCGCATCGTCAGCGGCCAGCAAAATCACGCGCTCGCCCGCCGTCAGCGCCGCGATCATTTGCGCGTAAATCCCGCGCACCGCCTCGAGGTCTTGCGGCCACGTCTCAAGGTTGACCGGCCACGCCAGCCAGGTCGCCTCGTGCGGCGCCCACTCGGCGGGCATGTAGTAATTGTCGAAATGGATGTCCATAGGCTGCCCGCCTACCCTAGGGCAACGCCACCGGCAGCGCGAGGGGAAAACCGCCGCGCCGCATCCGCCGGCGCGGCATTATTTGCCGCGGTCCACCCAGTGCGTGATGAAGAACCGCTTTTCGTTAACATGCAACAACCGGTCGTATTGGCCGATCAGCGGGCGCAGGGTGCAGGTCAGTTGCAGGATGACGAAAATAAACATCACCGTCCACAAGCACAGCCCGCCGACCTGTCGCAACCCGAGCTGAGCGGCCATCTTCCATTGCGCGCGGCTGCCGATGATGAAGGCCAGCAGCGCGATGACGACGGCGAGGAAGCCCATGAAGTTGTCGCTGGCGGTGGACACGCTGAACAGCCACACCACCGGCGCGAAGCCGACGAGCATCAGCCCCGTCAGCGCCAGCATGCCGCTGAGCAACAACAACGCGCGGCGCAGGCCGAGGTCCATGCCGCCCATGACGCCGAAGATAATCAGGCTCGGCAGGCACAGCAACGCCGCGAACAGCCCGCCGCCCGCCACCTTCAGCGGCACCGCCCACAGTTGCGCGCCGCTGGCGTAAGTGCCGAGCACCAGGCCGAACACGGCCAGGCACAGCACGGCGCTGACGGTGAACCGCACGGTCAGCGCCGTCTCCTCGCCGCGCGCGACGGCGGCGCCGACGGTGGCGGCGGGTTGTTTGAGCAGGGTGAGCACGCTGAGCCGGCCCGGTTGGGGTTCAGGCTTGGCGTCCGGCAGGGGTGGCGGGGTGGTGGTGTTCATGGTTTTTAAAATATCGCCCGGAGGCTGTGCAGCACGGCTTCGTAAAAATTGCCCTCCAGCGGGTGATCGCGCAGGAATTGCACCGGCAGTCCCGGCGAGCCGAAGTACGGGCGGAACAGCCACGTCAGTTGCGCGCCGACGAACAAGTTCCCCGCCAGCCACACGAAAAACACCAGCGTCCCGCGCGCCCGCGTCACCGCCAGCGCCCGTACCTGCGGCAGGATTTGCCGGTGCGCCAGGATGCCCGCCAGCGCGATGCCGACGGTATGCAGCAGTAAAAACGCCGGGTACCAGATTTTATAATCGTCACCGTCAGCGGCGGGCGCGTGCCACGCGAGGAACCACGCCACCGGCGCCAGGCCCAGCAAAATCATCCCCATCAACCCGAACGGCAGCGTCAGCAGCCGCAGCGTTTGCCGGCCGCCCAGGCCCGTGCCGAGGGCGCCGGCGAGCAAGGCGTTGAGCAGGGCGTTGACCGCCAGCGTCAGGAAAATCACCAGCGGCAGTTTCACGCCGACCATCAGCCCCATGACCAGGCTGCGCGCGCCGCCGAGGCCGAGACCGTAGGCAAAATTGCCCAGGATGGCGGCGCCGGCGGTGAAGACGAGCCAGCGCGCGCCGCCGCGTTGCAGGAAAATTTGCAGGCCGTCGCCACGCCCGCGACAAAGCTCGCCGAGTTGTCCGCTGACCGTCACGCGGCGCATTATTGCCGGGCGGCGGGGAAAGTCAAATTACTATATCGCGGCACGCTGACGGTGAAGGTGAACCACCAAGACACCAAGGCCCCAAGTATTTTTTAAGCAAAACTTCGTGCCTTGGTGTCTTCGTGGTTAAAAAAATCAGGTCAATCAATAAACCGCCGCGTCAACTCACCGTAAGCGTCAATCCGCCGGTCGCGCAAGAACGGCCAGTGCTGCCGCGTGTGGTCAACGTCAGCGAGGTTCAGGTCGGCGACGAGAACTTCCTCGCGGTCGTGCGACGCCTCGCAAAGCATCTCGCCGAACGGGTTGCAGGCGAACGAGCCGCCCCAGAACTCCAGCGGTCCCTCGGTGCCGACGCGGTTGACGCTGACGGTGAACACGCCGTTGGCGATGGCGTGCGCGCGCTGGATGGTGCGCCAGGCGTCGTGTTGTGCGCGGCGGATTTCCGGTTTTTCACCCGTCGCCCAGCCGATGGCCGTCGGGTAAAACAGCATCTCCGCGCCGCGCAACGCCGTCAGCCGCGCGGCCTCGGGATACCATTGGTCCCAGCACACCAGCACGCCGAGGCGCCCGAATTTGGTGTCGAACACCTTGAAGCCCAGGTCGCCCGGCGTGAAATAAAATTTCTCGTAAAACGCCGGGTCGTCCGGGATGTGCATTTTGCGATATACCCCCAGCAGCGCGCCATCAGCATCCAGCACGGCGGCGGTGTTGTGATACAGCCCGCCGGCACGTTTCTCGAACAGGCTGGCGATGATGACCGCGCCGCAGTCCCTGGCCACCGCTGACAGTGCCGCGGTGCTCGGTCCGGGAATCGGCTCCGCCAGGTCGAACTGCCGGTAGTCCTCCGTCACGCAAAAATAATCGCTGCGGAACAGTTCCTGCAAACAAATGATTTGCGCGCCACCGTCAGCGGCCCGGCGGCACAGGGCGGCGGCCTGTTGCAAATTCTGTTCCGCGGCGCGCGCGCTGGCGAACTGGACGAGGCCGACCTTGACGTTACGGTGAGGGCGCTTGGACATGGCTGGAATGGTTGACGCGAATCGCTTTTTGCGCAAGCAAGAAACCGCCGGCGGACGGTCAGCGTCAGCGCGCGGTCTGCACATTGTCATACAATCGCAAACAGGCGCGGGATTTCCCTGCGCCGCGCCGCCGGCTAGTCTGCCGGCATTCTATGCTTTCCCAAATCAAGGCGGCGGCGGTGGTCGGAGTGCAGGCGCATCCCGTGGAAGTGGAAGTCAACGTGGGGGAAATCGTCTCCAAGGGCATGCCGGAGTTCGTGGTGGTCGGCCTGCCGGATGCCGCGGTGCGGGAATCGCGCGACCGCGTCAAGACGGCGTTGCAAAACAGCGCCTACCGGTATCCGCCCGGCAAAGTGACCGTGAATCTCGCGCCGGCGGACTTGCGCAAAGCGGGGCCGAGCTTTGATTTGCCGATGGCGCTGGGCATCCTGGTCGCGGCGGGGCAATGCGTCCTGCCGGCGGCGCGGGAAGGGCGGTTTCTGGCGATTGGCGAGCTGGCGCTGACCGGCGCGGTGCGGCGGGTGAAGGGCGTGCTGCCGATCGCGCTGCTGGCGAAAAAGCTGGGGTTGGCCGCGCTGCTGGTGCCGGAGGAAAACGCGGCGGAGGCGGCGGTGGTGGCGGGACTGCGGGTGCTGCCGGTGAAAAATTTGCGCGCCGCGGCGGAGTTTTTGGAAGGCAGGGCCGCCATCAGCGCGACGCCGCACCGGACGGATTATTTCGCCGCTGACCATGAGCCGGACCCGGAGTCGGATTTCGCCGACGTGCGGGGGCAGGAAAGTGTCAAGCGCAGCCTGGAGGTGGCCGCCGCCGGCGGGCATAACCTGCTGATGATCGGCCCGCCGGGGTCGGGCAAAAGCATGTTGGCGAAACGGTTGCCGGGCATCCTGCCGCGCATGACGCTGCCGGAGGCGCTGGAAACCACCCGCATTCACAGCGTCGCGGGGCGGCTGCCCGCCGGCCGGGCGCTGGTGGCGACGCGGCCGTTCCGCGCGCCGCACCACACCATCTCCGACATCGGGCTGGTCGGCGGCTCGACGCAACTGCTGCCGGGGGAAGTGAGCCTGGCGCACAACGGCGTGCTGTTCCTGGACGAGCTGCCGGAGTTCAAGCGCGGCGCGTTGGAGGTGCTGCGGCAGCCGCTGGAGGACGGCCAGGTGACGATTTCGCGGGCGGCGGGGACGGTGACGTTCCCGGCGCGTTTCATGTTCGTGGCGGCGATGAATCCCACGCCCACGGGCAGCGGGGGCGACGCGCGGCAGGGCCGGGTGTCAGCGTCAGCGGTGCGGCGGTACTTGAACAAGATTTCGGGGCCGCTGCTGGACCGCATCGACCTCCACGTGGAAGTGCCGGCGCTGCCGCACGAGCAGATGTTGGCGGCCCCCACCGGGGAGACCTCCCCGCAAATCCGCCGGCGGGTGGAGGACTGCCGGGCCGTGCAGCACCGGCGCTTCGCCGGGAAAGCGATTTGGTGCAACGCGCAGATGAGTCCACGGCAACTGCGCGCTCACGTGCCGCTGGACGAGGAATGCCGGGCCTTGCTGCGTTACGCGATGAACGACCTGCAACTAAGCGCGCGGGCCTACGACCGGATTTTGAAAGTGGCGCGCACCATCGCGGATCTGGCGGGACGCGAGCAAGTCAGCGCGGAACACCTCAGCGAGGCGGTGCAATACCGGACGTTGGACCGGCAGATTTGGGGTTGAGTGGTGGTGGGCGTTTTTTTTAACCACGGATGGACACGGATGAACACGGATAGTTAATCCGCAGATTAATTTATTTTTAATAATATCCGTGTTCATCTGTGTCCATCCGTGGTTAAAAAAAACGAAAATTTTCCACCCCTCAAAATATCGCCCCCCTTCCCGACCGTCAGCGGCACGGGTCAATCCAGCTCTCCAACCATGTTTTCCGGTTTCACCCACGCGTCGAATTGCTCCGGGGTGACGTAACCGAGTTTCACCGCCGTCTCCTTCAGCGTGGCGCCGGTCTGATGCGCTTGTTGCGCGATTTCGGCGGCTTTGTAGTAGCCGATATGCGGGTTGAGCGCGGTGACCAGCATCAGCGAGTTGTCAACGTGTCGCCGGATGTTGGCCTCGATGGGTTCGAGGCCGGCGACGCATTTGTCGCTGAAGCTGACGCAGCCCTCGCCGATGAGCCGGGCGCTGTGCAGGAAGTTATAAATCATCACCGGCTTGAACACGTTCAACTCGAAGTGCCCGCTGGCGCCGCTGATGTTGACGGCGACGTCGTTGCCGAGGACTTGCGCGGCAATCATCGTCAGCGCCTCGCATTGCGTGGGGTTGACTTTGCCGGGCATGATGGACGAGCCGGGTTCGTTGGCGGGGAGGCGCAGCTCGCCGATGCCGCTGCGCGGGCCGGAGGCCAACAGGCGGAGGTCGTTGGCGATTTTCATCAGGCTGACGGCGACGGTTTTCAGCGCGCCGTGCGCCGCGACGATGGCGTCGTGCGCGGCGAGGGCCTCGAATTTGTTCGGGGCGCTGACGAACGGCAGGCCGGTGAGCGCGGCGATGTTGGCCGCGACGCTGACGGCGAAGCCGGGCGGGGTGTTGAGGCCGGTGCCGACGGCGGTGCCGCCGAGCGCCAGTTCGGACAGGTGCGCGAGCGAGTGGTTGAGCGCGCGCAGGCCGTGCGTGAGTTGCGCGGCGTAACCGCTGAGTTCCTGGCCCACGGTCAGCGGCGTGGCGTCCATGCAATGCGTGCGGCCGATTTTGACCACGCGCATATATTGTCGCGCCTTCACCGTCAGCGTGTCGCGCAACCGCTCGAGGCCGGGGATGGTGGTGGTCACGAGCATTTGATAGGCGGCGATGTGCATGGCGGTCGGGAAGGTGTCGTTGGATGATTGCGATTGGTTGACGTCGTCGTTGGGGTGTAAAAACTTGCCGCTGTCAGTGAGCTGGCCGCCGTGCCGGACGTGGCTGCGGTTGGCGATGACTTCGTTGACGTTCATGTTGCTTTGCGTGCCGCTGCCGGTCTGCCACACCACCAGCGGGAAGCTGTCGTCGAGCTGGCCGGCGAGGATTTCATCGCACACGCTGCCGATGAGGTCGGCTTTTTCGCGCGACAACACGCCGAGGTCGCGGTTGGTCAGCGCGGCGGCTTTTTTCAACACGGCGAAGGCGCGGATGATTTCGCGCGGCATTCGGTTGATGTCGCGGGCGATGTTGAAATTGTCAATGCTGCGCTGGGTCTGCGCGCCGTAATAGGCGTCGGCGGGGACGCGCACTTCGCCCAGGGTGTCTTTTTCAATGCGGTAATTCATGCGAACAAGATAGCCGCTGACGGTGGAAAAGCCAAACAGTGAAGGTGCGCTGACGATGAGAACTCCGGCCACAAAGACGCGAAGGATTTTTTACCGGGAGTTCATGGAGAACATGGAGCTTATCTTTTTAAACCCTCCATGAACTCCATGTTCTCCCTGTAAAAAATCCTTCGCGCCTTCGCGTCTTCGTGGCCGGAGTTTCTCAGGTGATTTGCGATTGGAGTTTTGTTTGGCCGCCGGTAAGCTGGCGGCATGTTCAAGCCTGAGGATTATTTGGATTTTACGCAGACCGAGCACAGCGCGCTGTTTGCCGACGCCGAATACGTCTGGGACGCGTTGCGGCAAATTCCGCTCTACCTGCAATCCCGTCTCCAGCCGGCGATGCTGGGGCGGGTCAGCGGCCAACCGTTTATCGGCGACCGAGTATTCATCGGCGAAGGCACGGTGATTGAACCCGGCGCCTATATCGCGGGGCCGGCGTGGATTGGCCGGAATTGCCATGTCCGGCACGGCGCGTATCTCCGTGAGAATGTCATCGTCAGCGACGGTTGCGTGCTGGGCAACAGTTGCGAGTTCAAGAATTGCGTGCTGTTCAACGAGGCGCAGGTGCCGCATTTTTCCTACGTCGGCGACTCGATTCTGGGCCATCGCGCGCATCTGGGGGCGGGCGTGATTTTGTCCAACCTGCGGCTGGATCGGCGGGAGATTGTGGTCCGGCAGGGCGAGCGGCGCATTGCCACCGGGTTGCGCAAGTTCGGCGCGATTGTCGGCGATGAGGCCGAGGTCGGTTGCAACGCGGTGATTAATCCCGGCAGCCTGCTGGGGCGACGGTCAGCGGTTTACCCCGCGTTGTCTTGGCACGGGGTGCTGGCCGCTGACGGAGTGGCAAGCGGCGCGACGGTTTGAACCCGCCGCCCCGTCCCGCGCGGTTCAATTCGGTTGCCTCGGGCGGCTTTTCATCTAGGGTCGAATTTATTCCTATGCATTGGTTTGATATGGCTTGGCAGTTGCTGGTGATTGCCGTGTTGGTGTTCATCAACGGCTTTTTCGTCGCGGCGGAGTTTGCGATTGTCAAAATCCGCGCCAGCGAGTTGAAGCCGCTGCTGAAGAAGGGCAACGACCTGCGCGTCAGCCTGGCGCT